>JBOGGX010000195.1:0-7313 GCA_050744245.1 Acidimicrobiales bacterium
GTGCCCGCGCCCGAGGCCTCGGGCTCGACCGCCTCGGCCCCCTCCGCGCCGTCTGCCGCCTCGGCCACGTCGGCCGCGTCGGCCGCGTCGGCGGCCTGGGCCTTGGCCATCTCCCTGCGGGTGCGCCGCGGCGAGACGTAGGAGAAGTAGTCGGACAGCGGGCCGGCGGCCACGCCCACCAAAGCGACGCCCAGGGCGGGGGCGTTGAGCTGATCGAGCAGGTCACCGGCGCGTTCGGCCTCGCCGGCGCTGGTGCGGCCCACCCGGCACACGACCACCACGGCATCGACCATCGTCGCCAGTTCGCGGGTGAGGGCGGCGGACAGGATCGGTGCGGTGTCGATGATGACGACGTCGGCCAGTTGCCTGGCGTCGTCGATGAGCCGTTGCTCGGCGAGCAGGCGACCGCCCGGCCGGCGGATGGCGAGCCCGGCGGTGACCACCTTGACTCCGGCCACCGAGGTGTCCCGGACGTAGTCGGTGAGCGGGCCGTGGTCGTCGGAGGCGAGGACCTCGCTGATGCCGCGCCCGAGCTTGACGCCGAAGTGGCGGGCCACCCCCGAGCGCCACAGGTCGCAGCCGAGCACGAGCACGGAGCGGCCGCTCTCGGCGTAGGCCACGGCCAGGTTGGCTGCGGTGGTGGTCTTGCCGTCACCCGCCCCGGCCGAGGTCACCATGACCACCGAGCGCTCGGGCATCTTGTGCCCGTTGCCGAGGGCGTGGCGCGCACCCGACCGCGGCTCGGTCGCCCGCTCGATGTCGTCGCGCCTGCGGTACAGCATGATGGCGGTCCTGAGGGTGCGGTACGCCTCGGCCTTCACCGAGTCTGGCTCGTCGGCCACGACCAGGTGCCGCCGGCGGGACGGCAGCGAGAAGAGCGGGATCTCGGCCAGCACCGGCAGCCCGTAGTGGGCCTCGGTCGCCTGCCGGGTGCGGACCCTGGTGTCGGACCGGTCCAGGGCGATGGCGAGCCCGAAGCCGAGCACCAGGGCCACGATGCCGGCCAGCACCAGCCGCTGCTCCCGGCTCCGGGTGCCGGGGAGCCGTTCCTGCTCGACGCCGGTCGTGGCCTCCTGGATGGTCGTGTACTCGACCGGCGCCGTCTGGGTTTCGGTTCCCAGCAGGTCGCCCAACCGGCGGACCAGCACGTCGCGCCGGGCGATGAGCACCTCGACGTTCGGCGGGGCCGCGGCGATCTGGACGTCGAGCGCCTCGACCTGGGCGATCACGTCGGCCGCCTCGGACTCGCGTGCCACCCTGGTCTCCTCGCGGCGCTGCGCGTCGATCTCGGTGAGGTACCCGCGCACCTCGTTGGCGAAGGCGTTGGCGATCGTCGCCGCCCGGGCCGGGTCCTTGTCGCTGGCGGTGATCGACACCGTGCCCAGGGCCCGGTCGGCCTCGGCGGTGACCTTGGCCGCGAGCTCGGCCGGTTCGCCCTCCCAATCGATGACCTCGGCCGCCCGCCTCGGCACCTCGCCCACCGTCGCCCACAGCGCCACCACCTGCGGGTTGCCCGACGAATCGCCGCCCCGGCCCTCGCCGGTCTCGACCAGCAGCACGTGGGTGGCGTCGTAGCTGCGGTCGACCTCCTCGGGCGAGGTCAGGTACACGACCGCCAATGCCACGATCACCAGGGCGGCGATCAGCTTCCAACGTCGCCGGATGGTTTTCAGGTACTCGATCGAGGCCATTTACCTACTCTGCTCCATCGCCGGGACATCGAGGTGGTCGGGCAGGTCATCCCGCCCGTTGGTGAGGTCGGCCAGCACGCGGCCGGCGGCGTCGTCGCGGCCGTGGTCGGCCAGCCGGATGAGCTCGCCGACGCCGTCGAACAGCCGGTCGGCCGGCACCGCCAGCCGGCCCAGCCGCAGGATCGACGGGTGCGGGGTCGGGCTCGTGTGCTCCTCGGGATCGCGGAGATCCTCCGAGAGCTTCTCTCCCGGCCGGGTGCCGGTGAAGCGGATCGAGATCTCGCTGCCGACCAGGTGGCCCGAGAGCCGCACCATGCGCTCGGCCAACTCGAGGATGCTGACCGGCTCGCCCATGTCGAGCATGAAGATCTCGCCCCCGTCGGACAGCACGGCCGCCTGCAAGACGAGCTGCACCGCCTCGTGGACGCTCATGAAGAACCGGTTCATGCGCGGATCGGTGACCGTGACCGGACCGCCGTTGGCGATCTGGAGGGCGAAGGTGGGGATCACGCTGCCCCGGCTGCCGACGACGTTGCCGAACCGCACGGCGCACCAGCGGGCGCCGGGCGGGGCGCTGAGCAGCGTGAGTTGTTCGCCCAGCCACTTCGAGCGGCCGAGCACGTTCTCGGGCCTGACCGCCTTGTCCGACGAGATGAACACGAGCTGGTCGACCTCGTGGGTGGCGGCCGCGTCGACCACGTTGAGCGTGCCGAGCACGTTGGTCCTGACCGCCTCGACGACATGCGACTCGAGCAGCGGCACGTGCTTGAGGGCGGCGGAGTGGAAGACGAGCTCGGGGCGCACCGACTCGAACAGGCTGAACAGCCGCCCCCGCTCACGGATGTCGGCCAACGCCTGCTCGGCCCCCGAGGCCGGACCGAGGCGGGCCACGGCGTCGTGCAGGTGGGTCTCGTCGTGGTCGAGCAGCACCAGTCTCGACGGCTCGAACGCGGCGAGCTGGGCCGCGATCTCGGCGCCGATGGAGCCTCCGGCCCCGGTGACGAGCACCCGGCGGCCGGCGACCGACTCCCGGATGGCGTCGAGATCGGTGGTGACCTGCTGGCGCCCGAGGAGGTCCTCGATCCTCAGGTCGCGGGCGTCGCGGACCGATGGGCGGCCGTGGATCAGTTCCCGGACCGGCGGGAGCACCTTCAGGGGCACCTTGGCCAGCTCGGCGCCCCGCATGACCTCGCGCATGAGCTGTTGATCCGCGCTCGGGACGGCGACGAGCACCTCGTCGGCGTGGTAGCGCTCGACGACCCGATCGAGGGTGGCGATGTGACCGACCACCGGCACACCGAGCAGCGATCGTCCCTGTTTGCGGACATCGTCGTCGATGACGACCACCGGGGTGAGGCCGGTGTCGGTCGACCGCTTCATCTCCCGGACGATGGCGGCCCCGGCCGAGCCGGCGCCGACCACCGCCACCCGGCTGGCCGACCGGTCGATCTTGCGCCGCCAGCTGAAGAGCCGGTGTTGGAACCGGACCAGCCCGATGAACATGGTGGCGACGATGGCGCCGAACAGCGCCACCGACCGCGGCACCGGGAACTCCCGCATCGGGTTGACCATGAAGATCACCGCGCCGGCGGTGAGCCCGGCGAACACCACCCGTCGGGCCTCGGCGACGCTGGCGTGCCGCCAGATCTGCCCGTACAGCCCCCACACCAGGTTGGCCAGCAGGTGGATGGCGACCACGACGGGCACGAACTCGAACATCCGCTCGGAGTAGGTCGGCGGGATGTGGCCCTCGAAGCGGATGGCGAGCAGCGCGACGAACGACGCCGTCACCATCATGCCGTCGATGATGGCGATGGGCAGGTCGACCCGGATGCGCGCCAGACACTTGATCCACAGTCGACGCCGGGCGGTGGCGAACGACGACGTACCCCCCACGTCCCTTCCCGTGAGCTGCCAGAAACCCGCCACGTCCGCCCGACCCTTCACGTCACGCCAACAACCGCCAACGCGGATCGTAGTCGACAGAGGTTGGACCGGGAAGGGTGAAATCGCAGGTGACGCAGGCGAATGGTCAGCAGACGGAGCGTATGGAATTGGGCCCGGACGGGGTGACCGCGGCCGCGATCGCCAGCCGCGGCATCCTGGCTCGCTCGGCCGGGTTGAGGTGGGGGTCACCGGCTCGAACGTCGGCCACCGCGGGCAGCCATGGGCGATGTCGGGACCATTGGCGTCGAACACCTCGGGCACCGGGAAGCCCTGGGCGCTCACGTGCCGCATGACCGCGGCCTCGCGCTCCAGCGAACGACCGTTGCGCGCCCGGCGCAGCACCCGGTCGCGCCCGACGGCCAGGATGTCGCAGTCGCGGCCGCCTGCCAACCTCGGGCCGGGCGCGTCGGTCATCATGGAGGAGGAGCGTAGGAGCACGAGACGATGCCGCCCGCCCGCCTGGTCTGGTTGGTCGCCCTCGCCGGTGCCCTCACGGTGGCCGCCTGCGGCCCGGGGGCCACGCCGTCGGATGACGCGGCCGACACCACCGTCGCGGCTTCGACCACCGCCGTCGAGGCGGCCGCGGGTCTGCCCGTGCTGCGCCCGGCGAGCGGTGACCTCGGGGCCCGGGCCATCACCGCCGGAGTGGTCAGCGTGCCCGGTGGGTTCCTGGCGATCGGCGAGCGGCTGGCCGACGACGTCGGCGGCGGCGACGTCCAGTCCGTGACCACGTTCTGGCGGTCGGCCGACGGCCGGAGCTGGACGATGGCCGACGCCGATCCCGCGATCTGGGGCGACTGGACGGCCGACCGCGTGGCCCAGGGCCCGGCCGGCATCGTGGTCCTGGCCGGCGGCGACCGCGGCCGGGCCCTCCTCACGTCGGCCGACGGCGAGACCTGGACCGCCACCGAGGTCACGGCCGGCGCTCTCGGGCTGCCGGCCGACACGTACCCCGGTGCCTTCCCGGTGAACGACGTGGCCGCGATCGACGGCGGCTTCCTCGCCCTCGGCCAGCTCGTCGGCGGCGGAGGCGGCGTCGACGTCGACGTCGAACCCCTGCTGCTGTTCTCGTCCGACGGTGTGACGTGGCGGCGGGCCACCGGTCCGGCCCTGGCGCCGACGAGCGTTCCGCCCGAGTACATCGCCGGTCGGGCCGCGCTCGACGGCACCACCTACCTCTTCGTGACCGCCGACCAGGGCGCCGCGGTCAGCGTGTGGAGCTCGACCGACGCCGTCACCTGGGCGCCGGTGGGCGGTCCCGAGTTGTTCGGCGGCGTCGATCAACCGGTGCTGGCGGCGGCCACGAGCTTCAACGGACGGCTGGTGGCGGCGGGCCACGATGACGCCTCGGGCGCCGCCGCAGTCTGGACCTCCGACGACGGCCGGCGCTGGACCCTGGCGTCCGGCGACGGGCTCGAGGGGCCGGGGCGCTCGTCCCCCGAGCTCTTCGCGCCGGTCGAGGGCGCCCTCCTGATGATCGGGACGAGCGAGCCGGGATCCGACGGCGTCGTCACCGGCGTGGTGTGGACGTCACCCGACGGCGAGGCGTGGCGGCGGGCCCGGCCCGACGAGGCCCCGATCACCGGCCGGGTCGATGTCGTCGGCGCCGCGTCGGCCGGGGTCGACGTGGCCGTCGTCGGCTCGCAGTACCCCGGCGCCGTCGACCTGGCCACGGTTCAGATGAGCGCGTGGTGGGTCGAGGAGATCGAGGGCTGACCACCGGCAGCCGGAGGTGATCCCGTGGGCGACCTGAGGGTCGCGTGGTGGAACCTGGAGAACCTGTTCGACACCGATGACGACCCGATGTCGGCCGACTTCGAGTTCACCCGGGCCGAGGGCTGGACGCCCGAGCTGCTGGCCGCCAAGATCGCCAACCTCGCCGCGGTGATCAACCAGCTCCACGCCGACGCCGGCCCCGAGCTGCTCGGCGTGGCCGAGGTCGAGGGCGACGACGTGTTCGCCGATCTGCTCGCGGCCACCGGCAACTCCAACCTCGAGGTGGTGCGGGACGATGCCGGCACGTCCGACCTCCGCGGCATCGATGTGTCGATCGCCTTCGACAACCGCAAGCTGGCCGTCGTCGAGGCCCGCAGCCACACCGTCTATCTGCGCTACGCCACGCGCGACATCTTCGAGGTCGTGTTCGCCCTGACCGACACCGGTCGACGGCTCGTCGTCATCGCCAGCCACTGGCCTTCTCGCCGGCTCGGGCAACTGGAGTCGCAACCGACGCGCATCACGGTCGCCGAGAACATCGCCTTTCTGGTGCGCGACCACGTCCGGTTCTCGTCGACCGACTACCTCGAGCGGCGCGCTCAGGGCGATCTCGCCGCCGTGCGGGAGCGGTTCGACACCCCGGTCCTGATCATGGGTGACTTCAACGACGAACCGTCCGACCGCAGCGTCGTCCACCATCTCCAGGCGTCGAGCGAGCTCGATCGGGTCGTCGGGCCCACCAACGACATCGACCGGTTCGTCGACGAGGTCGCCGACTACCGCAACGGCGACAACTGGCTCTACAACCCAATGTGGAAGTTCCTCCCCCAGGAGAACACGGGCACGTTCTTCCTGGCGTCGACATCCAGCGGGGAGCGTTTCGCCAACCGCTACCAGGTGCTCGACCAGCTGGTCGCGTCGCGTGGGCTCCTGATCGGCGACGGACCTCGGCTCGACGTCGACAGCGTGGCCATCCACCGCACGCCGAGCGTCGCCACGCCCAGCTTCCGCCCTCGCCCGTTCAACCGCAGTACCGGGAAGGGCACCTCCGACCACCTGCCCCTCACGGCCACGATCCGTTGGCCGTAGCTTCAGCCGCTCGTCAGCGGGATGTCTCGGACCTCGCCCCTGTCCTCGATGTGGACCACGAGCTGGGCGATGTCGAACCCGGTGTCCCACTCGAAGGTCGCCTCGCCGGTCGAGTTGACGTCGACCACCTGGTTGACCTCGGTGACCGGCGCCTCGAGCGCCCCGTCGACCAGCAGGCGGAAGGAGCGGCTCCAGAGGTTGATGGCGTACTGGTCCCGGTTGGTGACCACGACCGGTACCGACACGACGAAGCGATCGCTGAACGTCGTGATCGCGGCCGGGCCGACGTCGACCTTGACCAGGCCGATCGAGACGGACACCGCGTCGCGCCGCACCTCGGGTGGCCGGTCCGGTGCCGTCCCGCCGCGCAGCGGGATCTCGCCGACGTCCTCGTCGTAGTACACCATCAGCACCAGATCGGCCGGCTCGGCGGCCAGGTCGAAGGTCGACGCGATCTCGTCCTGGCTGCGGGCCGGGATGATCGTGCCGTCCGGGGACCGCGGTTCGACCAGCCGGCCGTCTGCCCGCAGCCGGATGGTCGTCGGTGCGACGAAGAAGTCGTTGGCGCCCCGGTTCTCGAAGCGGGTCACCGTCTCGACCACGGGCTCGGGCCCTGCGCTCATCGATGCGGCGACGACATCGACCGCCAGCCGGTGACCGACCACGCCGTGGAGCAGGGTGCCGGTGATGTCGGGAAGCTCGAGTTGTAGACCGCCTGGGGCGTCGGTCGGGTCGTCGGTGTCGCTCGTGCCGGGTGACGTGCCTGCCCAGGGACGCCAGGCCACCGCGACGACCGCCAGCGCGGCGACGACAAACCCGGCGACGGCCGGCGTCAGCCACCGCCGTTGTCGGTGGCCGGCCTCGCCCGCG
>JBOGGX010000196.1:0-27675 GCA_050744245.1 Acidimicrobiales bacterium
CCGACGCCATGGCCCAGGCCACCGAGATCGACCAGCGGATCGCGGCCGGCGACGACGTGGGCCCGCTCGCCGGCATCCCCATCGGCGTGAAGGACCTCGAGGACGCAGCCGGCTTCGTCACGACGCACGGGTCGGTGCTCCATGCCGACGATCCGCCGGCGGTCGACGACTCGATCCTGGTGAGCCGGCTGCGAGACGCCGGCTGCGTCGTCGTGGGCAAGACCAACACCCCTGAGTTCGGATGGAAGGCCGACACCGACAACGCCCTCTTCGGTCCCACCCGCAACCCGTGGAACACGGAGCGGTCCGCCGGCGGCTCATCCGGCGGGAGTGCGGCCGCGGTCATGGCCGGCATGGTGCCGTTGGCCACGGGCTCCGACGGCGGCGGCTCGATCCGCATCCCTGCGGCGGTCTGCGGCATGTCCGGACTCAAGCCCAGCCTCGGCCGGGTCCCGACCGGGGGCCAGCACCCGCCCAATTGGCCGGACCTGTCGACCCGCGGTCCCATGGCCCGCGACATCCGGGACGTCGTGCTGGCCCTCGACGCCGTCGTCGCGCCCGATCCGACCGACCTCCGTGCCCTGCCGCTGCCCGATGTGGCCTGGACCCGTTCGATCGACGATGTGCACCCTCCCCGCAAGGTGGGTTGGTCGCCGACCCTCGGCTATGCCACGGCCGACCGTGAGGTGCTCGACGTCTGCGAGCAGGCGGTGCAGGCCCTGGAGGATCTCGGCAGCGAAGTGGTGCTCGTCGACCGGGTGTTCGATGAGGATCCGATCGGCGTGTGGCTCACGCTCACCAACACCTACCACCTCCGCACCCTCGGGCCCTACATCGGCACTCCCGAGATCGACGACTTCGATCCCGGTCTGCGGGCCATGGCCGAGTGGGCCCGTTCGGAGGTGAGCGCGGTCGACCTGGCCAAGGCCCAGGACGCGCCGCACCGCCTGAACCTGCACCTGGTCGAGCTCTTCCATCAGATGCCGCTCCTGCTCACGCCGACCGTCGGCGGCCAGACGCCGAGAATCGGCGAGCAGGGGACGATCGACGGCGTCCAGAGGCCCGATTGGGTGCTCTTCACCTACCCGTTCAACCTGACCAGGTCACCGGCGGGCACCGTCTGCGCCGGGTTCACCAGCGACGGGATGCCGGTGGGCCTTCAGGTGGTCGGTCCGCAGCACGCCGACGTCGCCGTTCTCCGGCTGATCACCCTGCTTCAAGACGTTCTTGCGATCGATGGAACACCGCCGATCTGACGCTGATCACCCCGGCCGCGAACACGAGCAGGCCGACGGCGCCGGCGACGAGGAGGGGCCAGGGCAGGCCCGCTGACGGCTCGGGTGCCGGACGTTCGGCCGGAGCGGCCCGCAACGCGATCTCGATGGGAATGGCGAACCGCAGCCGTGATCGGGCCGTGACCCCGCCGGCGGTGACGACAACGGTGACCGGCGCACTCGGGTCGGCGCCGGTCAGCCGGGCCGTCACCTGGTATTGGCCGCGCAGCTCGGCGACCATCCGGTCGATCGTCGGCACGATGTCGAGCGGCTCGACGGCCCAGGCCGCGCCGCCGGTCACGTTGGCCAGCGCCATGACCTCGTCGGCGACGAACGGGCTCAGGCTGATGACGTACACCACCACGCCCTCACGGACGGCCCGATCGGTGGTCCGGGCGATCCGGCCGGCATCGACCTCGACGTCGCTGGTCACGAGGAGGATGGCCCGGCGCGACCCGTCCGGGACGAACTGGTCGAAGGCGACGGCGATGCCGTCCTCGATGTTGCTCTCGCCGTTGCTCGGCGTCAGGCCCCGAACGGCGACGCTGGCGGCCGCCGGATCCCGGGTCGGGGGCAGGGCGACCGTGGCCGGGGTGGCCGCCCGGACGATCGACACGTTCGGTCCCCTCAGGTGGACCGGCAGCTCGAGCAGGGCGCCCTGGGCGCCGACGAAGGCGGTACCGGTCATGGCCGAGTCGACGACGATCGCCAGTTGGAGCTGGCTCGGGTCGAAGGCGGTGACCTTCACCGGGCGCGAGTCGTCCCGCTCGCGGACATCGAAGTTGTCGGCACGGAGTGATCGTCCACTTAGGACCATGGGGACGCTCACGACGGCCGTTATGTCCGGGTAGGCCGTGCTGTCGACGTTGATCACCTTGATCTGGGGGTCCGCCGTCTGGGCGGCGGCGGGCGGCGGGCCGGCGGTGAGGAGCAGGCCGACGAGAAATCCCGCCGCTCCCGTCCGCACCAGTCGACTCCGGCACCGCCCAGCGTCCACGCCCGCCCTCCTGTTCTGGCGACGGCCCGCCGCTCGCCGGACACCATTGAAGCAGGCAAGATTCCGCAGGAAAAACCCTCCTCGGCGACCAATCCGACAGCGGTACAGGTACGAAGAGGGGGCGGGAGACACCGGCTCGGTGGCCGGACGCGACCGCGTCCGGACGCCCGCCGGATCGAGCGAGGAGCAGAACATGAGACAACGGCGGAGCAAGTTCTTGGCGTTCGCCGGCCTGGCGGCCGGCCTCGTCGTCGCCGCGGTGCCGGCCGCGACCTCGGCCCAGGAACCGGCGGCCGCGTCGGTCACCCTGGTCCACGGCGTTCGGGGTCTGATCGCCGACATCTGGCTCGACGGGGCGCTCGCCCTGGCCGCCTTCGAGCCCGAGCGCACGACCGACGCCTTGGCCATCCCGGCCGGACCGCACACCGTCGAGGTGCGAACCGCGGGGGCGGCGCCGGAGTCGACGCCGGTCGTCTCGGCCAACGTCGATCTCCCGGCGGGCGCCCAGCTGTCGGCCGTCGTCCACCTCGCCCAGGACGGCAGCCCGACGGTAACCCTGTACCCAGACGACGTGTCGCAGGTGCCGGCGGGAGAGGCTCGGGTCGTGGTCCGCCATGCCGCCGCCGCCCCGCCGATCGACGTCGACCTTGACGGCGCGCCGCTGGCTGCGGCGCTGCCCAACTCCGGTCAGGCGGGCACCGCGACCGGACCAGGCAGCCACACGATCGCGGTGGCGCTCGAGGGTGCCCCGGCACCGGCCCTGCCGCCGCAGGACGTTCCGATCGCCGAGGGCAGCTCGACCATCCTGTACCTGGTCGGATCGGCCAGCGACAACAGCCTGGTGTGGCTGGCCCAGCAGCGCAGCGGCGTGCAGACCGCCCCGACCGCGGTGCGCAGCGGCACCGACGGGCTGGCCGTCCCCGGGTCGTTCCCGATGGTGGCGGTGCTGCTGCTTGGCGCCGTGGTCATCGTGAGCGCAACGCGACTGGTGGTCGCGTGGCGTAGGTGATGACCGGCGTCGCTCGACTGCGGGGCCCGAGCGTGGCCCGTTGGCTGTGGGCCGTGTCGCTCGCCCTCGGCACCGTGGCGTTGGCCGCGGTCCTGCTGTCGTGGCGTCCGGCCGGACCATCGGCGGTCGGCACCGTGCCGATCTCCGAGGTTGGCCGGGCCAAGGCGATGCCCGATCAACCCATTCTGCGGTTGGCCCCGGTGGCCCGGGCGGGGCCGATCGCCACCTTCCCGGCCCGGGCCGACCGGTTACCAGCCCTACAGCCGACGCCCCCAGTGTCGGTGCGGATCGACGCCCTGGGCGTCGACGCTCCGATTGTCGCCGTCGGAGTGGAGCCCGGCACCGGCGGCGTCATGTCGGTTCCCTCCGACGGCGGCCTGATCGGCTGGTACGAGCACGGACCGAGCCCGGGCGAGACGGGCTCGGCCGTGCTCGCCGGTCACGTCGACTTCGACGGCCGGCCGGGGGCGTTCTTCGAGCTGCGGCGGATCGAGCCGGGCGCGGTGCTCGTCGTGCGCGGGGCCGACGGCATCGAGCGCAGCTTCGTGGTGCAGGGCCGGCAGGAGATCGCCAAGGCCGACCTGCCCGTGAGCCGGTTGTTCACCCGCTCCGGCCCCTCGGCCCTCGTGCTGGTGACGTGTGGCGGGAGCTTCGACCGATCGGCCGGCTCCTACACGGCCAACGTCGTCGTCTACGCCGTCCCCGCCTGATCGCCGGCCGCCAGGCGCCGGGGCCAGCCCGGGCCGAGCAGGTTGCGGTCGAGCGCCTTCGCCACGTCGAACGCAGCGTCCTCGCCGACGGCGAGCACGGCAAGCGTGAGGTCGGCGGCGGGTAGTGGCGATCACCCGAGCGGACACCGTCGGCCGCCCACGGACAGAACCGCTGAACAGGTCGCCGAAGTAGTCGTCGGGGAACAGCCGGTCGCCATGGTCGGCCAAGAGCCGGTAGAGCCCCTTCAGCCGATCCAACAGCCTCCTCGGGTTCTCGAACCTCGCCTTCCGCTTCGCCTTCCCCAACGCCATGGCCCGAGGCTGTTTCGCGAGACCGCACGTGGTGGATGGGCGGGCGAATACTTCAGCGGCCTCCTCTAGATGGCCAACGGATCGACGTGGCCGGCGAGGGTGTGCAGCGCCTCGTAAAGGTAGTAGCTGCCCCAGATGAGTTCGTTGTCGGTCGCCAACCCGATGCGGTGGTTGTAACAGCCTTTGGTGAGGATGCCGGGCGGGCGGGCGTCGTCGTCCTCAACCGGCGTGAGGTAGCCGTCCACGAGCGCGTCGACGGTGGCCTGCCCCGCCTTGCGGTAGCGGCGGGTCGCGTCGGGGTCGTCGATGAGCGCGGCGAGCTTCAGCAGCGCCGCGGCGGCGGTGGCGGTGCCGGAGGTATCTCGGCGCGTGCCGGGCTCCTGTGGGGCGTCGAAGTCCCAGTAGGCGACGCGGTCGGCGGGCACGTGGTCGATCCACCATTCGGCGGTCCGCCGCGCGGTGACGAGGAACCTCGGCTCCTCGGGCGCCCACGTGGCGGCCATGGCGTAGCCGACCATGGCCCATGACTGCGCCCGCGTCCAGGTGCTGTCCTCGCTGAAGCCCTTGTGGGTGTAGTGCTCGATCGTGGCCCCGGTGTCAGTGTCGAAGCGGGCGGACTGGCACACGGACCCGTCGTCGCGGACGCAGAACTCGATGTGCCGCAGCGCGTGCTGCACCCCGATCTCCCGCAGCCGCTCCTCATCTGTCTCCCCCGCGGTCCAGATCAGGAGCGCGCTGCCCTGGACCCCGTCGACGTTGGCGTCGCCACGACCGATGTCGGAGGCCTCCTCCGCGTCGTTGCCCAGCGGGATGGCCCGTGCCGCGGGGTTGTACAGGGTTGCCAGCGCCTGTGCGCCGTCGACGGCCACCTCCCGGGCGAGGTCGTCACCGCTCAGGATGGCGCCCATGGCGGCGCCGTACCAGAACAGGAAGCCGCGGAACACCGTTTCGGAGGCGCGGCGGGGGCGCAGGGCTTCGGTCCAGCGGTGGGCGAGGTGCCGGTAGCGCTCATCTTCGGTGCGATGCAGGGTCAGCCACAGCATCCCGTTCCAGAACCCGCCGGTCCAATCCCCTGCCGGCGAGGTCGTCCACGCCCCGGCGTCAGTGTCCCCATAGTGCGGGAAGCCCTCGCGCACCTGCTCGGCGGTGGCGTCGACCCGCCGGGTCATGCGGTCGATGGCGTCGCCGTAATCCACGTCGGTCACGTCCGCTCCTTTGGCGGGACGGCTCCCAGCACGGCGCCCTCCGTCAGCGGCCGGACGAGCTGCTGATATTGCGCCAGCCAGCTACGCTCGGCGAGCGGGATGGGCGGGGTCCACCGATGCCGGCGTGTGGCCAGCTCGGTGCCGGGCACATCGAGGTCCACCGTGCAGGCGTCGAGGTCGATGGCGATCGCGTCGCCGTCGGTGACGAGCGCCAGCGGCCCGCCCTCGGCGGCCTCAGGCATCACCTGCCCCACGATGAGGCCCCGGTTCAGGCCCGACAGCTCGCCGTCGGTGACTACCGCCACGTCCGAGGCCAGGCCGGCGCCGTTCAGCGCGGCGACGAAGCCGGCGGCGAACACCGTGCCGGGGCCGCCGAGCGGCCCCAGGCCGCGCAGGACGACGGCATCTCCGGCGGCGATCTCGTGGGTCCCGAGCGCGGCGATCGCGGCCAGCTCGCTGTCGTACACGCGGGCGGGCCCCTTGAACACAAGCCGCTCCTCGGGAACCGCGGCCAGCTTGACGAGCGCGCCCTGAGGGGCCAGGGACCCGCGTACGAGCGTCAGGCCCGGGCGGGGCGAAAAGGGCCGGTCGAGCGGCCGGACGACATCCTCGTCGAGCACCTCGGCGGCGGCGCACAGCTCCCCGAGCGTGTGGCCCGACACCGAGCGGGCGGCGAGATGCAGCCGAGCGGCGAGCTGGCGCAGGAGCGCGCGGGTGCCGCCGGCCCGCTCCAGGTCCTCCACGCGATGCAGACCGTTGGGACGAATGCCGCACAGCTGTGGCACGTCCGTGCTGCGCCGTTCGATGAGCGCGTAGACGTCGACGTCGAGCCCGGTCTCGACCGCGATGGCCTGCAGGTGGCGGGCGGCGTTGACCGACCCGCTGACCGCCAGCGCGGCGACGACGGCGTTCTCGATGGCCTGCGCGGTCATGACGGACCGGGGGCGGATGTCGTCGACGACCAGCTGCACGACGCGCCGTCCCGCCTCCCACGCCCGCTCCCACATCGGCTCGGAGTCGGCGCGGACCGGAGCGCTGCCGGGCATGGCCATGCCGAGCGCCTCGCACAGAATGTGCATCGTGTTGGCGGTGCCCAGCCCGGCGCACACCCCCGGGCCTGTGATGGCGCACTCGGTCATCGCCTGCAGCTCGTCCACGCTCATCCTCCCGGCGACCACCGTGCCGACGGACTCATAGACGTCGTCGATGTCGATGTGCCGGCCGTCGCAGAGCCCTCCCGTCTGGTAGCCGCAGATCACGACGATCGAGGGGACGTTGAGGCGCCCGGCGGCCATGAGGTGGGCGGGAGTGGTCTTGTCGCACGAGGCGAGCGTGACCATGCCGTCGAGCACGGCCCCTTCGACGGCCACCTCGATGTCGTTGACGATGAGGTCGCGGGAGGGCATGAGATACCGGGCCTCGCGTCCAGCGCTGGTCACGAAGTCGCTCGGGGCGACAGTGCTGATCTCGAACGGCAGGCCCCCGGCGGCGCGGACGGCGTCCTGCACAACTTGCGATACACCGTCGAGGTGCTGGTAGCACACGGACAGCTGCGAGGACGAGTTGACGACGGCGATCTTGGGCTTGTCGATGTCCTCGGCGGGGATTCCCATGGCCCGCCACTGGGCGCGGCGAACCGCCCACCGGGTCGTGCCCGGCTCGAAGTTGCTCCGTAGGCTCACTCCCCACCATCCCGCAGCTCGGGGATCACCAACTCGGCGAAGAGCTCCATCGCGTCGAGGACGCGCTTGCGGTCGGACCCGTGGCAGTGCATCCGGGCCACGAGGTGGGTGATACCGAGCTCGTCGCGGTACCGGCGAATCTCCTCGGCGACCTCGTCGGGGTCCCCGACGATGAATCGGTCGACGCGCAGGCCGTCGAAGGGGTCCTCGGCCCCGTGGTCGTCGACGTTGCCGTGCTGCCACGTCAGGTAGTCGTCGACGTAGAGCCCACGCAGCGGGTCCACGCCGGCGGCCATCGACTCAGGGTCGGTGGCCACCCAGAGTTCGCGGAAGATCGGCAGCTCGGTGCGGGACCTGCCCTCGGCGGCGAGCAGCCGGTCGTAGGCGGCGATGCAGTTCGCGAGCTTCGCCATGTCCGCCGTGGGCCCGGGGAACCATGCGTCGCCGATCGTTGCCGCGCGGCGTAGGGCCGGCTCGCTCCAGCCGCCCACGTAGATCGAGACGTGCTCGGAGGGACGGGGGTAGATCGTCACCTCGTCGAGGGTCGTGAACTCGCCCTCGTGGCTGACCGCCTCCTCCGACAGCAGGCGGCGGACGACCTCGAGGCCCTCCTGCATTCGCCGGCCGCGCTCGCGGTACGGGACGCCGAACGCGGCGAACTCGACCTCGCGGTAACCGAGGCCGGCGCCCAGGATGAAGCGGTTGCCGCTCATGTCGGCGAGCAGTGCGACATCCTCCGCCAGGCGGACGGGGTTGTAGAAGGGGATCAGGGCGACGTCGGTGCCGAGCTCCACGCGTTCGGTCACGGTTGCGACGGCCGCGAGCGCGATCAGAGGCGAGGGGACGTAGCCCCCCATGAGGTGGTGCTCGGGCAGCCATACCGAGTCGTAGCCCAGCGCCTCTGCGGCGCGCGCCTGCTCCAGCATCTCCTCGTAGCGGCCGACCTCCGGGCAGATCGACAGGCCGAACTTCATCTGCGGGCTCGTTCCAGGAGGCCGGCGTGGGCGAGTCCGTCACGCACGGCCGTGCGCTCCTCGTCGGTGAGCTCCGGCAGCGGCAGGCGCACGTGGTCGTTGGGCAGCACGCCTTGCAGAACCAAAGCGTGCTTCATCCGGGCGCGGTAGTTGCGGAGCGGCGGCGCAAACACGGCGTCGATGAGCGGCTCGATGGTGCGGTAGACCTTCTCGGCGCGCTCGACGTCGCGGATCTTCAGGGCCTCGTAGATCTCGACCTGCTCCGTGCAGGCGAGCGTGCCGAACCCGATCAGGCAGCCGTCGGCGCCCAGCAGCAGCGACTCGAATATGAAGTTGTCGTTGCCCGACAGGTAGGCGACGTCGGGGTGGTGCTGGCGTACGAGCCTCATCGTCGTCCGGAACTTCAGCGCGTCGAATGTGGACTCCTTGATCGCGACGACGTGGTCGACGGCGAGGATCCGCAGCAGCGCCTCCGGCGGGTACTCCACGCCGCCGAGCGCCGACTGCAGCTGGAAGGCGACGAGCGGCAGGCCGCTGCCCTCGCCGATCGCGGCGTAGTAGCTCTCGGGGACCTCGGCGGGGAGCGGGGTGCCGAGAAAGGAGGTCGGAGGAAAGATCATCAGGGCGTCCGCTCCGGCGTCGCGGTCCATCTTTGCGAGCCGCACCGCCTCGGCGGTTGACTGGCCGATGAGACCGGCGACGACCGGGAGGTGCTCGCCGAGCACGTCGGCGGCGATGCCGGTGACCGTCGCACGCTCCTCGGGGGTGAGGGCAGGGCCCTCGCCGGAGTCGGCGTGCACGACGACGGCGTGGACACGCTGGTCGCGAAGCCAGCCGAGATACGCGCGTAAGGCCTCGACGTCCAGCCGGTCCTCGGGCGTGAACGGCGTCACGATCGCCGCGAGGATGCCGTGCAGCTGCCGGTCGATCATCGTAGATCCTTGGGGTTGTGGGGTCGGCCCAGGGGCGGGCCTGGCGGCTCGGCGGCGCCTTGGTCGAGGGTCTCGCGGATCTCGGCGACGTACTCGAGGTAGCGGGGTTGGCCGTGCAGCGAGCGCAGCGTGCGGGGCCGCGGCAGGTCGATGTCGACGTCGTCGAGCAGGCGACCGGGACGAGCGGACATCACGAGGACCCGGTCCGACAGCAGCGCCGCCTCGGGGATGCTGTGCGTCACGAAGAAGGCGGTCATCCCGAGGTCGAGCCACAGCCGCTGGAGGTCCTCGTTCATCTGCTCACGCGTCATCGCGTCAAGCGCGCCGAACGGCTCGTCCATGAGCAGCAGGCTCGGGTTGTGCACCAGCGCGCGGCAGATCGCGACCCGCTGCCGCATGCCGCCCGACAGCTCGTAGGGGCGGCGATCGAGGAACTCTCCGAGGCCGACTCGCGACAGCAGGTCGCGCGCACGCGGCTCGAGGTCCGCTCGGGCCATCCGGCGCACGTCGGCCTGCAGCAGGACGTTGCCGAGCACGGTGCGCCAGTCGAGCAGCAGCGCCTCCTGGAACACGATGCCCATGCCCTGGTACGGACCCGTGAGCGGCTGCCCGTCCACCGACACGATCCCCGTGGACGGCGCCACCAGCCCGGCGATGACCTTGAGGATCGTGGACTTCCCGCACCCGCTCGGCCCGACCAGTGAGATGAACTGCCCCGGCTTCACCGCCGCATCGACGGCCTCGACGGCGGTGAGCGACCCGCCGTTGGTCCGGTACGCGACGCTGACACCGTCGAGGCGGAAGGCCGCTCCGCGGCGCGTGTCCGGTCCGGGGGCGCCGCCGGCGGTGCGGCTCTCGCTTGCGTCGGCCATGGGAGGACCGCTCATTCGACGAACTCGTTGGTGTAGTAGTCCGCGAGATCCTCCTGGGCCTGGAGGTCGGCGAACTCAACGAGCAGCCCGCGGGTCTCCTCCCAGTCCTCCTCGGCGGACCACAGGTAGGGCTCGCCGGCGCTGGCGTCGGTGTGCAGCAGCGCGATGCTCTCCTCGATCTGCCCAAGTGTCAGCTCCGGGCTGAAGTCCGGGTGTGCCTCGGAGAAGATCTCCGCGGCCCGTTGCGGGTTGTCCACGGTGAACTCGACCGCCCGCATGGTCGCCTGGATGAACCGGCGGGCCACGTCCGGGTTGTCCTCGAGCCAGTCGGTGTTGGCGATGACGGCCAGGTTGAGCGTGTTGACTCCCGCCTCGGCGAAGGTGATCCAGTTCATGTCCACGCCCTGCGTAGCGTCGAGCCGCGGCGCCTGCTCGGTGTAGAAGCCCAGGAGGGCGTCGGCGTTGTCGTTGAGCACCGCGACCTCCTTGGCGGGCGGGTTGGGCGTCCCGACGAGGTTGACGTCGCCCTCGGTCATCTCGTTGGCCGCCAGCACCGCCGGGAAGATCTGGGCGAGGGCGTCGCCGTGGGTCACGGCGATCGTCTCGCCGCGCAGGTCGTCGATGGTCTCATAGCCGCGCTCAGCCTTGAAGATCACGGCCATCGGGCTCAACTGGTTCACGACTCCGATCGAGCGGACGGGTATCCCCTCGGCGAGGCCACGCATCATCGTCCCCGCGTCGACGAACCCGAGCGGCGCATCACCGGTGCCGACGAGGGTCAGGGCCGTCGCCGACCCGGTGCCCTCCTGGAAGGTGACGTCGAGGCCCCCGTCCTCGTAGAAGCCCTGGTCGAGCCCGACCCGGAAGTAGGAGTGGTCCGCGGGGTACCAGGTCCAGTTGAGCTGGACGGTGAGCGAGACGGTCTCGACCCGCTCGTCCGCGGGCTCGTCGGGGCCGGGCGCCACCCCTTCGGCCCCGCCGTTGCACGCGGCGAGCAGCGCCATGGCGGGGAGGACGGCGAGGAGCCGGGAGGTCCTGGTGACGGTCATGAGCATTCCTTTCCGGTCAGGTCGTTGCCCGAGCGGTTGGTCAGGACGTTGCGTGAGACGGGTTGGTCAGATCGACGGTGCTGGCGCCGCCGTCGCCGCGGCGGGTGACATGCCACGGCACCAGCAGCCGCTCGAGGTAATCGACGAGGTAGAAGAGCGCGACGCCGATGAGGGTGAGCACGACGATCGCGGCGAACAGCAGCCTGGCGTTCAGGAACGAGCTGGCCTGGATGAGCACGAAGCCGAGCCCCTTCGTGGAGCCGACGAACTCCCCGACGACGGCGCCGACGACGGCGAGTGTGACGGCGATCTTGAGGCCGCTGAAGAAGTACGGGAGGGCGTTGGGGATTCGCACCCGCCGGAACACCTCGAGGCGGGACCCACCCATGGAGCGGATGAGGTCGACCATCTCCGGCTGGACAGACCGCAGCCCGATGGCCGTGTCGATGACGATCGGGAAGAAGCAGATGAGGAACGCGATCAGGACCTTCGGCGTCACCCCGAACCCGAACCAGACGATGAAGATCGGCGCCACCGAGATCTTCGGGACGGTCTGGGCGAACACGAGGAGGGGGTAGACCGCCCGCTCGAACAGCTTGGAGTAGACGATGAGGAGGGCAAGGGGGACGCTCACCGCGATGGCCAGGGCGAAGCCGGCGAGGACGGCCCAGAGGGTGACGAGCCCGTTCTCGTACAAACGGACGCGTTCGTCGAGGATCGTGATGAGCACCTGGCTCGGGGCGGGCAGGACGTACTGCGGCACGTCGAACACCCGGACGCCGAGTTCCCACAGGACGATCGCGACCAGCGTCGTGCCCAGTGGCCAGCCCACGGCGGACACGCTGGCGCGGAGCCGGCCGGCCTTCCGCGAGTGACTGGTCGGCCCCGCCCGCGACAGGACGTCGCCGGGCCGCTGCAGCGAGCCCGTTGTCGCGCTCATCGGCCGCTGCCTGGCCGAGTTACGGGTGTCGCGTTGTCGACCGTCCGGTCGACGTGGTTGGCCATGAGCTCCCGGGCGTGGGCGATGTCGCCTTCCTCGATCGCTCCGCAGATGGCGACGTGCTCTTCGTGCAGCTGACGCCGGTTACCCGGCGCGATGCCGCATTCGCTCCACGCCTCGACCCACAGCCGGTGGACGGAGCGCTGCAGCTCGCTCAGCAGTGGGTTGCCCGCCAGCCGGCCGAGGGCGGCTTCGAAGCGCAGGTCGAGGCTGCCGGGCTCCGTAGAGGCCTCGGTCATCTCGGACTCGGCCTCCCCGAGGACCCCTCTCACTTCGGAGAGGTCGAGGCCGGGGACGAGGAGAGCCACGACCTTGTCCTCCACCGCGGCACGCACGTCGACGAGGTGATCCAGGAAGGTCTGGTCGACCGGCAGCAGCGCCTTGAGCTGGCTGGCGATGGCGTTTCCGTTCGGGTGGATCACGAAGCTGCCGGTGTTGCGGCGGATCTCGATCGTGCCCATGCTCGCGAGCGCCCTGAGTGCCTCTCGGACCGACACCCGGCTCACCCCGAGCCGCTCCACGAGCTCCCGTTCGGGCGGTAGGCGGTCACCGGGGGCGAGGCTGCGCACGTAGGCGTCGAGCTGCCGCAGCACCGACTCGTACACGTCGACCCGCTGGATCGGATAGATCTCGAACGGCTTGCGTTCCTCTCGGACTGGCAACCGCCTCCCCCCTCTCCGTCGGACTGCCCGGCCTGTGGCCTGTGGCGTGTGGCCTGTGGCCTGTGGTCTGTGGTCAGACCATACCGTACAACCAGCCCCTGTCAAGCCTGATTTCTGGTGCGCAGGCTGATTGCGGCTCCGTCCACCCGAGACCCCGCGGTCGAGCGCATCTCGGGCGCCGCCCATCTTCCCGCCACGAACGCGATTTGCCCGGCAGGATGGCGTCGTCAGCACCGCACAGCCGTCCCTTTCAAGCGAGCCGCACCGAATCCATTCTCTGGGTAAGGAGAGTTCGCCTTGACGCCCTCGGCCACGTTCGGCTCGCCGACGTCCATGCGCTCGTCTTCATCGCGATCGGTATCGAGCTCGGTGTCGCCCTCTGCCGCCGCCGAGGCCGCGGGTGAGTCGACGCTCAGAGCTGGTCGGCGTGCCCGCTCAGGGTGTCGGCGATCTTCGCCAACTCGACCTCGCCGGCCGCGACCCCGACCGCCAGATCAAACCAGTCGTCCTCGCCCAGGCTCAGCGTCCACCCGTTGAGCAGGTAGAAGAACATGACCGACAGCACCGCGGTCCGCTTGTTGCCATCGACCAGGCCGTGGTTGCGGATCAACGAATCGAGCAGCGCCGCCGCTTTGAGGTGCACCGTCGGGTACGCCGCCTCGCCGGCGAAGGCGGCCTGCGGGCGGGCGACGGCCGAGTCGATCAACCCCAGATCCCGCATCATCGCCGCACCGTCGACCGCGACATCGGCCAGGTGCAGGACGTCGGTGACACGAACGAACCGGGTCATGCCTCGGCGAGCCGCTGCAACAGGTTCTTCCACCGGGGGACGTCGGTGTCGATGAAGTACTCGCGGACGAGGTCCTGGTTGGCTTGGTCGATGCGGTCGAGCACGGCGAGTCTGGCGACCTCGTGCATCGAGCGATGCTCGCGGTCGGCCTGGAGGCGGAGCTGTTCGGTCTCCTCCTCGGTGAGCTTCAACACGAAGGCCATACCGGAATGATATCGAGAGGCCACCCGACGAGCAGGTCGCGGACGGCGTCGAGGTCGATCGGCGGCGGCCGCCCGCTTCGATCATCCCGCGCCCGGCAATACGCTCCTGGTTCCGCGTGTCGAACCGGAGGAGACGACGATGGATGTTGGGATCGGACTGCCGAACGCCGTGCTCGACGTGCGGGGGCCGGAGCTGGTCGATTGGGGGCGCCGGGCCGAGGCGGCCGGGTTCTCCGTGCTCGGGACCATCGGCCGCGTCGTCTACTCGAACCACGACGATCTGATCTCGCTGGCCTCGGTGGCCGGGGTCACGGAACGCATCGGCCTCATGACCTCGGTCCTTGTTCCCGCCGGTCGGCAGGCGGTGCTGCTGGCCAAGCAGGCGGCCACCCTCAGCGCGGTGTCGAACGGTCGCTTCCGGCTCGGGATCGGCATCGGCGGCCGCGACGACGACTGGCTCGCGCTCGGGGTCGCGGCCGAGCATCGGGGCCGGGTGCTCGAGGCGGCCATCGCCACCTGCCGAAAGGTGTGGGCGGGGGAGGCGCCCGACGGCGTCGACCATCCGGTCGGACCGGAGCCGAATGATCTGCGGCTGGTGCTCGGCGGCTACACCGAGTCCGCCTTCCGCCGGGCCGGGCGGTTGGCCGACGCCATCCTCCTCGGTCCGATGCCGCCGGAGGCGGTGGGCGCCGCCATCCAGCTGGCCACGGAGGCAGCCGTCGACGCCGGGAGGAAACCACCGGCGCGCTACGCCGCCCGTTATGCCGCGCTCGGCGACGACGCCCAGGACGAGGCCGACCGCAACGCCCAGAGCTACTACGGATTCGGTGGGCCGGGAATGGTCGAGGCGGTGGCCGGCAGCATCCTCAGGACCCCGGAGGCCATCAAGGAGGCGCTGAGCGCACTCGAGCAGGTCGGGGTCGAGGAGGTCTGCCTGTGGCCGAGCGCGGCCGGCCTCGAGCAGGTTGACCGGATCGCCGACGCCGCTCTCCGCTGACCGGCGACCAGGTCGCCGCGTTCAGCCACCGTGTCGGTGGTCGAGCGCGTGAACCTCGGGGTTCACCTCGGTCCGGCCCGCTCGTTGAGCGAGCGCAGGCTCGGGCCGCCGGGCCCGAACCCGATGCGGGCCACGCCTGCGTCGGCCACGAACATCCGCCAGGCGATCTCGTCGCCGACGCCGAGGGCCCAGGCGATGGCCGCCTTGATGGGTGAGACGTGGCTGACGACGACGATGTCGCCGGCCGCCGCGGCCACCGCCAGCTCGTCACATGCGGCTCGGACTCGACGGCCCAACGAAGCCAGCGACTCGCCGCCGGGCGGGGCGAAGCCGATGTCGGACCGCCACGTGCGCCAGGCCTCGTCGTCGATGGCGGCGAGCGGGTGCCCGTCCAGCTCGCCGTAGTCGAGCTCGATCCACCGATCGTCCACGTCGACGGTGCGACCGAACGCCTCCGCCGTGGTCCGGGCCCGGAGGAGCGGACTGGCGATCACCCGATCGGGCCTCGGCAGGTGCTCGGCCAGCGCCGCGGCCTGGGCCCGGCCCCGCTCGTTGAGCTCGACGTCCATCCGCCCGAGGAGGAGGCCGTTGGCGTTGGCGTCGGTCTGGCCATGGCGGACGAGGATCAGCACGTCGTTGAACCTACGCGGTCCCGCTCGCGCTGAAAGGGTGTTCGTTCCGTCGGCTCGGGGTCCGCCTCCGGTCCAGCGATCCCCCAGGAGGGCACGCATGCCGAACACCGACGATCTCAAGGGCCGGGCCCAGGAAGCGGTGGGCGACCTCACCGACGACGAGGGTCTCCAGCGCGAGGGCAAGGTCGACCAGGCCAAGGGCAAGGCCAAGGAGAAGCTCGACGACGTCGCCGACAAGGTGAAGGGCGCCGTCAACCGGGACAGGTAGCCGATCGACCGGATGAAGGATCCTCAGCCGCTCGTCATCCGGTGATCAGCTCCGGAACCCATCGGGGTGAGCACGCTCCGTCGGAGCGCTCGTCGCGAAAGGGGATCGGACATGAGTCACGTGAGCGTCTCGGTCGGGCGGCCGGCTCGGGCCATCGCCCAGCGCCGGGTGCAGTTGGTGAGCACCCGCGAGTACCGCGGCCTGGCCGTCATCACCGCGTTGGCCGTTCTGCACCTGCTCGGGCATCTCCTCGTCGCCCACCGGGCCGGCGCACTCTGGGGCTGGCTCGACGTGGCGATCTCGGTCGCGGTGATGGTCGGGGTCTACACCCTCGTCGGCTGCGTCGAACGGACCACACCGATCGAGGTGCCGACCGAGGCGTTCGCCATGTTCCTCGCGGGTGCCGTCGGGGTGCAGACCTGGCACACGTTCGAGCACATCGTCACCATCGGGGACCCGGCGCGGGGCCTCGACCACGCGCTCGCCGAGCTGGTGATCGCGTTCGTCACCACGGTCGCGGTCGCCGCGCCGCTGGTGTTCGTCACCAGGTCGCGGCGGGCCCACGGCTGACGACCAGCGCCACGCTACCGTCGGCCTCGACGCGCCCCGAGCCGGCGCGGGAGAGGACGAACGGTGGTCAACGCCGCAGACCGCGAAGTCGAGCCGCACCGCGTCGAGATCGCGGCCGACGCGATCGACGATCTCAGACAGCGGCTGCGCCGCACGCGCTGGCCGGAACGGGAGACCGTCGACGACTGGAGCCAGGGCGTACCGCTGGCCTATCTCCAGGAGGTGTGCCGGTACTGGGCCGACGACTACGACTGGTCGTCGGCCGAGGCCAGGCTGAACGGCTTCCCCCAGTTCCGGACGGCGATCGACGATCTCGGCATCCACTTCGTCCATGCCCGCTCGCCGCATCCCGACGAGCTGCTCGACAACATCTCGGTGTACTGACTGACCGCGTCGGGCGCGTCGTCGGCCCGGCTCTACTGGGAGAGCTTCAGCCGCACCAACCGCGACCCGGTCGGCGTCCCGACCGGCTGTTCGATCTTCCCAAAGGAGATCATGCCCGCCGCCCGGGGTGCGGTGGAACGGCGCTTCACCGACCTCCGGTACTGGCGTGAGCTCGACCGGGGTGGCCACTTCGCCGCGTTCGAGCAACCCGAGCTGTTCGTCGACGAGGTGCGCGCCTTCTTCCGGCTCCTCTAGTGACGATGGGGGCCCCTCGATGGGCCCCGAGTGGATGTTTCCGCGCCTGAGGACATTTTCGCGGTACCTCAGCGCGGAAGGAACGAGCACCGTCGGCACCGGCCACAATTGACGAGAAGCTCGGCGTGGGCGACGGGGCCGCGGCGGTCGCGGTCGCCTTTCGAGCGAGGCCTCGTCACCCGAACGACGTCGCCCGAACCCTTAGCTCGTCGGCTCGAGGATCACCACCGGGATGTCGCGCTCGGTCCTGGCCTGGTAGCGGTCGCACTCGGCCAGATCGACGTCATCAGCGGCCAGAGCCTTGACTTCTCGTTGGGGTCCGCGGTTCGAACGCTCGCCGTCAACCGGTCCCCGCCGACCAGAAGCTCGACGTCGGGATGACGCACGAGGTTCAGGTATCACTGTGGATGCTTCGGCGCCCCGCCGAGCGAGGCGACCACGACGTAGCGATGGTCGTCGCGGCCATAGATGAGGGCGGTGCGCCGACGGCGGCCCGTCGTTCTTCCCGTGGTGGTGAGCAGCAGGGCCGGGGCACCGTAGAACTTGTGGCCCTTCCTGCCGTCGGTCTCGACGTACTCGCGCACGTGCTTGGCCACCCATGGGGTCGGGCAGTCGAGCACCTCGGTGTCGGGCTCGGGAGGGGTCGCGACCACCGCGCTCAGCGTCGGGCCGACCGGAACCTAGTCTGCGCCCATGTCGTACTCCGTCCAGGCGCCCGTGGTCGTCAAGCCGCGCACCGTCGCCTTCCTCATCCCGGTCGGGATCTTCCTGCTCGGCCTGGTGCTCATGGCGTTCCTGATCTTCAACGGCTTCCGCCGGGCCGAGGGGATCGTCGACGACTTCGACCGCGTCGCGGTGGGGGAGTCGGAGACCTTCAACCTCGACGAGAGCGGCTACCGGGTGTGGCTCGAGGGGTCGGGCGTCGACGACCGGTTCGAGTTCGTCGACTACTCCATCGTGTCCGCCGACAACGGCGACGAGGTCACGACCTCGCCGTTCTCGACGTCGCAGACCTACACCCTCGGCGGCCGCACGGGTGCCGCCCTCGAGACGTTTGATCTCGAGGAGTCCGGTGCGTTCGAGGTCAGCTTTCTCAGCACCAGCTCGGGCGACAGCGACCGCGACCTGGCCATCGGCCGGGACAACCCGGTGCGCGCGATCGCGTCCGGCATCGTCTTCGGCATGGGCGCCGCCGTCGCCGGGTTCCTGGTCGCGCTGGTCATCACCATCGTGCTCTTCGTGAAGCGGGGCAGGTCGAAACGGGCCCAGACCGGGCCGCCCCAGCCAGGGCCGCCGCCGGGCGGGTACGGGTACGGCTGCGGCTATCCACCGCCGCAGGGCTACCCGCCCCAGCAGCCCCAGGGCTACCCGCCACCCCAGCCCCAGGACTACCCGCCGCCGCCGCCGGGCTACCCGCCGCCGGGCTGACCCGCCACGCCCGCCCCATCCGCCTTCTCCTAAGCTCACGCTCGGCAACGAGGGGGGTGCGCATGGTGGCGACGAGAACCCGCACGGCGATCGCGCTGGTGCTCGCGGTGGTGGCCTCGACGGTGGGGGTCGCCGGCCTCGCGGGCCCGGCGGGCGCAGAGCCGGCCTCGGTCACGATCGCGGGCAGCCTCCAGGACGAGCTCGGCTGCCCCGGCGAGTGGCAACCGGCGTGCGCAACAACGCATCTCGCCTACGACGCCAACGACGCGGTGTGGCAGGCAAGCTTCGCGCTCCCGGCCGGGAGCTTCGAGTACAAGGCGGCCCTCGACGACGACTGGGCCGAGAACTATGGGCTCGGCGCCGTCCGCGACGGCCCCAACATCCCGTTGGTCACCGCGGCCGAAGGCCCGGTCAAGTTCTTCTACGACCACCGCACCCACTGGGTCACCGACAACCAGAACTCGGTCATCGCCACCGCCCCCGGGAGCTTCCAGTCCGAGCTCGGCTGCGCCGACGACTGGGATCCCGGCTGCCTGCGGTCGTGGCTCCAGGACGCCGACGGCGACGGGATCGGCCGGTTCTCGACGTCGGTCCTGCCGCCGGGCGACTACGCGTTCAAGGTCGCGATCGACGAGTCGTGGGACGAGAACTACGGCGCCGGCGGCGTGCCCGGCGGCCCCGACATCACCTTCACCGTGGCCAACCCCGGCGACGCGGTGACCATCGGCTACAACCAGCTGACCCACATTATCGACGTGAGCGTTGTCCCGGTGACCCCGGTCGACGCCGCCGCCCTCGTCCGCGACCCTGTGCGGCACCCGTTCGTTGACGAGGTCCTGTACTTCACCCTGCCCGACCGGTTCGACGACGGCGACCCGGCCAACAACTGCGGCGCCTACGAGGGCGAGTGCGTGGAGGGCGACGTCGAGGCCAACGTGCTCCAACACGGCTACCTGCCGGGCGACAAGGGCTACTACCACGGCGGCGACATCGAGGGGCTGCGCCGGCGGCTGCCGTATCTCGAAGCCCTCGGCGTGACGTCGATCTGGGTGGGCCCGATCTTCAGGAACAACCCTGTGCAGGACGACAGCACCAACCTGTTCGGCCACTCGTCCGGCTACCACGGCTACTGGATCCTCGACTTCCTCGATGTCGACCCACACTTCGGCACCGCCGAGGGCTTCCGCCAGTTGGTCGACGACGCCCACGACCGCGGCATCAAGGTCTTGATGGACATCATCACCAACCACACGGCCGACGTGATCGAGCTCGAGGGCAGCGCCGGCTACCGCAACACGACCGACTTCCCCTACCGCGACGTCGACGGTCACCCGTTCGACGACCGCGACCACGCCTACACCGGGCCGGGCAGCCCAGAGTTCCCCGAAGTTGACCTCTCGGCGTTCCCGTACAACCCGGTGCTGCCGCCGGGACAGGAGGACGCCAAGAACCCGGGCTGGCTCAACGACCCGCGGCTGTACCACAACCGGGGCAACACCAGCTTCGTCGGCGAGAACTCGCTGTACGGCGACTTCTTCGGCCTCGACGACCTGTGGACAGAACGCCGCGAGGTGGTCGACGGCATGGTCGACATCTACTCGTACTGGATCGAGGAGTTCGGCGTCGACGGCTTCCGCATCGACACCACCAAGCACGTCAACATGGAGTTCTGGCAGGTGTTCGGCCCCGACATCCTGGCCGCGGCGGAGGCCAGGGGCATCGACGAGTTCTTCGCCTTCGGCGAGGTGTTCGACCAGCAGTTCGGCCCGCCGTTCCTCAGCCAGTTCTCGACCCTGGGCCAGTTGCCGTCGACCATCGACTTCGCCTTCCAGGGCGCGGCCCGCCGCTTCGCGTCCCAGAGCGTGGCGACGTCCGACCTGGCGACGTTCTTCGCCCAGGACGACTGGTACACCGACACCGACAGCAACGCCTACGCCATGCCGACGTTCCTCGGGAACCACGACATGGGCCGCATCGGCCACTTCCTCCAGCGGGTCGACCAGCCGGGCGCGAGCGACGCCGAGCTGGTCGCCCGGTCGGCGCTGGCCCACGCCCTCATGTTCCTGGTGCGCGGTCAGCCCGTCGTATACTACGGCGACGAGCAGGGCTTCACCGGCGACGGCGGCGACAAGGACGCCAGGGAGGACATGTTCCCCAACCTGGTGGCGGTCTACGAGGACAACGACCTCATCGGTACCGACCGCACCATCTCCGACGGCAACTTCAACCGCAGTCATCCGTTGTACCGGGCCATCCGTGGCCTGTCCGACCTCGACCAGGCCCACCCGGCGCTGCAGGGCGGCGCCCAGGTCCACCGCTACAGCCGCGACGGGCCGGGGATCTATGCCTTCTCCCGCATCGACCGGGGCGAACGGATCGAGTACGTCGTCGCCCTCAACAACAGCGAGGTGCTGGCGCCCGCCCAGGTGCCCACCTACTCGCCCGAAGGCGTCCGCTACCGCCTCGTGTCCAGGACGTCGGCGCCCCGCGACGTCGTGCCCCGAGCGCTGACGGCCGGTCCCGACGGTGCGCTCACGGTGGCCGTGCCCGCGCTCGGCTACGTCGTCTACCGGGCCAACGACCCCGTGCCCGCCAGCCCGGCCGCGCCGACCGTCGACATCACCACCCTCGACCACTTCGAGACCGTCGCCCTCGGCACCAACACCTGGGACGGCCACGACGTGGTCGACCGCATCGAGGTGGGGGCCGACCTGGGCGCCGACCAGTTGGCCGAGGTCACCTTCGCCGTCCGCCAGGGCGACGGCGGGTACGTGCCGATCGGCACCGACGACAACCCGCCATACCGGGTGTTCTACGACGCCAGCCACCTCCGTGACCAGCCCCCGGCGACGTTGTCGTTCGCGGCCGTCGTCAACGATCTGTCCGGCCACCTGGCGTCGGACTCCGTCGTCAACGTCGGCGTCGAGTTCGTCGAGCCGCCGGCCGCGGCCACCGGCTACGCCCTCGTCCACCACCACCGGCCGGCCGGCGACTACGACCCATGGGGCCTGCATCTGTGGGGCGACGCCATCGACCCGTCGGAGGTCACGGACTGGCCCAACCCCAAGCCGTTCCTCGGCGAGGACGAGTACGGGCGGTTCGCGTTCATCAAGCTGGCCCGTGACGACCTACCGGTCAACTTCATCGTGCACAGCGGCGACACCAAGGACCCACCGGACAGCCCCGACCGCAGCTTTGACCCGGCGGCCACGCCGGAGATCTGGCTGCGCCAGGGCGACGGGACCATCTACCCGTCGCAGGCCGAGGCCCAGGGGTACGCCACCGTCCACTACGCCTGCGCCGACTGCTCGGCGGTGACGATCGAGGCCACCAGCCCGGCGGGAGCGGTGACGGTGACCAGGTTGCCGGACGACGACTACGGGGCCGCGTTCACGTTGACCGCACCCGACCTGTCGGCGCCGGTCACGGTGAGCGTGCTCGTGGGCGGGGTGGCCGACATCGCCGGCCTGGAATTCACGCCGACCGAGACGCCGTCGGCCTGGTTCCAGCCGGCCGTACAGGTCGTCCACCCGTCACGGGGATCGGCCGAGGGCTACGCCACGATCCACTACCGCCGCCCGGCCGGCGACTACGGCGATCCGACCAGCCCGGACTTCGACGACCTCTGGGGCCTGCACGTGTGGACCGGCGCCGCCCGCGAGACGGTGTGGACCGACCCGGTCCGGCCGATCGGGGAGGACGTCTTCGGCATCGAGCTCCGCGTCGAACTGGCCGAGGGGGCCGAGCAGCTGGCCTACATCCTCCATCGGGGCGACACCAAGGATCCGGGGCCCGACCAGTCGCTCGTCTTCGCCAACTACGGGCACGAGGTCTGGCAGCTCCAGGGGGCCGACCCCGAGCGGCCGTACGTCGCGCCGCTGCGGCGATGAGCGAGCCCGCAGGGCGGGCGAACCAGTGAACGGGTCTGCGCCTCGGCCGCCCGAGGACGTTGTGGGCCACTACGAGCGCACCGACGAGGACGCCCGCCTGCGAGGCGACCGCGGCGGGCTCGAGCTGGTGAGAACTCAGGAGATCATCGGCCGCTGGCTGCCCGACGGTGCGCCGCTGCGCATCCTCGACGTCGGAGGAGGGACCGGCGTCCACGCCGAGTGGCTGGCCGCCGAGGGCCACCGGGTCCACGTCGTCGATCCGGTCCCGCTCCATGTCGACACGGTTCTGGCCCGGCCGGGCCCGGTGACGGCCGCGCTCGGCGACGCCCGCCGGCTCGACCACGACGACGCCAGCTTCGACGCCGTCCTCCTGCTCGGTCCGCTCTACCACCTCACCGAGCGCGACGATCGGCTCGCCGCCCTCGGCGAGGCCATGCGGGTGGTGGTGCCGGGCGGGCCCGTGTTCGTGGCCGCCATCTCCAGGTTCGCCTCGCTGTTCGACGGCCTGGCCCGCGAGCGGCTGTTCGACCCGACGTTCCGGTCGATCGTGCGGCGGGACCTGGCCGAAGGGCAGCACCGCAACCCGACCGGCAACCCGGAGTGGTTCACCACCGCCTTCTTCCACCACCCCGACGAGCTCGGTCAGGAGATCGAGGCCGCCGGCCTCACCCTCGTCTCGCTTCTCGGTGTCGAGGGCATGGCGATCTGGCAGCCCGGCGTGGAGGAGCGGTGGTCGGATCCGTCGGCCCGGGAGATCATCCTCGAGGCGGCCCGGGCGACGGAGGCCGAGCCGACCCTGCGGGGCCTCAGCGCCCACCTCCTGGCCGTGGCCGCTCGACCCGATCGCTAGGTCGGCGGTTACTCGGAGGCGGCCTGGAACTTCGGGCTGCCCGCGATGATGCCGCTCGGCGTCTCGCCCTCGCCCTCGCTCGTCCAGGTCAGGGTGCCGTCGCTGCAGCCCGCCGTGTACTCGCCCGCCTCGAGGTCGAACTCGTCGATCAGCTTGTCGCCGGGCGCCAGATCGCCGGCCGACGCCACCGTCTCGCCGCCGGCCGAGAGGAGCTCCATGGTGAGCGGGGCGTCGTACTCGTTGGCGAAGCGCAGCAGGTCGCGCCCGGCCTGGGCTCTCCAAGCTCGCCGGGTTCGTCGTCGGCTGGATCTACTCGATCACCTTCGTCATCCTCGTGGGGCCGTGCCGGCCGGGTTCGCCTGCTTCATGTCGGCGCTCATCCAGAGCGTGACCCTGAACGAGGCCACCGGGTCGGTGGTCACCGTGCCCTGGTACTGGGTCTTCCTCGGCGGGATCGTGTTCCTGGCCGTGATGAGCCTGTTCGACATCCGCATCTCGACCCGCAGCCAGCTCGTGTTCACCGTCCTGTCGGTGGCGGTCATGCTGCTGGCTCGGCAACCTGGTGCTGTTCGCCATCTCGGTGTCATGCCTGTTCTGCGCGCTGGGGGTGCACACGTGGTCAGCCGGACGTTCTTCGCCATCGGCCGGGAGGGTGTGCCGCGTTCGCGTACCTGGCCACGCTGGGCACGCCGCTGGTGATGTTCTCCTACTTCCTCCTGGGGCTGGCCGGTGTCCTCGAGGGGCGGCGACTGAACAACTCGACGTTCACCGTGTTCGGCGTGCTGTCGGCCGTCACGGGGGCCGTGGCCGTGTTCGGCGGCCTCTACTACTCCTTCGTCGGCCGCGCCATCTTCGTGATCCGCCTCATCCCATGGATCGTGCTCGCCATCCTCCTGGTCGGCGTGGTCGTCGCCCTGTGGGAGCGGTCGACCAGGCCCGAGCGGTGGACCAACATGGGACGGGTCTTCGAGGAGGCCTGACGCCGGTTCTCAGCCCTGGTGGCGGCACTGCTCCTGGGCCGGGGCGGGCACGTCGAGGGCCGGGCTGCGGTCGAAGAACCCGACCGGCTGGAGCATGAACCCGTAGTACTGCACGGGCATCACCGGCCAGTCCTCGAGCCTGGGCACGTGGTGCGAGCCGAACGTGTACCAGACGACCAGATCGGTGTCCTCGATCGGGCGGTCCTGCCCGGTCCACTCGGGGAGCCCGGCGCCGCCCTCGTGCTGGTTGGGGTAGTCGCCGGCCGCGTGCAGCTCGCCCGGGGCGTACGGCGTCACCCACAGGTGCTTGGTGATGAACCCGGCCCGCTTGACGATGCTGGCGTCGGGTTGGGCGAAGGCGGCCACGTTCTCCTTCGGCATGAGCTTGTAGCCGACCGGCTCGTCGACGCAGTTGGTGACCGACGGGTTGACCACCTTCCAGTACCTGGCGGCCAGGGTGTCGACCGTGTCCTGGGCCTCGAGCTCGGTGCGCAGCAGCGTGGCCTTGGCGAAGAACGCGTTGCCCAACGGGTTGTCGTCGCCCCTCGGGACCGACTCGGTGTGGACCTCGTAGATCGAGTTGGCCCGGCCGTCGACGTCGAAGTCGAGCCGCATGCTGAAGAAGTGCTGGTGGATAGGGGCGTACAGCCCTTCCCGGTTGAGGACCTGGCCATACTTCGGCTTCTCGCCCTCGGCCACCACGCCGGTGGTCATGATGCCGGTCAGCTTCACCTCGAACTCGATGTTGCCGTCCTGGTACATGTGCCAGAAGAACCCGTACTCGTAGTTGCCGACGGTGGCGATGGTCGAGACCACCAGCCGGCGCGACCTCCGGACCTCGACCCTGTCGGTGCGGAAGTCGGTGTGCTTCCAGAGGATGCCGTGGTCCTCCTCGTGCAAGCAAACCGCGTTCTTGATCGTGTACGGCGTGCCGTTGCCGTCGGCGAACACCGCGTCGAAGTAGCGGATCTCGCCCAGGCAGTCGCACCCGAGCTCGAGCGAATTGCTCAGGGTGCCGATGTTGTACTCGCCGGCGTCGAACGCGTTCTTCCTGCTGTGGGTGGGTGCGGTGTCGCCGTAGGGGACCACCATCTCGGCCAGCGACGCCCGGTAGAGGATGGGCCGGACCCGATCGCCGTCCTTGTAGCCGACGGTGTGGAGCACGAGGCCCTCGCGTGGGGTGAACCCGATCCGGAAGCGCCACTTCTGCCACCGGACCTCATGACCGTCGATCTCGAAGCTCACGCCTTCGGGCTGGGTGATCTCGATCGGCTTGATGTCGGCCCGCAGCTCGCCCACGTCGGCCGCGTAGTAGCGCCCGGACTCCTGGGGGATCGGGATGACGCCGTGGTCCTCGACCTTGACCACCCGCTTGGCGTTCATGTCGACATAGACGATGAGGTTCTCGACCGGGTGGGCGTAGCCGTTGTCGTGCTCGTCGCCCATCTTCACCCAGGCCAGGGCCCGGAGCAGGCGGCCTTCGACCTCGTCGCCGTAGCGGCCGGCCGACCACGGGTCGACCATGACGCCGTCGAACTCGGTGATGCCCCGGAGGCGGAGGGCGTCCTGCACCTCCGGGCTGGTCTTGACGATCTCCTCGCACTCGAAAAACTCCTCGACCATCACCTGGGGCTGGACGCCGGGCACGTGTTCCCAGCTCTCGACCCTCGCTTCGGTGAGCGAGACCACCGCCTCGTAGGTGTTGCCGTCGGACTTGTCGAGCAGCAGGGCGAAGGCGAGCCGGGGCGGCGGGTTGCTCCCGTCGAACTCCAGCACGGCCGCCTTCGCCGGCTCGCGCAGCAGCACCGACACGAACCGGTGGCTGTCGGTGAGGTTCTGCTCCTTGCGCAGGATGTCGACGGCAAAGGAGATCTCCTCGGCGGTCAAGGGCTCGAGCGGGTGCAGCACGGTCCCGGCACCGTTCCACGTCGTGGCCATCGGCGCATCTCCCCTCTGGGCGGACCTGGCGCAACCCAACCCTACGCGGTCGGGGTGGCGCCGGGCCGGACGCCGCGGCGGTGCCCGATGGGGCAGGTCCTGGTGTCCGCTCCGCTGTCCCCGGCGCTCCTGACCGGCGCTCGAACCCCCAGCACAGTGACGCCCGAGCCGAGAGAAGGAGCGCGTTCGATGAGCGAGTACGGCGAGTCCAGCGAGTCCGGCGACCAGTCGTCGGACGAGGACGAGGAGGTCGCCATCGATCTCACCGCCCAGGCCGACGAGTCGATCGAGGTGTCGATGGACGATCTGTTGGCCGACGGGTACCAGCCCGAGCCCGACGACGACCAGTACATCGCATAGGAGCCGGCATGACCCCAACACCCACCCGCGGCGTCACCCTCCAGAACGGCGGGCTGCAGTTCAACGCCAACCTCTACGGCTGGTCGCTCGGCGATGTCGGGCAGTGCCGCCTCGTCGACTACTTCAACGTGGCCCCGACCGGGAGCCTGAGCGACCCCCAGGCCAAGCTGGCGCTCCACCTGGTCTCGTGCACCTGGGGCCAGAAGGGCCACCTCTGGCTGGAGCAGTCGCTGACCGCGGGCGGGACCTTCCACCTGCTCGGCAGCGGCGCTTCGGGCAGCCTCGCGCTCGACAACCGGCTCATGTGGCAGCCGGTGCGCGAGCTGCAGATCACGCTGAGCTTCACGCTCAACGGCGTGCTCGACAGCAACACCGGGTTCCAGGGCTCGGTCAACCTTGGCGGCAACATGCGGATGCTCGACACCCGGGCCACCATGCTCGGCGTCGGCCTTCGCTTCTGACCGACTGAGGTACGGTCGGCGCTCGTGCCGGAACGAGCGCCGACCACGAAGCTGGCGATCGTCGGTGCGGGCAGCGTCGGGACGACCCTGGCCTACGCCTGCCTGGTCAGGGGGGGCGGCCCAGACGATTGCGCTGTACGACCTGGCCTCCGACAAGGTGGCGGCCGAGGTGCTCGACCTCCAGCACGGCCTTCAGTTCGTGCCGCGGGCCGACGTGATCGGATCCGACGACGTCTCGGTGTGCGCCGACGCCGACGTGGTGATCGTGACCGCGGGCGCCAAACAGAAGCCGGGACAGACCCGGCTCGAGCTGGCCGAGGCCAACGTCACCATCTGTCGCACGCTCGTGCCCCAGCTGCTCGAGGTGGCGCCCGAGGCGGTGCTGCTCATGGTCACCAACCCGGTCGACGTCGTGACCTACGCCGCGATCGAGTTCGCCGGGCTGCCCGCCGGCCGGGTGTTCGGCTCGGGGACCGTTCTCGACTCGTCGCGGCCGCGACACCTCGTCGGCCGGCACTGCGGGGTCGCGGTCCAGAACGTCCATGCCTGGATCGCAGGCGAGCACGGCGACTCCGAGATCCCGCTGTGGAGCAGCGCCAGCATCGGCGCCATCCCCCTCGACCACTTCCGGGAGCCGGGCCATCCGACGCTCGACGAAGCGGCCAAGCGGCGGATCACCCAACGAGGTGGTCACCGCGGCGGAGAACATCATCAGGGGCAAGGGCGCCACCAACTACGCCGTCGGGTTGGCCGAGGCCAGGATCGTCGAGGCGATCGTCAACGACGAGAACCGGGTCCCCCACCCACCAGCATGAAGACACCCGAGGACACGGCCCACCGCCGCGCACGGGCTCCGAGGGCGGCGCGCGTCGCGCTCGCGTGGTGTCGGTGGCGTGTTGCTGACTGTCGACGGCACACTCCTGGCACTACGGAGGATCAGAGCTTCGACTGACCACGCCGCATTGCCGACCCGGTTAGACCATGTCGGTTA
>JBOGGX010000197.1:0-16477 GCA_050744245.1 Acidimicrobiales bacterium
CCACCGCACATTCGGTCTCGGGCTACGTCGAGCAGGGCGCCACGGTGTCGGTGAACCGGGAACCGGGGACGAGACCCAGGTCCACGAGTCCGCCCTGCGGCACCTCCACGGCCCGCAGGTACGGGCCGTCGGGTGGGTAGCTGGGGCAGTTGCTCGCCGCGGCCGCCTCGCCCAGGCAGGGCTCCATGTCGGCCGTCGACACCAGCCCGCCGTCGGCGCCGATGTAGGCCACGGTGAGCGGCATCGGCGTGTCCTTCATCCAGAAGCCGACCTCGACCTCGGACTCGAAGCGGAACAGCATCCCGTCATAGCCACCGAGCTGCGGATCGGTGACGTCCATCAGCCCCCGCTGGCGCTGCTCCTGCGTCTCGGCCAGCAGTAGGCAGTAGTCGCGGGTGGCCCCGTCGGCACCCGGCGCCTCGACCGTGACCGCGACCTCGCCGAACCCGGCCAGGGGCTCCCGGTCGGCGGACGCGACGGCGTCGTCACCCCCGTCGTCACGGAAGAACAGCAGCGCCACGCCGAGCACGACGGCCAGGCCGCCGACGGCGACCATGACTGCGAGGAGCAGCCCGGTCCGGCGCGGGATCACCCGATCTTGCTAGCACCTCCGTAGAGGGCGAGGGCCTCGGCCGCCGCCTCGGACAGGTGGTAGCTCTCGGCGTCGGCGGGGAACGCTCCCTGCCTGACGTCGGCCGCGAAGGCGGACAGGGCGGCCACGGCGTCGGGCTTGAGCGAGGCGTAGCGGCGTACGAACTTGGGGGCCAGCCGGTCCTCGATGCCGAGCACGTCGTGGAACACGAGCACCTGCCCGTCGCAGTGAGGCCCGGCGCCGATGCCGATGGTCGGGATGTCGATCGCGTCGGTGACCATGGCGGCGACCTCTTCGGGGATGCCCTCGAGGACGATCGAGAAGCAGCCGGCGGCCTCGAGCTCCTTCGCCTCCTGCACGAGCGCCAGCGCCGCCTCGACCTGCCTGGCCTGCACCTTGAACCCGCCCATGGCGTGCACCGACTGCGGGGTGAGACCGAGATGGCCCATCACGGGGATCTCGGCGGCCACGATGGCCTCGATCATCGGCCGCCGCTTGTGGCCACCCTCGAGCTTGACCGACGAGGCCCCGGCATGGATCAGCCGGGCCGCGTTGCGCACGGTGTCCGCGACGCTGACGTGGTAGCTCAGCCACGGCATGTCGGCCACGATCAGGCACGACGGCCGGCCCCGAGCCACGGCGGCGGTGTGGTGGGCAATGTCGTCGATGCTCACCTGCAGCGTGTCGTCGTACCCGAGCACGACCATGGCCAGCGAGTCGCCGACCAGGATGATGTCGGCCCCGGCCTCGGCGACGATGCGCGCCCCGGGCGCGTCGTAGGCGGTGACCATGACGAGCGGCTCGCTCCCGTGGCTGACCTTGCGGCTGCGCACCGCGGGAACGGTGACCTTGGCGTCCATCGCGGACCTCCTTCCCGTCCAGCGCCCCACGGCTGCCGGCGGTGCGACGGAGTGTACCCGCGCCCGCGGCGGCGCCCGGGCTCCGGCCGGAGGCGTCAGCCGGGGGCGCAGGGTTGGGTCGGGTCGGTCGTGGTCGGCGGCGCGCCGCACGGCGGCAGCGGCGGCGTGGGCGTCGGCTGGGTGGGCGTCGGGGGGGCCGGTGGCAGCGTCGTCGTCGTGTTGATGCCCTCGTTGAGGACGACGCCGGGGTAGGAGTGGACGGGGGTGAAGCTCCCGACGTCGGTGCCCTCGATCCAGATCTGCATGAACTTGCGCCAGATCATGGCCGGGAAGGAGCCGCCGGTGACCTGGCGGCCGTGGACGTTGTCCATGAACCGCGGGGTCAGGGTGCCGTCGGCGTTCTGGATCGGGTCGTACCCCATCCAGACCGAGGCGGTCCAGCCGTTGGGGACGTAGCCGACGAACCAGGCGTCGTTGTAGTTGCCGGTGGTTCCGGTCTTGCCGGCGGCGGGCACCGACAGGGTGGCGTTGACGCCGGTCCCGTTGCCGACCACCCGGCGCAGGGCCGAGGTGACCAGGTTGGCGTGGCCGGGATCCATCGCCTGCCTGGTCTCGACGGGGAAGGCGTCGACCCGGCCGTCGGGCCAGACCACCTTGGTGATGACCTGGGGCTGGATGTAGACCCCGCCGCGGGCGATGCTCGAGTAGGCGACGGCCATCTCGAACGGCGACACGTCGCCCGAGCCGAGCACGAGCGACGGCACGGCCGGGATCTCGCTGGTTATCCCGAGCTGGCGGGCGATGTTGACGACGTTGTCGGGGCCCACCGCCAGCATGAGCTGGGCGAAGAGCGTGTTCGACGAGACCCGGGTGCCGTCGACGACCCTCAGGATGCCCTGTTCGGCGTCCTCGTAGTTGTTGACCACCCAGTCGTTGCCTGCGTCGGCGCCGGGCAGGATGAGCTCCGCCGGCGCGTTGAACAGCGAGTTGAACGAGATCCCCTGCTGGGCGGCGGCGGCCAGCACGAATGCCTTCATCGAGGAACCCGCCCCCCGACCGCTGCCGCCCCCCAGGGGGCCGAGGGCCAGGTTGACCCGGTTCACGTTGTAGTCGCGGCCGCCGATCATGGCCCGGACCAGGCCCTGGTTGTCGACCGCGACCAGCGCGGCCAGCGGATCGTCCGGTTGGTCGAGGGTGGAGGCCACCGCCTGCCAGGCCGCCCGCTGGGCCCGGGGGTCGAGGCTGGTGTAGATCTGCAGCCCGCCGGCAAAGATCTGCGCGTCGGTGTAGCCGAGCGCCTTGAGCTGCTGGAGGACGTAGTCGACGTAGTACTCCGTGCCGTACTGCCGCAGGCGCACCGAGCCGAACTGGTTGTTCTCCCGCCTGGGCAGGATGGTGCCGTCGGTGCCGTCGTCGAGCGCGGCGACGGTCCACGGCACCTCGTTGGCCGCGGTGTACTCGGCCTCGGAGATGTAGTCCTCCTCGACCATGGCCCGCAGCACGGTCTCGCGGCGCCGGGTGGCCTCTTCCGGATCGCGGACGGCGTCACCCGCCTCGGGTGAGCGCAACAGGCTGGCCAGGTAGGCGGCCTCGGCCAGATCGACCTGGGTGATGGCGTGGCCGAAGTAGACCCGCGCCGCGGCGCCGATGCCGTACGCCCCCCGGCCCATGTACGCGGTGTTGAGGTAGCGCTCGAGGATCTCCTCCTTCGAGAGCTCCTGTTCGACCTTGATGGCGAGCACCGCCTCCTTGAGCTTGCGGGTCACGGTCCGCTCGGTCGTGAGGTAGGTGGTGCGGACGTACTGCTGGGTGATGGTCGAGGCACCCTGTTCGAAGCCTCCGGCCCTGAGGTCCTGCCACAGGGCCCGGGCGATGCCGATGGGATCGACGCCGCCGTGCCGGAAGAAGTCGCGGTCCTCGGCCGCGATCACCGCGTCGATCTGGATCTGGGGGACGTCGGCCAGGTCGATCTCGATCCGGTCGACCGAGGCGTGGAAGCGGGCCAGCGCGTTGTCGGCGTTGCAGCCCTCGGGGACGTCGGCCGCGCAGACCACCGATGACGTGTCGGGGGGCTCGGTCGACGGCAGCTCGATGCGGGTGGCGGCGTAGGCGACGCCCGACGTGGCCGCCAGGGCCAGCAATCCGACGACGTAGACGCCGCGCCGCCAGCGCCACAAGATGCTGCGGCGTTTCGCTTCGGGTGCGCGCCCCTTGCGTCGAGCCGACCGGGTCTGGCCGGACCGGCGGGACCGGGCGCGCCCCGCGGGCTGGCGGGGGGAAGGAGCCATGCGGGAGCGGGCGAGCCTACCAGGGACGCGGCCGGACGGGTCCCGGGCTACGAGTTGCCGTTGCCCTGCCGGGGCGTGGCGCCACCGAGCGGAAAGACCCTGGCCAGGTGGTTCCACGCGCAGTCGGGGCAGACCTCGACGACGTAGCAGGCCAGGTCGGAGGGGCGTCGGTTGAGCTCGGCCATCTCGTTGACCGTGGTGACGCACCGACCCGAACGGGGCAACCCGGGGCCGAACACATAGGAGACCAGCACGACCTGGGCCGCCTCGCAGATCGGGCAGTCGATGGCCGTGGTCTGCCCGCAGGCCTTGGCCGCCCGCAACAGCTCGGGATGGGCGTCGCACACCTCGTGGCGGGTCAGCCGGCGGCGGCGGTACTCGCGGACGACGGCCATCCGGGCCAGCCGGTAGTCGATGGTGCCGGCCGCGCTGGAGGGGACTCCCCGGATGGCGTCCAGCGTGAACGTCACGGCCAGCAGGGTAGCCCGACGCCGGTCGGCGTGAACTCGACGCAGCCGCGGTCGCATTCCGACCGCCCATGCGTCGGGAATGACCCGCGCCGCCCGGCCGACCCCAAACTCGACGCACCCGGAACCGCCCACCGGCGCCAGCTGCGTCGAGAATCCGCCATCCCGGCCGAGCCCCGCAGACTCGACGCACCCGGAACCGCCCAGCGGCGCCAGCTGCGTCGAGAACGAGCCACCACCCAACCTGTCGCGCTCCGATGTATCGATTCGATAGTTCGATCCGCTACACTGCCCGCCCAGTGATCGACCTCGCCGTCCTCGGCCTCCTCAGCGAGCAGGAGCTGCACGGCTACGAGCTGCGCAAGCGGGTGGCCGCCGTCCTCGGACCGGGCCGCGGCGGGCTGTCGTTCGGCTCGCTCTACCCGGCGCTCAGCCGCATGGAGCGGGCCGGTCTGGTCAAGACGGTCGAGCCCGAGCGCGAGCCCAGGACCCGCACCGCGGGCTGGTCGAGCGGATCCCTCAGCGGGGAGCTGGCCGCCTTCCGTTCCCGACATCCCAGGACCGGCCGCAGTCAGGGGAGCCGCAGCAGGAAGGTCTACGGCCTCACCGAGGCGGGCCGGGCCCACCTGGTCGGCCTGCTCACCGATCCGGCGCCGGTCGACGAACGCACCTTCGCGCTGCAGGTCGCGTTCTGCCGCCTCCTCCCGCAGCCCGATCGCCTCGAGCTCTTCCAGCGCCGGCGGGCCGAGCTGGCCGCCCGCCTCCGCGAGCTGACCGGTGGCCGGGGCGGCGCCGACGACACCCACACCCTCAGCCACCGTTACCTGCGCTTCCTGCGCGAACACGACATCGAAACCATCAACTGCGACCTGGCCTGGCTCGATCGGCTCATCGCCGACGAGGCGACCCAGGCCCAGGTCGATCGAGAGGAGCAACCCGCCCGATGAGCACGATCCGACTCGCCATCGCCGGTGTCGGCAACTGCGCCAACTCCCTGGTCCAGGGACTGCAGTACTACCGCGACGCCCCGCCGACCGACGAGGTCCCCGGCCTCATGCACGTCGAGCTGGCGGGCTACCACGTCCGCGACATCGAGGTGGTCGCCGCCTTCGACGTCGACGCCACCAAGGTGGGCACCGACGTGGGCAAGGCCATCTGGGCCGGGCCCAACAACACGATCAAGTTCGCCGACGTCCCCGAGCTCGGCATCAAGGTCCAGCGCGGGCCCACCCTCGACGGCCTGGGCCGCTACTACCGCGAGGAGGTCGAGGAGTCGCCCGCGGCGCCGGTCGACGTGGCCGAGGCGCTGCGGTCCTCGGGCGCCGACGTGCTGGTGTCCTACCTTCCGGTCGGCTCGGAGGAGGCCCAGCGCCACTACGCCCGGGCCTGCCTCGACGCCGGGGTCGCCTTCGTCAACGCCATCCCCGTGTTCATCGCGTCCGACCCGGAATGGGCCGCTCGCTTCGAGGCGGCCGGCGTACCCATCATCGGCGACGACATCAAGAGCCAGGTCGGCGCCACCATCGTCCACCGCGTCCTCACCCGTTTGTTCGAGGATCGGGGCGTCGCCGTCGATCGCACCTACCAGCTCAACTTCGGCGGCAACATGGACTTCATGAACATGCTCGAACGTGAGCGGCTCATGTCCAAGAAGATCTCGAAGACCCAGTCGGTCACCAGCCAGGTCGACCACGGGATCGAGGCCCGCAACGTCCACATTGGACCGTCAGACCACGTCCCCTGGCTCGACGACCGCAAGTGGGCCTACATCCGCCTCGAGGGCCGCAACTTCGGTGACGTGCCGCTCAACGTCGAGCTCAAGCTCGAGGTGTGGGACTCACCCAACTCGGCCGGCGTGATCATCGACGCGGTCCGGTGCGCCAAGGTCGCGCTCGACCGGGGCATCGGCGGACCTCTCGTCGGCCCGTCCTCCTACTTCATGAAGAGCCCGCCCCGACAGTTCACCGACGACGAGGCCCGTGAGCTGGTCGAGGAGTTCATCACCGGCTGAGCGGTCGCCGGTCGGGTCCGTCCCGCGCGTCGGACCACTCGGCATCGACCACCAGCGCCAGGTGGTCGCTGATCGGCAGGCGAACGGCCGCCACCGAGGTGACGAGCAGGCCGTTGAGCGCGATGTGGTCGATGCGCAGCACCGGCTTGACCGCGGGAAACGTCGGCTCGCCCCCGTCGACGAAGCGGATGCGACCCGCGGCCGGGTGGCCGGCGACCTCCCCGTTGGTGCGGTTGAGATCGCCCAACAGCACATGGGGCCGTGGCCGTTCGGTCAGCGCCGTCGCCACCTGGGTCAGCTGGGCCCGGCTGGCCCACCGTTGGGTGGAGAGATGGGTGGCCGCCACCGAGACGGCCTTCCTGTCGTCGCGTGCGAGCCTGGCCGTGGCCACGATCGCGTTGCGGGGCTCCCGCCGCACCCAGAACCGGTGGCCGCCCGGCAGACGGACCACCTCGACGTCGTCGACCGAGCCCCGGACGAGCAGGGCGTTGCCGTACTGGCCGCCACGAAACAGCATGGTCTGGGCGAACACCACCTGCATCCCCGACGCCTCGCCGGCCAGGGCGGCCAGGTCGGCCCGGCCCGAACGGGCGACGCCACGGTCGACCTCCTGCAGGGCGAGCACGTCGGCAGCCAGCGAGGCGCACGCGGCGGCGACTCGCTCGGCATCCCCTCGGTACCCGCGGGTGGGCGCGCCGTGCCTGATGTTGAACGTCGCCAGCCGCACGGCGTCATTCTGGGCGCGCACCGGACCCGCGGCGGACCACCGATCCGCCGCCGAGGGTGCCGAACGGGCGAGACTGGCGGGGTGAACGCCCCGGCACCCTCATCTCGAAAGCGGTCGTCCGAGTCGCCCGGCGCGTCCGGCCCGAGCGCGGCGTCGTTCACGGCCGGGCCGGTGGCCGACGACGTCGACCTGCGCGCCGTGGAGTACGGACCGGAGATCGCCAACGAGGCCGAGCTCCGCCTGCTCGGCCACCTGGCGGGCAAGCGCGTCGTGGTGCTCGGCTCGGGGGGCGGGGCGGCCGCGGTGACGCTGGCCAAGGCCGGCACCAAGGTCATCGCCGTCGATCCCTCCGACGAACAGCTCGGGTACACGCGGCGGCTGGCCGACCGCGAGGAGGTCAAGGTCGAACAGCACCACGGCGACCTGGCCGCGTTGGCGTTCCTCAGGGCCGACACGGTCGACGCCGTCCTGTGCGTCTACGTGCTCGGCGGCGTGCCCGACGTCGACCGGGTGTTCCGTCAGGTCCACCGCATCCTGCGGACCGAGGCGCCGTTCGTGGTCTCGTTGCCGCACCCGGCCTACCGCACGATCGATCCTTCGAGCGAACCGCCCCTGTTGACCAGGAGCTACTTCGCTCGCGGCGCGGTGGGCGACGACGCCCCGCACACGATCAGCGATCTGGTCACCGGGCTGATCCGGGCCAACTTCCGCATCGACACACTGCTCGAACCGGCACCGTCGACGACCGCCGCCCACGGGCCCCTCTGGACGTCGGCCATGGCCTGGCTGCCCTCGACGCTGATCATCCGGGCGCGCAAGCAAGGCACCTGACCGGCTCACGCACAGGTGTGGCGACGCTGCGCAGCCCAGGCGGAGCAGCCAACGAGACGCTCGCCGGTTGCCGAAGGCCGCGCCGGCGAGGCCGCAGGCCGAGTGGCGCAGACAGCTCAGCGGGCGGCCCACCAGGCGTCGAGGCGGCGGTAGGCCTCCTCCTCACCCAACGGGCCCTCGTCGAGCCGCAGCTCCAGCAGCGCGGCGAGCGCCTCCCCGACGACCGGACCGGGCGGGAGGCCGAGATGGGCCATGACCTGGTTCCCGTCGAGCTCGGGACGGATGCTGGCCAGCTCCTCCTCCTCACGGAGCCGGGCGATGCGGGCCTCGAGTGCGTCCATCCGCAGGCTCAGCGCCCGGGCCCGCCGCTCGTTGCGGGTGGTGCAGTCGCACCTGGTCAGCTCGTTCAGCTCGACGAGGAGATCGCCGGCGTCGCGCACGTACCGCCGCACGGCCGAGTCGGTCCAGCCCCCGTCACCCTCGCCGTAGCCGTGGAACCTCAGGTGGAGGAACACGAGCCGGCTGACCGCGTCGACCGTGTCCTTCGGGTAGCGCAGCGCGGTCATCCGCTCCCTGGCCATCCGGGCCCCCTCGACCTCGTGGTGGTGGAACGTGACGCCGCGCGGCCCGATGGCGCGGGTCTTGGGCTTGCCGATGTCGTGCAGCAGCGCCGCCAGCCGGGTGACGACGTTGGGTTCCCCGTCCGCGGTCCGGGGGGCCACGTTGGCCACCACCGCGATCGTGTGGGCGAGGACGTCCTTGTGCCGGTGAGTGGGGTCCTGCTCGAGCCGGAGGGCCGCGACCTCGGGCAGGAACTCGCCGAACAGGCCGGTGTCGTGGAGGAACCACAGCCCGGCGCTCGGGTCGTCCACCCCCAGCAGCTTGTCGAGCTCGTCCCCGATCCGTTCGGGCGACACGATGGAGAGCCGGTGCCCCAACCGGCGCACGGCGTCGACCACCTCGGCGTCGGCGACCAACCCGTACCCGGCGATGAACCGGGCCGCCCGCATCATGCGGAGCGGGTCGTCGCTGAACGACTCGTCGGGGGCGAGCGGCGTGCGCAGGCGGCCGGCGTGCAGGTCGGCCGCACCCCCGAACGGGTCGATCAACTCCGGGTCGGGCAGGGCCAGGGCCATGGCGTTGACCGTGAAGTCGCGGCGGGACAGATCCGACTCGATCTGATCGGAAAACCTCACGTCGGGCTGGCGGGAGTCGGGTCGGTACGCCTCGGCCCGATGGGTGGTGATCTCGAAGGCCCGGGTGCCCCGCTTGGCTCCGATCGTCCCGAACCGCTCGCCTTGGGTCCAAATCGTGTCGGCCCAGTCGTCGAGGATCGATTTGGTCTCCTCCGGTCGGGCGTCGGTGGTGAGGTCGATGTCCGGTCGGTCGAGGTCCCGTCCGAGCAGCAGGTCGCGCACGATCCCGCCGACCAGGTAGAGGCGGTGCCCGGCCCGCTCGAACCGCTCGGCCAGGGGGCGGGCCTCGTACAGGATGGGGCGGAGCCGATCGGGGATCATCGGGTCGAGGTCATGGGTGTCCGGCTAGCCGAGCGCGTCGAGCCGGTCCTGAACCAGCTTCCGCGCGCCGACCACGGTGCGGCCCGGTCCGCCCGCGGTGACCGGCTCGGGCACCAGCCGCGACCCGGCCAGGGCGGCCAGGCAGCTCGACGTCGACGCGGCGAGGGCGTCGAGGTCGTAGCCGCCCTCGAGGAACGCCACCCGGCGGGGCGGGGGCACGAGCTCCAGCAGCCGGAGGGTCAGATCGGCGTAGTCGCCGGCCGACAGCCCGAGCCCGGTCAGGGGATCGGCCCGGTGCGCATCGAAGCCGGCAGAGATCAGGAGCCAGGTCGGCTTCCACCTCTCGCTCAGCGGGGCCACGACCTCGTCGACCGCGGCCAGGAAGGCGTCCCCGGTGGTGCCCGCAGGGAACGGAAAGTTGACCGTGGACCCGGTCGCCGGCCCGGTGCCGACGTCGTCGAGCCGCCCCGTCCCCGGAAACAGCGGGAACTGGTGCATGGAGACGTACATGACCCTCGGGTCGGCGATGAACGTGTCCTGGGTCCCGTTGCCGTGGTGCGCGTCGTAGTCGACGATGAGCACCCGCTCGCCCCGCCCGGCCAGGGCCGCGGCGGTGACGGCCACGTTGTTGAACAGGCAGAAGCCCATGGCCTGGGTCGGTTCGGCGTGGTGCCCGGGCGGGCGGATGGCGCAGAACGCGGCCGATGCCTCGCCCGCGTCAAGCCGGTCGACCGCGGTGAGCCCGGCCCCGGCGGCCAGCCGCGCCGCTTGGTACGACTCCGGCCGGGCGATCGTGTCGTCGTCGAGCCAGCCGCCGCCGCTGGCGCAGAACCGGGCCACCGCCTCGACGTACGCGCGACTGTGCACGCGCTCCAGGTCGTCGTCGCCCGCCGGTCGGGGCTCGGTCCACACCAGCTCGTCGCCCAGTCCCGCCTGCTCTGCACCCTCCAGCACGGCCGTCAGCCGCTGGGGACGCTCGGGATGACCCGATCCGGTGTCGTGGTCGAAGTACCGGGGATGGGTGACGAACAGGACGGCCACCGCGTGGGACGCTACTCCCGCAGATGCCACGACCCGTATCCTCGACCCGGTGAGCACGAGCCTGACGCGGTGGGGTGCGCAAGGCCTCCGCTACGGGCCTTGGCGGGGCCAGGCCGGCATCGCCTACCTCGCCCCGAGGCTGGGTGCGCCGGCGGCGACCGTCGAGACGGTCACCGAGGCCTGTGCCCGGCTGGCCGGCAACGGCTTCGGTCGGGTCATCACCGCCGCGCTCGATCCGTCGGAGGCTGAGGGTTTCCTCGCCGCCGGCTTCGAGGTCAGGGAGCATCTCCACGTCCTGATCCGGGGGACGGACGACCCGCCCGTCGCCGCCGAGGTCGCCACTCGGCGGGCGCGGCGGGTCGACCGGGCGACCGTGTTGGCGGTCGACGCGGCCGCCTTCCCCACGTTCTGGCGGCTCGACGAGGCCGGGCTCGACGAGGCGTTGGCGGCGACGCCGACGGCCCGCTTCAGGGTCGGAATCGGCGACGGCGCCGAGGTCGTGGCCTATGCCATCTGGGGCCGGGCCGGCCGACGCGGCTACCTCCAGCGTCTGGCCGTCGATCCCGCTCGGCAGCGGGCAGGCTACGGCACCACCCTGGTGGTCGACGGTCTGCGCTGGCTGCACCGGCGCGGTGGTGACTCGGCGGTGGTCAACACCCAGATGGCGAACCAGCCGGCGCTGGCCCTGTACGAGCATCTCGGCTTCCGACGCCGGCCGGAGGGTCTGGTCGTCCTCCAGGCCGACCTCGTGCCGTGAGCCTCCGGCGGGTGGCCGCGGCGGCGGCCGCGGTCGCGGTACTCGGCTTGTTCGGCCCCACCGGCGGAGCCGCGCCATCGGGGGCCGGCCCCGCGCAGTCGTCGGGGCTCCTGGACCTGGTCGCCCAGACTCCGGCGCTGGCCCCGAACCAGCCGTTCCGGCTCCAGCTGCGGGTCACCGGCGCGCCACCGGAGTCCGAGCTCGAGATCATCGTGCACGACCGGGCGGTCACCCGGGAGCAGTTCCTCGCCACCATCGACGGCGAGCGGTTGCGGACCAGGCTCGACACGGTGACCCTGCGGCTCGACGAGACCCCACCGGACGCGTCGGGGACGATCACCGTCGACCTGGGGACCCGGACCGGCGCCGGCGACCCGGCCGCCGTCCGCCTCTCGAACCCGGGCGTGTACCCGGTCGCAGTCGAGCTCCAGGACGGCGAGGGCGCGGCCCTGGCCGAACTGGTGACCCACATCGTGCGGCTACCGGTCGCCGACCCGGAGGCGACCCCACTGCGGGTGGCCATGACCGTTCCCGTCCACGCACCGCCATCGCTCCAGCCCAACGGTTCGATCGCCGTCGACGGGTTGGCCCGGGCGGGCATCGTCACCGTGGCCGCCGCCCTGCAGCGCTCCCCCGCGATGCCGCTCACCGTCGTTCCGACGCCGGAGACCATCGCCTCGCTCGGCGCCGACCAGGCCTCGCCGGACGCCGGCCTCGTCGAGGCGGTGCGCCGTGGCGCCCAGGGCCGCCAGGTGGTGGCCGGTCCCTACGTCCACATCGAACCGGCGGCGTGGGTGCAGGCCGGCGCCCTGACCACCCTGGTCCGCGAGCTCGACCACGGCGTGGCCGCCCTGATCAACCGGTTCGCCAACGTCGACGAGGCGACGTCGCTCGCGGATCCGTCGCTCGACACCGCCACCGCGGCCTGGCTGCGCGACCGGGGGGTCACCCGGTTCGTGGTGCCGGAAGCGGCCATGGAACGGCTCGATACCGACACCTTCCCCGCCACGCTGGCCCAACGGTTCCTCATCGAGGGCGTGGACGGAATCGAGGCCGCGATGGCCGACGCCGGGCTCGCCGGGCACGTCGGCGAGTCCGGTGACCCGGTGCTCGACGGTCAGCACCTGCTCGCCGATCTGGCCGTCCTGTACCTCGACGAGCCGCCGGCCGAGCGTGGGGTTGTCCTGGCCCTGCCCGATGCGGCACCCCTCGACCCGGCCTTGCTGGCGACGGTGATCGACGGCATCGCCGCCATCCCGTTCCTGCGACCGGTCGACCTCGGCACCCTCTTCGACGAGGTTCCGCTGGCCGGCGCCGACGGCGAGTCCGACGGCTCGGGCGACCCGCTGCGCCGCCGGCTCGCCCCCGGCCCGCCCGCCGATCTCGGTCCGCTCCCGGCGGCCCTGGCCGAGGCCGAAGCCGACCTCAACACCTTCTATGCCACGGTCGGGTCGCCGAGCGTGCTGGGCGAGGCGCTCAACCGGCGCCTCCTGGTCGCGGCCTCGCGGGAGCTCACGGCGACGCAGCAGTCGAGCTACCTGCGGGCCGCCGCCGCAGACATCGACCGGGAGCTGGCGAAGATCGACCTGCCCGACCGGCAGACGTTCACGCTGACCGCCCGCCAGGGACTCGTGCCCATCTCGGTCCGGAACACCGCCGGGTACCCGATGAACGTCCTGCTCCACCTCTCGGGTGAGCGGCTCACCTTCCCGGAGAACCCGGACGGCCAGGTGCCGCTCGAGCTCACCCAGGAGATCACGCGCGTCGAGATCACGGTGCGCACCCTGACCTCGGGCGACGCGCCGCTCACGCTCAGCGTGTCGACGCCGGACAACCGCCGCGAGCTCGACCAATCGCGGTTCACGGTGCGGTCCACGGCGGTGACCGGTGTGGGCCTGGCGCTCATCGGCGGCTCGCTCCTGTTCCTCGCCGCGTGGTGGGGCCGCAACATCCACCGCTCGCGTCGCAACCGGCGCCTGATGCCGACCGCGACGTCGGAGTAGCCGGCCAGTTCGCGGCCCGGTCCCCCCGCGAACCGTCCGGTAACGTGCCGCCATGCCGGGAGTGCGGATCGTCACCGACAGCGCCAGTGACCTCGAGCGGAGCATGTGCGACGAGCTCGGCATCGCGGTCGTGCCCCTCACCATCCGGTTCGGCGACAAGGAGTTCGTCGACGGGGAGGAGCTGTCGGTCGACGAGTTCTACCGCCGGTTGGCCGAGTCCCCTACCCTGCCCGAGACCGCCGCCCCCGCCCCAGGTGCGTTCGAGGCGACCTTCCGGCGGTTGGCCGACGACGGCGCCGAGGCCATCGTCTGCGTGACCCTGTCGTCCGGCGTCTCGGCCACGATGGACTCGGCCCGCAACGCGGCCGAGGCCGTGGCCCCGGAGATCGACGTCCGGGTGGCCGACTCCCGCGGCGTCAGCGTCTCGGAAGGCAACAAGGTCATCGCCGCCGCTCGGGCCGCCCGGGACGGGAGAAGCGCGGACGAGATCGTCGCCCTGGTCGCCGACCTGGCCGGCCGGACCCGCACCTTCGGCGTGCTCGACACCCTCGACAACCTCAAGAAGGGCGGGCGCATCGGCAACGCCCAGGCCCTGCTGGGCACGCTGCTCTCGATCAAGCCGATCATCGACATCAGCTCGGGGAAGGTCGAGGAGGCGGGCCGGACCCGCACCCGCCGCAAGGCGCTCGACGCCTTGGCCGCCAAGGTGCTCGAGCACCCGACTGTCGACGACCTGGCGGTCATGCACGGCCAGGCGCCCGATCTCGACGACTTCCTCGCGCTGCTCGCGCCGCGGTACGAGCGCGACGACGTGCGCCTCGGCGTGATCGGGCCGGTGGTCGGGACCCATGCCGGACCCCGGGTCATGGGGGTCAGCTTCCACCTGCCGAATTAGCTCGGCCGGCCCGAATGTGACAGCGGTGTGTCACTCTCGCGCGCGCCGGTCCTGATGGCGCCGTGCCGAGTCGGTCGCGGGCTACGGTGACCGGCGAGTGTCGGAAACGCAAGCACCGGAGACGCACGCCGGTCCGCTGCTCGCCGGGCGCTATCGCCTCGACCGGCTCATCGCCAGTGGCGGCATGGCCCAGGTGTGGGAAGCGATCGACGAGGTCTTGTCCCGTCGGGTGGCGGTGAAGATCCTTCACCCGCACCTCGCCGCGGACGCGATCTTTGTCGCCCGGTTCCGCAGGGAGGCGGTGGCCGCGGCCCGGCTCGTGCACCCGTCGATCGTCGCCATCTACGACACCCACAGCGACGACAACGTCGAAGCGATCGTCATGGAACTGGTGCGGGGCCGGACGCTGCGCCAGGAGCTCGACGCCCGTCCGGAGCGGGTGCTCGAGCCCTTCGAGGCGGCCGCGGTGGTCGCGGAGGTGGCCGAGGCCCTCGACGTGGCCCACAAGGCCGGTGTCGTGCACCGCGACGTGAAGCCGGGCAACGTGCTGCTGTCCGAGGACGGCCGCGTGATGGTGACCGACTTCGGCATCGCCAAGGCGCTCCAGGAGGGCGAGGGCGACCTCACCGTGACCGGCACGACTCTCGGAACGGTCAAGTACCTGGCGCCCGAACAGGTCGAGGGCGAGCCGGTCGATGCCCGCACCGACGTCTACGCCCTCGGCGTCATCCTCTACGAGCTCGTGTGCGGCCGGCCGCCATTCACCGGCGACTCTGACGCAGCCGTGGCCCTGGCCCGGCTCACCCAACCGCCGCTGCGGCCCCGCCAGGTGCGGGCCGGCGTGCCCCGGCCGCTCGAGCGGGTGATCATGCGGGCCCTGGCCCGTGAGCCCGCCGACCGCTACGAGAGTGCGGGCGACCTCAGGGCCGCCCTCCTCGTCGCCGAGCGCAACGAGCTCGACGATCCGAGCTTCGAGTCGTCATTGGGCTTCGACGTGACGTCGTCGTCCGGTGGCTTCACCGTCACCCGTCCCCGTCATGCCGCCCCCTCCCCCGCCGCCAACCGTGGCTTCGCCCGGACCGAGCGGGGCTGGCTGGTGCCCGCGGTCCTCATCATCATGCTCGGCGTCGGACTCGGGGTGGCCGGCGTGCTGTTCTCCAGCACCGACGCCGGTCGCCGGCTGCTGGGCCGGCCGCCGGCCACCGACGCGGTGCCACCGGCCGAGCTCGGGTCACCGCTCCAGCTCGCCGAGGTGACCACCTTCGACCCGCAGGGCGACGACCGGGAACGACCAGACCTGGCCTCGCGGGCGGTCGACGGTCAACCCGACACCGAATGGCAGACCGAGGGCTACGCCAGCCGTGACTTCGGCAACCTGAAGGATGGGGTCGGGCTGATCCTGGCCCTGGACGAGGCCACCACGCTCAACTCCCTCAGGATCACCTCGCCGTCGCAGGACTGGACGGCGCAGGTCTACGTCGCCGACCAACCCGGCACCGGCCTCGACGACTGGGGCGACCCGGTGGCCACCAACGAGAACATCGAGACGGCCGACGTCGCGTTCGATCTCGGCGGAACTACCGGCCGCTACGTGCTGCTGTGGATCACCCGGCCGGCCGACGACGGCGACCGGTACCGGGTGCGGATCGCCGAGGCCGTACTCGAGGGGTGACGCCCCCCGTGGCGAGCGGCCCGGCCCGGCCGGGCGACGACATCGACCTGGTGGCGGCGGCGCAGGCGGGCCAGACCGCGGCGCTCGACCTCCTGCTGCGGCGGCATTACGACCGGATCTACGCCGTCTGTCGGCGCCTGGCCGGCAATGACGCCGACGCCCTCGACGCCACCCAGGAGGCGCTGCTGGCCGTGGTCAAGGGCCTGCCCCGCTTCGACGGACGAGCCGCCTTCTCGACCTGGTGCTACCGGGTGGCCACCAACGCCTGCCTCGACGAGCTGCGCCGGCGGGCTCGCCGACCCAGGGCCGTCCTCCCCGATGACGACGACGACAGGGCGGGCGCGGTCGTCGACGACGCGCCCGGCGTCGACAGCGCGGTCAGCGACCGGCTCGACATCGACGCCGCCCTGGCCGGGCTGTCCGAGGAGTTCCGGGCCCCCGTGGTGCTGCGCGACCTGTGCCAGCTCGACTATGCCGAGATCGCCGAGGTGCTCGGCATCCCGGCCGGCACCGTCCGTTCCCGCATCGCCCGGGGCCGGGCCGCCCTGCGCACCGCCCTGGCCGGGAACCCCGCACCGTCCGCCGATCGTCCAACCACCCGATCATGACCCAGCCGCTCGACCCGCCCGCGACCGACCCCTCCGACGACCTCGACGAGCTGGTGTCGGCCTACCTGGACGGCGAGGCCACGCCCGAGGAGTCGGCCCGGGTCGACGCCGACCCCGAGCTGCAGGCCCGGGTGGCCGGGCTGCGGGCGGTGGCGGCCGCGGTGGCCGGTCCCTTCGCACCGCCGTCGGCCGAGGCCAGGGAGTCGGC
>JBOGGX010000198.1:0-6337 GCA_050744245.1 Acidimicrobiales bacterium
GCCGTGGGCCGAGGCCGCGATCGCCGCGGCGCGCCGCCGGCTGACCCTCGCCGCCGACCTGGCCGAGGCGTCGGCCCGTGAGGCGGGGGACGCCGGCGCGATCGTTCCCGCCCTGTGGGCCCTCACCGATGTCGCCCGCTACGGCGCCCCCAAGCTCGCCGCCGCCTACCTCGACGAGTTGAGCGCCGCCGGATGGCACGTCGACTCGCCGCTGGTCGAGACCCGGGCCGCCGGCATTCGAGCCAGGGCCGACGGCCGTCCCCGGGCGCTCCTCGAGGCGGCGGAGGCCCACGCCGTCATCGGGCTGCTGGGGGGCGCCCTGGAGCTGGCCGAGCTGGCGGCGGAAGGGCGGACCAACGACGCGTCGGGCGCCAGGGCCGGGCAGCTCGCGCTGAAGCTCAGGGACCGCCTCGGGCTCGCCCCCACCGCGACCGCACCGGCGGCCGCCCTCACCCGGCGAGAGCTCGAGGTGGCCCACCTGGCGGCGGACGGCATGACCGACCGCGAGATCGCCGATACCTTGGTGATTTCGGTCCGCACCGTGGAGAGCCACCTGGCCGCCAGCTACCGCAAGCTCGGGATCACGTCGCGGCGGGAGCTGCGGGAGTCGCTGGCGCCGCTGCCCTGAGCCCTACTCGCCGGTCGGCGTGGGCAACGACATCGCCCCGACGCCCGCGGTGGGGCGGGGGTGGAGCGGCTCCCTGACGCCGGCCTCCGGCGGGCCGGCGCCCGGGTCGTCGAACCAAGGTCCACCGGCGAGCACCGGTCGGCGCCGGCGGGTGACGCGGTCCCAGATGCGCCGAAACAGGTTCGGCCGCCGCGGCAGAAGCTCCCGTTCGGGGAGGCGGTCACGGCATCGACGCACGCCTCGTAGGGTACCTGGGGTGGCCGCCCTCCCGTACGACCGGCGCCCGTACGACGAGACACCGGTGCACACCGAGGAGCTGCCGGCCACGCCCACCCGCGACCGCACCATCCCGGCGCCCGCGTGGATCGAAGCGCCCGAGGTGCTGCTCGGCCTGGGCGCCGACCTCGCCGGTCGCCCGGCGGCCGAGTACAAGCGCCGCATCGGGTCCTGGCTGTTGTGGAGGGCGGGGCCGGCCACCCGGGCCGACGCTCGCGATCTGGCCCTGCGGGCCGACGCGCTGGACGTGGGCCACGAGTTCCGCCTGTTCCCCGACGGATCGGGCGCCGGCACCGGCCCGAGCGGCCGGGCCCACACCCGCTTCCGCACGTGGAAGGAGGACCTACGGGACCACCGCTGAGGGCTCGTCGATGAGCTCGACCGCGTCGGGGAGGCCATCGACCTTCACCTCGGTCCCCTCGACCTCGATGGTGATGCGCCCGCCCAACAGGGGGACGTCGTCGATCCTCAGCCAACCGATCGCGTCGGGCAACGCCGGCGCCAGCAGTAGCCTGCCCGACGGGATCCAGGGCTCGAAGCGCAGCAGGCTCCTCACCATGAGCAGCGGCGATGCCGCGGCCCAAGCCTGGGGCGAGCACGAGCCGGGAAAGCTCACGGGGAACTCGTTGTCGGCCCGGGCGAACCCGGCGAACAGCTCGGGCAGCCGCCCGCCGAACGCGGCGGCCGCGTCGAGGAGGGCGAGGATCACCCGATGGGCATGGTCGACGAACCCGTACCGCATCAGCCCGGCGGCGGCGATGGCCGCGTCGTGGGGCCACACCGAGCCCGTGTGATAGCCGACGGGGTTGTACCCGACCATCGACGTGGCCAGGGTGCGGATCCCCCATCCAGAGAACAGCTCCGGCGCCACCATCCGCTCGGCCACCAGCGCGGCCTTGTCGTCGTCGAGGATGCCGGTCCACAGACAGTGGCCCATGTTGGAGGCGAGGGCGTCGAGGGGCTTGCGGTCGGCGTCGAGGGCCATCGCCACCCAACCCTTGTCCTCCAACCAGAAGTCGCGGTTGAAGTTGTCGCGCAGCGCCGCGGCCTTGGCCCGGTGCCGCTCGGCGACGGCGTGATCGCCGGCCTCGCGCGCCACCTCGGACCGGGCCAGATGGGCGGCGTAGACGTAGCCCTGCACCTCGGCCAGGGCGATCGGCGGTTGGCCGACGGCGCCGGCGGCGGCCCGCACCGCGTCCGGTGAACCCTTCCACCCCTGGTGCACCCGGCCTCGATCGGTCGCCCGGCGATAGTCGACGTACCCGTCGCCGTTCCGGTCGCCGAACTCGTCGATCCAGGCCAGGGCCCGGTCGGCGAACGGCAGCAGCCGCTCGACCGGCTCGGCCGCCAGGCCCCAGCGCCGGAGCTCGCCGAGCAGCATCACGAACAGCGGCGTGGCGTCGACCGCCCCATAGTCGACGAGCGCCCCGCCCGGCCCGCGGGCACCGTTGCCCGGTCCGAACTGCACCTCGCGGGGGATCCGCCCCGGTTCCTCCTCGGAGCGGGGATCGACGTCGTCGCCCTGGTACCGGCTCAGGGTCTCGAGGACGCCGAGGGCCAGCTCCGGGTCGATGAGCAGCGCCATCCACCCGGTCAGCAGCCCATCCCGCCCGTAGAGGCTCATGGCCCAGGGTGCGCCGGCCGCCACCACCACCCGTTCGGGAACGGCCGGATCGGAGAGCTGGAGCAGGCCGAGGTCCTCTGCGCTGCTGGCCAGCGCCGCGGCCAGGCCCGGATGATCGGTGCCGACGGCGGGCAGGCTGCGCCGCCAGCGCGCCAGCCGGGCCGCCGGCTCGGCCCGTTCGACCGGCTGGCCGCAGCGGTAGCGGGGCTCGACCTCGTTGCCGTCGACGATGGCGACGAGCTCGATGCACGCCCGCCACTCGCCGGCCGCGGGCACGATGGCCTCCCATGTCACCCGCCCGGGGTCGGCCGCGCCCGGCGGGGTGGGGACGACCCGGACGCCGCGGCGACGCCCGCCGCGGCCGATCGACAGCTCGAAGCCGCCGCCGTCGAGCTCCCAGGTCAGCTCGCCGGGCTGGGGCGGGTGGACCCGGCCGGTGCGGACGGTGCGGACCGAGGCGAAGTCGGTGTCGAAGATCGCCTCCACCCGGACGTAGGTGGCCTCGGTCCCGAGGTTGCGGACGGCGATGTCGTCGCGCACCCCCTGCCCGACGTGCCGGTGGCGTTCGACGACGAGCGTGCTGTCGAGCTGCGGTGCCCTTGGGCGGAAGCGGCCGATGAACGTGGCCGCGAACGGCTCGTCGACGTGGGCCGCCAGCGGCTCGGGCGGCTCCCCGTTGACGAGCAGCCGGAACTCGGTGGCCAGCCGCACGTCGAGGAAGAAGACGCCCTGGATGCCTCCGGGCGTGACGTCGCCGGCCCGGTCGGAGATGCAGAATGCCGCCCCCTCGACCAGGGTCACCTCTCCCGCTGGTCCCGCCCCCACGCCGATCGCCGCCGGCGCCGCCCGGTACCCCTTCCGGTCGGACACGTTGGCGACCATACCCCGGCAAGGTTCCCGTTCTCAGTCGGCTCAGACACCCAGAGCCTGCAAAACCCGCCACAGAGGCGAGTTGTGCACCCTGAGCCTGCAAAACCCGCCACGGAGGAGAGAACCAGGTGGTCGGCGTGCTCGGGGGGGTCCTGGCCCGCCGGCGGTCGGATTACCACTACGGCCATAGTGTGAATCCGGGGTGGCCTCTAGACTTCGACCCGTGTGCGCCGCCCCACCCGACCTGTTCCGCATCGAGGACCTGCACGTCCGGGTGGCCGACGCGGAAGGGGCGGCCTCGCCCCCCGAGATCCTGAAGGGCGTCGACCTCACCGTCGGTGCCGGCGAGGTCCATGCCCTCATGGGGCCGAACGGGTCGGGCAAGTCGACCCTGGCCTCGACCCTGCTCGGCAGCCCGGAGTACGAGGTGACCAAGGGCCGGATCCGGTTCCGCGGCGACGACGTCACCGATTGGAGCATCGACGTCAGGGGCAAGGCCGGCATCTTCCTCGCCTTCCAGTACCCCCAGGCCATCCCCGGCGTCTCGGTGCTCAACTTCCTGCGTCAGGCGCTCTCGGCCCGCAAGGGCATCGAGCTCTCCGTGCTCGAGCTCCGGCTCGCGATCATGGAGTGGATGGACCGGCTGGGCATGGACCATTCGTTCATGGAGCGCTACCTCAACGAGGGGTTCTCCGGGGGTGAGAAGAAGCGCAACGAGATCCTCCAGATGGCGATTCTCGAACCCGAGGTGGCGGTGCTCGACGAGACCGATTCCGGGCTCGACATCGATGCCCTGCAGGTCGTGGCCAAGGGGGTGCAGGAGGTCCGCCGGGTTCGGCCCGAGCTCGGCGTGCTGCTCATCACGCACTACCAGCGGCTGCTCGACTACCTCCAGCCCGACCGGGTCCACATCCTCATCGACGGCCGGGTGGTCGCCCGCGGCGGCCCCGAGCTGGCCGAGCGGCTCGAGGCCGAGGGCTATGAGGCGTGGCGCGACGGATCGAGCGGGTCGGCGAGCGATGCACGAGCGACGGATGAGCGAGCGTCCGATGAGCGACGGATGAGCGAGCCATGGCCGGCATAAACCCCGATGTGATCCGCAAGGACTTCCCCGTCCTCGAGCGCCAGGTCAACGGAAAGCGGCTCGTCTACCTCGACTCCGCCAACTCGTCGCAGAAGCCGCAGTCGGTGATCGACGCGATGTCGACCTACTACGAGACGACCCACGCCAACGTCCACCGCTCGGTGTACCCGATCGCCGAGGAGGCCACCCGGCGCTACGAGGAGGCCAGGCGCAAGGTGGCCCGGTTCATCGGGGCCTCGTCGACGAGGAGCATCGTCTTCGCCAAGAACGCCACCGAGGGCATCAACCTCGTGGCCTACGCCTGGGGCCGGGCCAACCTGGGCCCGGGCGACGCGGTGCTGCTCACCGAGGCCGAGCACCACGCCAACCTGGTGCCCTGGCTCATGCTGCGGGAGGAGCGGGGCGTCGAGCTCCGCTTCCTGCCGGTGGCCGACGACTACACGATCGACCTGAGCCGGCTCGACGAGCTGGTCGACGGGGTCAAGCTGGTCGGGGTCACGGCCATGTCCAACGTGCTGGGCACGCTGCCGCCGGTCCGCCGGATCGTCGACGCGGCCCACGCCGCCGGTGCCCTGTGCCTGGTCGACGCGGCCCAGTACGTCCCGCACGTCCCGACCAACGTGGGCGAGCTCGACTGCGACTTCCTCAGCTTCACCGGCCACAAGCTGTGCGGTCCGACCGGCATCGGCGTCCTGTGGGCCAGGGAGGAGCTGCTCGATTCGATGCCGGCGTTCCTCGGCGGCGGGGAGATGATCTCCGACGTCCGCCTCGATGGCTGGGCCCCCAACGAGATCCCGTGGAAGTTCGAGGCGGGCACGCCGCCGATCGCCGAGGCGGTCGGGTTGGGTGCGGCCATCGACTACCTCGAGGGGCTCGGGATGGAGGCGGTCCGCGAGCACGAGGTGACGCTCACGGGGTATGCGCTGCGCTCGCTCACCGAACGGTTCGGCGAGCGGCTCACGATCTACGGGCCGTCCGAGCCGGCCATGCGGGGTGGCGTGCTGTCGTTCGCGTACCGCGACCTCCACCCGCACGACCTGGCCCAGGTGCTGGGCGAGGAGGGCGTGTGCGTCCGGGCCGGGCACCACTGCGCCAAGCCCCTGATGCGCCGGCTGGAGGTGGCGGCCACCAACCGGGCCTCGCTGTATGTCTACAACGACGAGCGCGACGTCGACGCCCTGGGCGAGGCGGTCGATGTGGCCGCTCGCTTCTTCTCCGTGTGAGGATCGTGACGATGCCAGGGCTCGAAGACCTGTACCGAGAGATCATCCTCGACCACTACCGCAACCCGCGCAACCGCGGTGAGCTCCCCGTGCCGCCGGCGCACCGGGCGGTCGGGTTCAACCCGTTGTGCGGTGACGAGATCGTCCTGTATCTCGACGTCGACGACGACGCCGACACGATCACCGACGTCAGGGTCACCGGCCAGGGCTGTTCGATCAGCCAGTCGTCGGCGTCGATGATGTCGGCCGCGATCAAGGGGCATTCGGTCGCCGACGCCAGGGCGCTGACCCGGGCGTTCAAGGGGATGATGTCGATCCACGAGCAGACGATCGGCGGCGACGGCACGGATTCCGAGACCGACGACACCGACGATGACGTGCAGGCGGCGACGGCCGCGGCCGCCGCCGAGGCTGCGGTGGCGCTCGGCGACCTGGAGGCGCTGCAGGGGGTGGTCAAGTTCCCCGTGCGGATCAAGTGCGCCACCCTGTCGTGGAACACGCTCATCCAGGGTCTCGACGAGGCCGAGGCCGGGGATGCCGGGGATCCCGAGGACGGATCGGTCCACGACACCAAGGCCGAGCCCGACGCCGCCGAACACCGCTGACGCCCGACCGCGACCGAAGGTGGGGTG
>JBOGGX010000199.1:0-2318 GCA_050744245.1 Acidimicrobiales bacterium
CAGGCTCATCCCCGCATCGTGGCGGTCGACGCCGCCGGCGAGCTGGTCGGGGAGCGGCTCGACATGGTCATCGAGGAAGAAGACGCCTTCTGGGGGTTCGCGGTGGTGGAGGTGCTGCGCCACACCGGGATCCGCATCGAGGAGCTGTTGGAGCTCACCCAGCTCGACCTGCACACCTACCACCATCCCGACCCCGCGGTCGGCACGGTGCTGCTGTTGCACGTCAACCCGTCCAAGCAGGACCGCGAACGCATGGTGGTGATACCACCCGAACTGGCGGCGGTGTTTGCTGCCATGGCCCGACGCATCCGCGCCGCGGTCGGGTCGACCGAGGTGGCCCTGCCGGCGCTGGTGGCCTACGACTACGGCGAGTGCGTCAACTCCGAACCGTTGCCGTTCCTGTTTCAGCGCACCGCCGGCCGGGGTTTCAAGGGCACCACCCGGCCGATACACAAGACCTACGTGGCCCGGGGTCCTCAACAAGGTCGTGGCCGCTGCTGACCTGCGCGGCCCCGACGGGACCCGGCTGGACTACACGGCGCACGACTTCCGGCGGATCTTCGCCACCGACGCCCTCGCCGCCGGGCTGCCACCGCATCTCATCCAAAAGCTCATGGGTCACGCCACCCTGGCCACCACCCAGGCCTACGCCGCGGTGTTCCCCGACGACGTCATCCGCGCCCACCGGGCGTTCAGCCACAACCGCCGATCGCTGCGCCCCACCGACGAGTACCGCGACGTCACCGCCGCCGAATGGGACGACTTCGAACAGCACTTCGCCAAACGCAAGATCGCCATCGGGGACTGCATGCGCGCCTACGGCACCAGCTGCGTCCACGAGTACGCCTGCGAGCAATGCAAGCTCGCCCGCCCCGACGCCGACGCCCAACCCCGGCTGCGGCGCACCCGCGACGGGCTGGTCGAACAACTCGACGAAGCCCGCCAACGCGGCTGGCTGGGCGAGATCGAACGCCTCGAACACATCCTCGCCGCCGTCGACGACAAGCTTGCCGAGATCGAACGTGCGCATCGACGGTTCAGCATCGCCGTCGAGCTGCCGTTCCCAGGCCAGAAGCGACCGACGACCTGACCACCCGTCGTCGCCGGGTCCTGCGGGCCGGTCGCGACAGGATGGGGGCGTGCACGACGACGAGGATCTCGACCGCGCCGACGCCGACGCGGTGGCGGCCCCGGTGCTGGCCGCGCTGCGGGCGGCCGATGACGAGCTGGGCGCCAATGCCGAGGCGGCGTGGAACACGCTGACTTGGGGTGAGGGGATCGGGTCGATCACCCAGGAGGGGGTCCAGAACTTCCTGTGGTATGAGCTACCGCGCAAGTGGCTGGCACCGCCCGAGGATGACATCTGCACCACGATGGCCACGGCCGCCGCAGCGTTGTTCGACGGGCTGGAGCTGGACCGCTACGCGGCGATCTGCCGCTCGCCAATGACAGTCGAGGTGCATGCCGCCTACCGCCGCTCCGACACCGAGGGCAGGCGCGCCTTCCGGCGGGCGGTGCAACGTTCCGGGATCGACCCACCGGATCTCGATGACTTCGCGTGGGGTTCGATGATGGGATCGGACGAGGCTTGTGCCCGCAGCACCGTCGCCATGGCCCTGGAACAAGGCATCGCCGCGGGTGAGTTCGTGCCCGCTGGGCGGGGCTGGCGGGACCGCCAGCGGGCGGTGACCGCCGCCACGATGGACCGGCCCCATCCCAGCCTGCCCACCCAGACCTGGCGCAGCGCCATCCTCACCGAGCGCCTCGAACACTGGGTGTCCTTCGCGCAGGGCCGCTGCCCGGCGCTCGGGGCGTTGCGTGCCCGCCACGCCAACCGGTTGCTGCCTGCCATCCCCCTGCCCCCCGACGCGGCCGAGCGGCTGGCGCCGCTGCAATGGCTGCTCGGTGAGATCGGGGCCCGGGGCGGCGTTGGCCTGACCCAGACCGGGACGCTGAACCGGGCCTTCGTCATCGAGGCCACCCAACGCTGGGGGTGGTGGGACCTGGGGTTCCGGGGCCCGAACCGCCAAGACGACGTGTGGCAGCTCGGCGCGCTGCACGATTTGGCCCGCCACTGCGGCGCCGCCCGCCGCCACCGCCGCCGGCTCCAGCTGACACCGCGGGGGCGGCGCATGGCCGCCGACCCGGCGGTGGCGTGGGAGGCGGTGCTGCCGCGGCTGGCCGGCACCGACGAGTTCGCCCAGATGATGGCCGAGACCGCCACCCTGGTGCTGTTGGACCACGACGGGGAGCTGGCCGCCGCCGACCTGTGGCCAACCGTCGCCGAGCTCGCCGCCGAGCACGGCTGGCAGGTCGGC
>JBOGGX010000200.1:0-28263 GCA_050744245.1 Acidimicrobiales bacterium
CCGACGGGGCCGCGGTGGGCTCGCCCGCGGCCGGAGGCGGCGCCGGCGGGGCGACGGCCGCCGTGGGCAGACCGAGCAACCCGGTGACCACGGCACCGACAAAGACAGCGAAAAGCACGGCGAAACCCCGCCGAGGTGACCTCATTGTCGACTCCCCCTGCCCGCGGCCGAGCAGAGCAGCCGGCCGAACCGGGCCTACGGAACCCCCTTGGTCGCCTCCAGCTCGCGGAGCACCGCCAGCTCCTCGGCGGACGGCGGGGCCGACTCGGTGACGTCGTCGGCCACCTTCAGCTCCCAGCCCGTGGCCCGGCGGGCCATGTCGACCGTGCCGCCCGGGTGCAGCTGCACAAGGGTCAGCTCGCCGTCGTGTCTGGCCAGCACGCCGAGATCGGTGATGACGGTGTCGACCCGGTTGCCCACCGAGGTCCTGAACGACAGCTTCTCGACGAAGGCCCGGGCCGTATGGCGCAGCATCACCACCACCCGCCGGCAGGACATGGCGATCTCCGGGGCGCCGCCGGCGCCGGGCAACCGGACCGTCGGCTTGCGGTAGTCGCCGATCACCGTGGTGTTGATGTTGGCCCACCGGTCGAGCTGGGCCGCCCAGAGGAAGCCGACGTCGATCCGCCCGGCCTGCAGCCAGTAGTTGAAGATCTCCGGCACCGACACCACCGAGTCGGCGGTCTCGGCCAGCTCGCCGTCACCGATCGACAGCGGGAGGTGCCGCGGCTTGGCCCCGATCGTGCCCGACTCGTAGACGAGCACGAGCTCGGGCGCGTGGGTCCTGCGGGCCAGGTTGGCCGCGGTGGACGGCAGGCCGATGCCGACGAAGCACACCTCGCCGTCCCGCAGCTCGCGGGCGGCCTCGACGGTCATCATCTCGTCGGCCGTCCAGGAGGCCGAACCCGTCATCCGCCGTCCGGCTCCGCCAGCCACGGGTAGCGCTCGACGTCCTGGCCGGCGTAGTCGGGGTCGAGGTAGATGAAGACCCGCTGGATCAGGAAGTCGCGGATCTCGAACACGTCGCACCACCGGCCCGCGCCCCAGTCGGGTACCCCGGCCCGCCACGGCCCGTCGCGATGCTCGCCGAAACTCGTGCCCTCGGCCACGATCACGTCCGAGCCGGAGAAGACCCAGTTGAAATGGGCGAAGTCGTGGGTGATCGACCGCAGCGTGGCGCCGACGTCGCCGAACAACCGCCCGATCTCGTCCTTGCCCGTGGCCACCCCCCACTTGGGGAAGTACACCTGGGCGTCATCGGCGAAGAGGTCGAGGATGCTGGCCCCGGTCGACGTGACGCCGGCCCTGTCGAACGCCTTCAGGTACTCGATGGCCACCGACTTGCGATGCTCGTCGGTCATGGTCTGGGTGGCAACGGCCATCACTCCCCCTTTGGTTGGCCGTCAACGGGCGTACGCGCCCCGCCGAGGACGTTGGCGTCGATCCAGGCGAGGAACCGGTCGCGGTCTCGGCTGATGTCGTCCCAGGCTTCGTAGAAGGCGTTGTCGCGGGCGGAGTAGCCGTGGGCATAGGACGGGTGGGCGCCGCCGGGCACCAGGGCCACCGCGGTCACGACCCAGCCGGGCAGGACCACCGCGCCGGGCGTCGGCGCCAGCTCGTCGACGATCTCCTCGACGGTCACGATCGATCGGGACGCGGCCAGCACGGCTTCCTTCTGGACGCCGAGGATGCCCCAGAGCTGGACCGCGCCGGTGCGGTCGGCGCGCTGGGCGTGGATGACCGTGACGTCCGGGTTGAGCGCGGCCACCGCGGTCAGCTCTTCGCCGGTGAACGGGCAGGTGACCGGGGCCACGTTGTCCGTGTGGGCCGGCAGGTCGGTGCCGTCGTAGCCCCGCAGGACGGCGAAGGGCAGCCCGCTCGCCCCGGCGGCGGAGCGGTTGGCCATGCCGGCGTGGCTGTGCTCCTCCACCTCCAGCGGGCGGGGCCAGCCCCGTTCGACCGCGTCGCGGAACCGGTGGAGCGATCCGACGCCCGGGTTCCCGCCCCACGAGAAGACCAGCCTGCTGGCGCAGCCCGCCCCGATGAGCTGGTCGTAGATGATGTCGGGGGTCATGCGGATCAGCGTGAGGCCGCGCCGCCGCTGCCTGATGAGCTCGTGCCCGGCGGCGAACGGGATGAGATGCGTGAACCCCTCGAGGGCCACCCGGTCGCCGTCGTCGACGAGCGCGACGGCCTCCGCCAGCGTGGTGATGCGGGCCACCGCCTCATCCCCTCCGGTACCAGGTGGGAAGATCGGCGTCGACGTTCACCCATACCGACTTGGCGTCGGTGTACTCGTGCATGGCCTCGAACCCCATCTCGCGGCCATAGCCGGAACGGCCGACGCCGCCGAACGGCGACCCGGGGTTGACCCGCTTGTAGCAGTTGATCCACACCATTCCCGAACGTAAGGCGGCGGCCAGCCGATGGGCTCGGCCGAGGTCACGGGTCCACAGGCCGGCGCCCAGGCCGTAGTCGGTGCCGTTGGCGATCTCGACGGCCTCGGCGTCGGTCCGGAACGTGGTGACGGTGACGAACGGACCGAACACCTCCTCCTGCGCCACCCGCGTCCGCCAGTCGGCCCGCACGACGGTCGGCGCCACGTAGCAGCCGGCGGCGAGGGCGGGGTCGTCCGGGGCGTGACCGCCGGTCAGGACCTGGGCGCCCTCGCCGAGCGCCACCTTGACGTAGGCGAGGACCCGGTCGCGGTGCATGGGCGCGGTGAGCGGGCCGATCTCGGTGTCCGGGTCGAGGGGGTGGCCGACCCGGATCGACCGGGCCAGGTCGACGAACCCGTCGATGAACTCGTCGGCGATGTCCTCGTGCCGCAGCAGGCGGCTGCCGGCGATGCAGGCCTGACCCTGGTTGTGGAAGATGGCGAACGCCGATCCGTTGTTGCGGGCCGCGTCGAGATCGGCGTCGGCGAAGACGACGTTGGCGCCCTTGCCCCCCATCTCGAGCTGGACCCGTTTCAGGTTGCCGGCCGACGCCTCGACGATCCTGCGGCCGGTGGCGGTCGACCCGGTGGCGCCGGCCAGGCCATCGACGAACTCGCCGCCGATGAACAGCCTGGTCTGCACCGCGTTCAATCTTGCGGGCGACTGGGGGGAGTCTGAGGGGGGCGGCCCTTGTGCCGTCGGCCATGAGCTCGCCCGAACGGAGTGAGCGAAGCGAACGAGTGAGGGCGAAACACTAGAAGTCGATGGGATAGGTGGGCGCCCGGCCGGTGGCGATCATCTCCGGGATGGCGGGTGAACCGTTCTCCCACACCAGGAGCATCGACCGTTTGGGGGCGTAGCCCTGGTGGCGGATGTCGGCGGGCATGGCGGCCACGTCACCCGGCTTCATGGTCACCTTCGACCGCATGGCGCCGCTGTTCTTGTCCTCGACGACCCAATCGATCTGGTCGGACAGCTGCACGAACCACTCGACCCGGTCGTTGCCGTGGATGATCGGCAGGATGTACTCCTCGGTCGTCGGGCAGTACAGGCTCTCCTGGCACACCGAGACGACCGACGGGTTCCAGGTCACGTTCGACCGCGACAGGTAGGCGAAAAGGTTGAACGCGGCGACCTCGCCCTCGAAGCCGGGCTCGGGGTGGACCTCCGGCTCCGACTGGTCGACATCGGCGAACTGGCGGTTGATGGGGAAGCCGGAGGCGTCGGAGCGGATCTCCTCGTCGCCGGGGACGCCCACCATGCGCTCGGCCGTGACCCGCCGGCGGGTGACGGCGTCGGTGTTGGATCCAGACTTGTCGCCCCACGCGGTGCCGGTCTCCTCCGGCGCCGCGAACGGATCGAAGCCGGCATTGGTCCAGGCGTCGAGCATGGCCTTGAAGGTGTCCATGATGAACTCGGCCGGGAAGTTCTCGAGGTGGTCGAGCTCGGCCTTGCGGTACGCCTCGTTGAACGAACCGGCGAACAGGTCGACGTTGCCGTAGTGGTTGATGGTGCCGACGACGGTGTCGAAGTTCACCGTGCCGTAGAAGAAGTTCCACGCCACGTCGCGCTGGAGGGCCCGCAGGAAGCCGTCGATCGACAGGGTGTGCCTGCCCGTCGGCCACTCGACGTGGGCGAAGTACTCGTCGCGGCTGAAGCTGAACTCGCCCAGCCGGAACACCGGGTAGCCGTGCTCGTTCACCCGGAGCGAGTCGAGGGGTGCGGTTTGGGTCATGGGTCGCTCACAATCGATCGGGAGGTCTGGCGCTCAGGAGGTCTGGCAGATCTCGGACCAACGCTCGATGGTGTCGGGCCCGATGATGGTCTGGAGCAGGATCACGGACGGGGCGTCGGCCTTGAGCCGGTAGGCGGCGTCGGCCGGCAGCAGCGCCATGTGGCCCTGGCCGCACACGAGCCGGCCCATCGGTCGGCCCGCGGGATCGTCGTCGAGGCCGACCGAGCCCAGGGCGTCCGCCGGCCGCGCCGGCTGGTCGAGCTTGACCAACTCGACCTCGACCGAGCCATCCATCACCAGGGCGAACTCGTCGTGGGCCGCGGTCCGCCACTCGGACGTGCCTTCGGCCCTGATGACCTCGAGGACGTACTGCATGTTCTTGGCCACGGCCACCTTCTCCCACGCCTTGGCGTTGGAGGCCACCTCGAACATGTTCGAGAAGGCGTAGTGGCGAGGGTCGTCGTCGATGACGTCGACGCCGCCCTTCTGGTAGTCGAGCAGGGTGCCGAACCGGGTTCGGTACTCCTTCATGATGTGCGTCCCCCCTCCTGGTCGCCCACCGGGTTCATCACCCCGTTCGCCGCTTGTTCGCACACCGAACGACTGTGCGCAATACGACGGGTGATCGTAGGGGTGGGCTGCGGGGGTGTCAAGGGACCGGCCGGCCCCCCGATTCGGTGCTGGCTACCCTGTCGGCCGGGTTGGACGACGCCGCCACTCCGATGTCGATTGCGACCGCGGCCGCAGAGGTCGCGGCCGAGCGGGCCGTCGCATCGGGTGTCCTCGACCGCCTCGACACCCTGGTCGGCACGCTGCGGCGGGCCGGGGTCGGCGTGCCCATCGCCTCGGTCGTCGACGCCGCCCGGGCCCTCGGGCACATCGAGCTCGAGCGCAGGAGCCAGGTCGCGGTGGCCCTCCGGTCGACGCTGGTCAAGCGGCCGGAGGACCTTCCCGTCTTCGACGCCGCCTTCGCCCGGACGTTCCCGGCGGCGATCGCGACCCCGTCGGCCTCGGCTGGCCCGGTCGGGCCCGATCCGGCCGGCGACCCGCTCAACGACGCGCTCCGCCGGGCGTTGATCCGCGGCGACCGCGACGAGCTGCACCGGCTGGCCGGCCAGGCCGTCGATCTCCACGCCGGGCTGGAGCGGGGGGCCGGCGAGCGCTACCACCTCCAGCGCGTGCTCCGCCGGCTCAACCTGTCGAGCCTGATCCAGGAGGCGCTGCGCGATCGGCGGCCGGGCGAGCGAGGCCGGGACCTCGACGAGCTGCTGGCGCGCCATGAGCTCACCGAGCTCACCGACGAGCTGCGCCGCCTGGTGCTCGAACTGATCCGCGAGGCGCGGGCCGACGGTCGCCGGCAGGTCGACCTGCCGGTGCGGCTCGAGGATCTCGATGTGCTGGGCGCATCCACCAGCGACCTGTGGGCCATGCGGCGCGCCGTCCAACCCCTGGCCCGCAAGCTGGCCAGCCGGCTCGGGCGTCGCCGCCGGCGCCACACCAGGGCCGGCCGCCTCGACACCCGGCGCACGGTCCGCCGCTCCCTGAGCAGCGGCGGCGTCCCGCTCGAGCCCGAGCTCCGCCGGCGCAGCCCCCACCGCCCCGCGCTCTGGCTGCTGTGCGACGTGTCCGGCTCGGTCGGCGAGTTCTCCCGGTTCACCTTGGCACTGGTGCAGGCGATGCACTCCGAGCTGCCGCGGACCCGGTCGTTCACCTTCGTCGACCGCGTCGACGAGGTGACCGACCTCCTGGCCCGGGCGGCCAACGACGTCGATCCCTTCCTTCTGCTCACCCGGGCCACCGCCCACCGAGGGCGGCACCAGAGCGACTACGGGATGGTGTTCGCCGAGTTCTGGGCCAGGCACGGCCACGAGCTGGCCCCGACGGCCACCGTGGTCGTCACCGGTGACGGGCGCAGCCACGGCCGCGCCCCCGGCCTCGATGAGCTCGACGCCATCGCCGATCGCGTCCGCCACCTGTACTGGTTCGACCCCGAGCCTCGCTCGAGGTGGACGGAGGGTGACTCGGCCATGCCGACCTACGCCCCCTACTGCGAGGCCGTGTTCGAGGTGCGCGACCTCACGCAGCTCACGACGGCCATCGAAGCCGTCGCCGGCTGAGACGGCTGAGGCGGTCGGTCAGCTGCAGCCGCTGGTGGTGCCGCAGCTCGGGCAGGCGTGGCACGAGCCGGCCCGCTGCATGCGGACGCCGCACTGGTAGCAGATCGGCGCGTCGCTGTCGTCGAGCTGGCCGCTGAAGATGCCGGTCGGCCCCGGGTTGACGCTGGCGTCGCCCGGCGGCTCGGTGACCCCGGCCCGGTCGAGCATCGGGGTGCCGCCGGCGAGGGTCGTTGCCGACTCGATCGACGGCGGATCGGGCGGCACGTCGAGCCCGGTGCGGGTCTCGATCGCGGTCTCCTCCACGCCGGGCAGGGTCGGCTGGGACCGTTCGCCCACGGTGAGGATGCCGAGCTCGGCCCGCTCCTCGAAGCTCAGGTACTCGACCGCCAGCCGGCGGAACATGTAGTCCATCAGGCTCGACGCGAACCGGATGTCGGGATCGTCGGTCATACCCGCCGGCTCGAACCGCATGTTGGTGAAGGCCTCGACGAAGCTGCGCAGCGGCACGCCGTACTGGAGGCCATGGCTGACCGAGATGGCGAAGGCGTCCATGATGCCGGCCAGGGTCGAGCCCTGCTTCGACACGCGGATGAAGATCTCGCCCGGCCGGCCGTCCTCGTACTCGCCGACGGTGACGAAGCCCTTGCAGTCGGCCACCCGGAACTCGAAGGTGCGGGACCGCCGGTGGCGGGGCAGCTTCTTGCGCACCGGCTCCCGGACGATCTTCTCGACCACCTTCTCGACGACGGTCTCGATCACCTCGGGCTCGACCGGGGCCACCGCCTTCTTGGCCGTCGACAGGGGCTGGGCGACCTTGCAGTTGTCGCGGTAGATGGCCACCGCCTTGATGCCGAGCCGCCATGCGTCGATGTGGAGCCGCTCGACGTCGTCGACCGAGACGTCCTCCGGCAGGTTGACCGTCTTCGAGATGGCGCCCGAGATGAAGGGTTGGACCGCGCCCATCATCCTGATGTGGCCGTAGTAGTGGATGACGTTGTCGCCCATCGAGCAGGCGAACACGGGGAGGTGGGCGGCGTCGAGGTGCGGGGCGCCGACGATCGACTTGTGCTCGTCGATGTGGGCCACGATCTCGTCGACCTGGGCCCGGTCGTAGCCCAGGCGACCCAGGGCACGCGGCACGGTCTGGTTGACGATCGACATGTTGCCCCCGCCCACCAGCTTCTTCATCTTGACCAGCGACAGGTCGGGCTCGACCCCCGTCGTGTCGCAGTCCATGAGGAGGCCGATCGTGCCGGTGGGGGCGAGCACCGAGGCCTGGGAGTTGCGCACGCCATAGCGCTCGGCCAGCTCGCAGGCGTTGTCCCACGCCTGTTGGGCCGCGGACAAGAGGTCGGCCGGGACCAGGTCCTCGTCGATCGCCGCCACCTGCTGGCGATGCTGATCGAGCACCCGCAGCATGGGCTCCTGGTTGTCGCTGTACCCGGCGAACGGCCCCATCCGCGAGGCGGTGCGGGCCGACACCTCGTAGGCGTGGCCGGTCATGAGGGCGGTGATGGCGCCGGCCAGGGCCCGACCCTCGTCGCTGTCGTAGGGAAGCCCGAGCGCCATGAGGAGGGCGCCGAGGTTGGCGTAGCCGAGACCGAGTTCGCGGAACCGGCGGGCGTTCTGGGCGATCTTCTCGGTCGGATAGTCGGCGAACCCGACCAGGATCTCCTGGGCGGTGAAGACGACCTCGACCGCGTGTGTGAAGTCGTCGATGGCGAACTCGTTGTCGTCGTCGAGGAACTTGAGCAGGTTGAGCGAGGCCAGATTGCATGCCGAATCATCGAGGTGCATGTATTCGCTGCAGTTCCGCACGACCACGCCATTGACGATGTAGGAGTGGTTTCGCGGCTCGCTCAGGTTGTAGGTGAGCTCGATGCCGTCGTCGATGCGCTCGACCAGCGTGGCCGTGGTAGCGACGTCGTTGGCGGTGCGAGCGAGCACGATCTCGCGGAGCCGGGCGGCCTTCGCCGACAGGCCGAACCCGATCTCGGCCGCGAACCGATCGAGCGAGCCAGATGTGATCCGAAGGTCGTACGAAGCTTTGCGCTCGTCGCTGAGCGCCGTCCCGTCGGCACGGGTGTAGCGGAAGTTGCTCATCCCGGCAGGGTTCGCGGCGTAGATGCAACTGGCGATGCCGAAGGTGGACAGGAGCTGCTGGACCCCGCGTAGCAGCTCGGCCGAGATCGAAACCAGCCCGACATAGCGATCAGTGCCGGAAATGGAGACACAACCGTCGGCGTCGAAGAGGCCGCGCAAGAAGGCGGCCACGATCGACGGCGGCGCCTGCTCGATGGCCCACGGCACCTCCTTGTGCTCGCCGGTCACCGACTTCACACCGAGGTTCTCGAGGAAGCGCTTGAAGGGCCTGCGGCTCAACCGCAGCTGAACGGTGCCGTTTGACTGTTCGCTGACCTTCAGCGGGCGATCGCCGTTGATCCACTCGACCAGCTCCTGGTGTCTGGGCAGGATCTCGGCGCGGTCGTCGGCGGATCCATAGATCGTGACAGTCGTGTTGTTGGACGTCGATCCATCACCGATGAGCCAGCCGAGGTAGTGGGCGAAGTCGTCGTCCCAGACATCGGGAAGCCGGATCTCGTCGCTGCGGTCGAACGGCTTTCTGTAATACCCAGGGTCGTTCGGGATCGGGATCTCCCACGTCTGCGCGCTCACCGCCGGTGTCGGGAGATCGAGCGTGCGGACCCTGTCGTCGGCGGTCAACTCGCCCGCCTCGACCCAGCCCCGGTTGGCGGTGAAGATGCGGTGGTTTGGAGTGCAACGCATCTCCATGCCGTTGTCGAACCGCAATCGCACGATCGGGTTGCGACCGGTGATCATGAACGCGTCGGGCGAGGTGAGCCCGACGGCTTGAGCCGGCGCGTCGGGATTTGTGATGTCGTGGGTGTAGACCGCGAACTCCTCACCGGCGTTCACCCGGTCGACGAGGGCCTGGAACCGGATGAGTCCCTTGTCGGTGTGGACGCGCGCGTCGCCAGGGAAGCAGGGATTGCTGGCGTTGATGCGGCCCGTGTTGGCCGCCGTGTGCCAGCGGTTGATGGTCGTGTCGAACTGCAGTCCGGGATCGGCGCACTCCCATGCCGCCTCGTTGAGCTGGCGGAACAGCTCACGGGCCTTGACCGTCGTAGCCACCTCGCCGGTGGTGACCGCGGTCAGTTCCCAGTCGCCTTCGTCGATGACGGCCCGCATGAACTCGTCGGTGACCCGCACCGAGTTGTTGGCGTTCTGGTACTGCAGGGAATGGGAGTCACGTCCGTCGAGGTCCATGTCGAACCCGGCGTCGCGCAGCACTCGGGCCTTGCGCTCCTCGAGCGCCTTGCACCAGATGAACTCCTCGATGTCGGGATGGTCGACGTCGAGGATCACCATCTTGGCCGCCCGTCTGGTTTTACCCCCGGACTTGATCGTGCCGGCCGAGGCGTCGGCGCCCCGCATGAACGAGACCGGGCCCGATGCCGTGCCGCCGCCCTTGAGCAACTCGACCGAGGAACGGATCTTCGACAGGTTGACCCCGGCGCCCGACCCGCCCTTGAATATCACCCCCTCCTCGGCATACCAGTTGAGGATCGAGTCGATGGTGTCGTCGACCGACAGGATGAAACAGTTGTGCACCCGAAGGTTGCCTGACAGGTACTCGCCGCTCTCGGTCTGGATGTCGTAGACCTCCATCTCACCGAGGTCGTCGATCCGCTCGATCTCGAGCCGCTTCGTCGGACGGTCGGCGATGCCGGGAAGCAGCAACGAACGATCGAGCTTCTCGGACTTGATCGGGTCGATGAACCCGATGTCCGCCGCAAAACGGATTCTGTCGGGCAGCGACCGGATTGCGAGCGACCAGCATCCGTGCCGGCCGGGCCGAGCGTCTCGCCTGAAGCGAACCCGGCTGAAGATGCCGAACCGGCCGAGCAGCGTCTGAACGCCGCGCACCAGCGGCTCGGAGATCATGTCGAGGCCGACGGCTGCCGCTCGCGTCCGCACCGAGACGTAGCCCTCCGCCTGGAACAGGCTCCTCAGATAGGACGCCACGACGGGGAGCGGCGCCGCGAAGAGGGCAGGCGGCACGGCCATGTCGGTGCCGCGGGTGCGAAGATCCCATCGGTCCACAAGGTCTCGGAGCGGCGCTCCGTACAGCCGAACCCGCCTGCCGTCGAGGTGCTCGGACTGGGTGGCAAACGGTCGCCCGTGCCGATGGACGCCCGGCAGGACTCGATCGATCGCTCGGCTCACCCACTCATGCTCGGCCGGGGTGACGGTCAAGGCTTCGATGGTGAGCGACCGGTTCGTGCCCTGGTCGTACTGGCCGATGAAACCGTCGGCCTGGAGCCAACCGGCGAGCGCCGCCTCGGCGATGTCCGTCGAGGAGAACTGACCAGAACCCCACGACTCCACCCTGTGCCACTCGACCTGGTCGCCGGGCACCAGCGTGCCTGCCTCGCGGAAGCTCCCGGTTCCCTCACCGCTCGCACGCCACACGAGATGATCGGGGGTGACGTCGAGCGTGTGACCGGACTTCGTGTGGAGGCGCAACACCCGCCGGACACCGTTCGCCGTCACCGCCACGATCCGCGTCACACCACTGGCGTCGAGGACCTTCTCACCCACCGCATCGGTCTCGACCAGCCGACCGATCGGGATCGAACCCTCGGGTGTCGCCACCAGGGCGTCGTAGGGCTGGCACGCGCTCGCCTGTTGCGGCACGCCCTTGACGCCGATGTTGAACCACACCGGGCTGTTGAAGGCGGCCCGCTGGGTGACGACCAGGTAGGTGAGTTCGGCCCGGAACGCTTCGGCCTCGTCGTCGTCGATGAAGTAGCCACCATCGACGCCCCACCTGGTGATGGTGTCGACGACGCGGTCGACCACCTGGCGGACCGACCACTCGCGTTCGGGCGTGCCGAGCGTGCCGCGGAAGTACTTCTGGGAGACGATGTTGGTGGCGTTCTGCGACCAGTCGGCCGGCACCTCGACCCCGAGTTGCTCGAAGGCGACCGAGCCGTCCCGGAAGTTCACGATGCGGGCGTCTCGTCGATCCCACGCGACCTCGTCGTAGGGATGGGCTGACGCGGACGTGAAGTGCCGGCGGATACCGATGCCGGACCGTTCCGGGGCTACTGCCATTGCGGGCTCCTTGTCTCGCCGCCTGCGGAGATGGCGACGGCGACGGTTACGTGACCAGGGTGCCGGTCCGACGACCGCACCCCAACATGTGGTGGTGGAAACCGGGTTTCCGAGGGAAGTGGCACAAGATGTGCCAAATCACAGATGTGTAGTTTAGCCCGCCGGTCGCGGACGTCAACGGTACGTGGAGCGCGAAGGCGCAGGTCAGAAGCTGCTCGCGAAGATTCGCACGAGAAGGTGTAGCGGCTGCGGCCCACCCGGGCCGGGTCGTCCAAGGACCGGGAGCGTCGGATCCCGCTCAGGCACTCCCAACCTGCCACCCCTGAATCAATCGACGCGCGCGGCCCCCAAGGAGTCGTCCACCGCTGTGTCGCCTCCGAACGGCTGCCACCATCCGCGCCTTCGCCCTCCACACGGGTTTCCCCGCTCGGCGAGACCCTACGGACCCTGACCTGTGGACGGGTAGAGGGTAAGGCTGTGAATTCTCGGTGGACCGCAGCGTGGTTCTCCACAGTCCTCGACCGTCATCACCCGGCCCCCCCGGCTTCGTTCGGGTCGACGAGTCTTGACTACGGTCCGACCCTCGGTGACCATGCGCCAACCATGCGCCAGCTGATCCCGGAGCCCGTCGACGAGGTCGACCCGCTCGACGTCTATGCCGCCCAGACCCGGCAGCCCCACGACGGCCGGCCCTGGGTGGTGCTCAACATGGTGGCGAGCGCCGACGGCGCCAGCGCGATCGACGGCCGAGCCGGTGGACTCGGCGGGCCGGCCGATCAACGGGTGCTCTCGACGTTGCGGCTGCTGGCCGACGTCGTGCTCGTCGGCGCAGGCACCATCCGGGCCGAGGGCTACGGACCCCACCGTCCCTCGGCCGCGATGCGCGCCATGCGCGAGGCCAGGGGACAGACGCCTGCGGCGGCGTTCGCCATTCCGACCTCGTCGCTCGACCTCGACCCATCGGCCCCGTTGTTCACCGAGACCGAGGCCTCGAGCCGCACCATGGTCTTCGTGCCGTCGTCGATCGACGCGGCGCGGCGTGTCGCCTTCGAAGGGGTGGCCGACGTTGTCGCCATGGGCGACGCCACCGTCGATCTCTCCGGGGTTCTGGCCGAGCTTGGGTGGCGGGGCGCCGATGTCGTGCTGTGCGAGGGCGGCCCGATCCTCAACGGCCTGCTGCTCGCCGAGGGGTTGATCGACGAGCTGTGCCTGACCATCTCGCCGGTGCTCGTAGGCGGCCCGGCGGCGCGCGTCATCCACGGGACCCTGGTCCTGCCGAACCCTCTCGACCTGCGGTTGGCGGGCGTTCTCGAGGCCGACGACGGCTTCCTGTTCCTGCGGTACCTGCGGTACTTCCGGCGCACGGTCGACACGAGCTGACGCCGGGCGTCTCGCCACCCGCCGGGCCGCACCGGGGCCGCACCGGACGGCGAGCACGCCGGCCCTCGGGGCGGGATACTGGCCGTCATGGCAGTCGAGCCGCACATGGTGTTCCTCGGGTTCGGGAAGTACGCCCGGTCGGACCGGATCTACGCCCTCGAGCCCATCATCGGCGAGGAGCGCGGCGGTGGTCGCCGGACCCGTGTGTGGGTCGAGGGCGTGGGCGAGCCGATCATCGCCTCCCGCACGGAACGAACCATCCTCGACGACATGGGACAGGACGCCGCGTCACAGGCGCCGATCGTCGACGAGGCGCTCGACCTGGCCGAGCGGCTGGCCGCCGCGGTGGACGCCGGCCGGGTCGACCTCGGTGATCTCGGCCGCCGGGCCCGCCACCTGCTGGAGGCGACCGCTCGCGGTGGTGAGGGCGGGGCCGGATCAGAAGCGCTGTTCTGACCGACGCCGCGTCGGCGCCGGCCCCCTCCTGGCTGAGCGAGGGCCTCAGTCCGGCCGGCGTTCGCTCAGCGGCGACGGCCTGCGGCCGAGTCGACCTCTGCGGCCGGCGGCGGCTCGGGGCCGGCTGCGTGCCGTCCGGGTTCGGCGGCGCGCGGACCGGGATCGGCCGCCGGCTCAACGGCATCCGGCCCTTCGGCGTCCTGCCCTTCAGGGTCGGCCGTTGGCGGCGCTTCGGCGTCGGCGGGTGGCGATTTGGGCTCGGACAGCTTGGTGAGCGGGTTCAGCCCGCTGAGCGAGGTGGCCTCACGCTCGAAGTCGGCCGGATCCTCGAAGCCCTTGTAGACGCTGGCGAAGCGCAGGTACACGACCGGGTCGAGCGCCCGCAACCGGTCGAGCACCGCCACGCCAACCTCCTGGGTGGTGACCTCGGTCACCCCGGCCAGCCGCAGCCACTCATCGACCTCGGCCGCGAGGAGTTCGACCTGCTCATCGGTGACCGGGCGGTACTTGGCCGCCTGCCGTACACCACCGGCGATCTTCGACCTGTCGAACGGCTCGCGGGTGCCCGACCGCTTGACGACGACGACCGTTGCCTCCTCGCAACGCTCATATGTTGTGAAGCGCCATCCGCAGGCCAGGCACTGCCGCCGGCGCCGGATCGCCGAACCGTCGTCGGCCGCCCGCGAGTCGACCACCTTGTCGTCGTCGACGTTGCAGCGCGGGCACCGCATGCCCGGGACCCTACCGTTTGCCCCTGACCGCTGGCCGAGGCGGAGCGCCGGTCGATGCTCGCCGCCGCCGACCTGAACGGAGGAAGCTCTCTCGTTACCCCTTCCGGGATGTCGTATGCCAGACGACGAAGCGTCGACAGACGAGAGAGCTTCCTCCGCCGACATCCTGTCGCCCGGCGCCCCGCCCGTCAAGGGTCGTCGGCGAGCCCGCCGAGAGGGATGCGATCGCCGACGTCGACCGAGGCCGAACCGTGCCGTTCGACCAGCGCGTCGACCGTCGCCCGCACGTCGCCATCGGCGTCGAGGCGGCGGGCGATGCTCCACAACGTGTCGCCGGGCTGGACGACGTAGACCGAGTGCTCGCCGGCGGCGATCGGTCGGGGCTGGGCTTGGGTCGGCACGGCGGCGCCGCCATCGAGCCGGGCTGCGATCACGACCAAGATGGCGGCGACCGCGGCCACGACCGCAAGCCGCCGTCGACGGACGAGGGCAGCCGGGAGCAGAACCGGGCGGCAGATGGGAGACGAGACGAGCCCGGTCCGGCCCCGACCGCCCTCGAGAACGACGAGGCGAGGCCGGGTGGTCGTTGAAGGTTGCTGGTGCGCACCCGCCGACGCGGCGGTCGGCGGGGCTTCGATGAGCGCTGCGGTACCCATGGAACGATTCTCCTGGAGGTGTGTGACAGCCAACCGGGGAAGGTTGGGCGCCGCCGCCACTCCGCCACGACCCGGAGACGAACGCCTGTTCGGAGAGAGTCAACCAGCGAACGGGCGTTCGTGTCAAGGGAGAAACGAACAAATGTTTGTCGTGAGCCGAGTGGCATGGTACGGTTCCTCACGAACACACGTTCGTCACGGTTCGACCCTCTTCGTCACCGAGGGTTGGGACGGCCCGGCGGTCGCCGTCGAGCCGCTCCGTCAGGTGGCCACGACCAGACCACGAGACAGGAGCTCATCATGAGCGAGCTGACCCAGCGCCAGCGCGAGATCCTCGAAGTGATCGACCGCTCCGTCCGTGAGCGCGGCTACCCGCCATCGGTCCGCGAGATCGGGGCGGAGGTCGGGCTCACGTCCCCGTCCACCGTTCACACCCATCTGTTGTCGCTCCAACGGCTCGGCTATCTGCGGCGCGACCCGACCAAGCCAAGGGCGATCGAGGTCAGGTTCGACGCGGCGTCGGGCGCCGCCGTCGAACGCCGCCCGGCTCGCCACGTGCCGCTGGTCGGCGATGTCGCGGCGGGCACCGACGTGTTGGCCCAGGAGAACGTCGAGGAGGTTCTCCCCGTCCCGGCCGACCTGTGCGGCGATGGCGACCTGTTCATGGTGCGAGTCCGCGGCGACTCGATGATCGATGCCGGCATCCTCGACGGCGACCTTGTCGTGGCCAGGGTGCAGGACACGGCGGAGAAGGGCGACGTCGTCGTGGCCGGTATCCCGGGGGAGGAGGCCACGGTCAAGACCTACAGCCGCAAGGGCACCAAGGTTGTGCTGGTGCCGGCCAACCCCAACCTCGAACCGATGCCGTACGAGCAGGACGACGTCACCATCTTCGGAAAGGTGGTCACCGTGCTCCGCAGACTGTGACGAGCCGCAGATCTGCCCCGACCGCGCCCGGCCGATGGGCGGAAGCGGGAACCCGCCGGTCCGCTCCGACCGGACCAGCCATCCGGCTACAGCCTGGTGAGCGCCTCGTCGTAGCGTTCCGGTGCCCGAGGGGTTCTCAACTCGTCGCTGCCGAACCGGTCGACGACGCGGCCCGATTCGTCGATGAAGAACGTCGCGCGCTTGGCGTAGCCCAGGCCGTCATCGAACACCCCGTAGCGACGGGCAGCGGCACCGTGCGGCCAGAAGTCCGAGAGCAAGGGGAACTGGTAGTTCTGCTGCTCGCTCCAGGCCCGCTGGGCGCCTGGAGCGTCGCACGATACGGCGAGCACCTGCAGGCCAGCGTTCTCGAACTTGGCATAGTCGTCGCGCAACCGGCAGAGCTCTGCGCCGCAGACGCTGGTGAAGCTGAAGGGATAGAACACCAGAGCGACCGGCGTACCGCGGAAGTCCGAGAGCCTGACGGGCTTGAAGTTCGGGCCGACCAGGTCGAAGTCCGGGGCCTCATCGCCAATCTCGATCGCCACGGCCGGCGATTCTATGGAGCCACAACGGCATCGGCCGCGCCCGACCGAGGCTCGTTCGGTGGCCCGGCCGTGCCCGAACCGGAAGCGCCCGCGCCGGAAGCAGCCGAGCCGGAAGCGGCCGAGCCGGAAGCAGGCGGGCGATCGGCGCGGCTGCGTCCGCCGACCGTCGACTCCCCGAGCGCGGCGGCGACCTTGTGCCGGCTTCGGACGCGGAGCTTGGACAGGATGTGCGACACGTGATGACCAACCGTCTTCGGGCGGATCCGCAGGCGCCGGGCGATGTCGGCGTCGGACAACCCCTCCTCGAGGAGTCTGGCCACGTCGAGCTCACGATCGGTGAGCGCGGCCGGATTGGCCCGGGTCCCGGCGTGAGGACCGCGAGGCACACGCATGCCCAGGTCCCTCAGCCGGCCCACGACCAGGCGAGCCGAAGGGACGGCGCCGAGCGCGGTGAACCCATCGAGCGCGGTCCGGAGTTCGTGCTCGTCGTCGCTGTCGGCCCGGGCCACCGCCGCGACCAGTCGATGCACGCCTGGATCGCGGGAACGGCCACGTCGTATCGGCGGATCTCGCCGCCACCCGAGCCGATCTGGGCGTACCCCAACCCCACCCGGTGCTGTCGTGCAGGGTCGCGGCGGGCCAGCTCCATGCCCCGGTGGATGCGGGCCAGCCCGGCGTCGTCACCGGAGATGAAGAGGGCGACACCGCTCTGGATGAGGACGTAGCTGAGATGGTCGTCGCGGCCGAGCTCGGTGGCCAGGGCGATGGCCCTCCCCGCCCAGTGCTCGGCCTGGTCGAACTCTCGGGCGAGCATGTGCTGAGCCGACAGCGCCCCGTAGGCGTGCGCCAGCCCAGGTCCCCCCGGCGACGCCTCCTCGAGCACGACGACGGCCTCGCGAGCCCAGTCGATGGACTCCTGCTGCCGACCGGACCCCGCCAGTGCGCCCGTCCCCTCGGTCAGGATGTGCCCCTCGACCAGCGGGTCACCGACGGTTCGGGCCAACGCGAGCGCCGCCCGGTAGCTCAGAACCGAGTCCTCGAGCTCACCGAGCACGAAGCGCTCCCAGGCCAGGCGGGCGTGCAGGTCGGCGCGCTCCCCCGGCGCCAGCCGCTCGGCATGGCCCAGGGCGAGCAGGAGATGCGCCGCCGCCTCCCGATGGGCGCCCATGGTCGTCGCCCTCGCCGCCGCCACGGGAGCAAGGGACAGGACTGCGTCGACATCGCCCGCTTCCTCGGCATGATGCGAGCCACGGGCCGCGTCGACGCCTCCGTTCGGGTGCGAGACGATGGCTCGGAGGGCGAGGCGATGGAGTTCCCGTTTGCGCGCCGCAGGGATCGCGTCGACGACGACCAACCGGGCGAGCTCGTGACGGAACTCGAGCCGTGATCGGATCGCCACGACCATGCCTCCTCGATGATCTCGTCGATCGCGGCCGCGTCGGCGCCGGCGACCGCGTCGAGCATCGTCATCTCGATGCCGACGGGCGAGATCGGCCGCCTCGATGGCCCGCCGGGCGGGCAGCGTGAGCCGGGCGACCCGGGCGAGCACGGCCTCGCGGACCGTCGGCGGCAGGATGGCGGGGTCACCGGCGAGCGTCTCGGTCACAAAGAACGGGTTGCCGCCGGTGAGCCGGTGCAGCGAGTCGGCATCGATGTCGGTCCAGGACGCGAGTCGCCGGACCGCGGCGACCGAGAGCGGCTCGAGCTCGATCCTGGTGCGCAACCCGGGCGCGATATCGCCCAGCGCCACCCGCAGCGGATGGGTGGGATCGAGGTCATCGCGGAACGACACCACGATCACCGCCCGGGTGGTCGCCACCCGGCGGCCGAGGTAGGTGAGGAGGTCGACGGTGGCGTCGTCGGCCCAAGGGGCGTCCTCGATCACCATGACCGCCGGATAGTCGAGCCGCTGGAGCAACCGAAGGCCGGCGCCGAGACCTCCTCCCTGGTGGCTCCGCCGTCCAGGAGCTCGCCCAGCTCACCGGGGGTGTCGGCCGCGATGTCGAGCAGCGGACCCATGGCTCGGGGCGGGGTCAGGCCCCCACAGGACCTGCGCAGGACCGACGCCGCCGGTGAACTCCCTGAGCAGCGACGTCTTGCCGACACCGGCCTCACCGCTCACGACGGCGACCTTGCCCGCTCCCGACTCGGTGACCCGCTGGAGCGCCGTGGTCAGGGCCCCGATGGCGTCGTCCCGCTCATGCAGCACGACTACGACGTCGGCACGTCGGCGCCGTTGGTGAGGAGATCGGCGAGGGCCGCGTACACCGCATCCAGATCGGCTCGCTCCACCCGCTCGTCGGCGTTGTGGGCCAGCATCGGGTCGCCCGGTCCGAAGTTGAGCGCCGGGATGCCCGCGGCGACAAAGCGGGCCACGTCGGTCCAGCCCAGCTTGGCCCGTCGCGGCCGCTCGCTCCGGGAGGCCAGGCTCCGCAGCAGCGGGTGTTCGAGCCCGGGCGGAGCCGCCGGGGCCGAGTCGACCAGCTCGACGACGTCGCCGTCCGACAAGGCGGGGGCGAGCAGCTCCCGCACCGACTCGGTGGCTTCTTCGACGGTTCGGTCGGGGGCGAAGCGATGGTTGAACGCGACCGTGGCCCGGTCGGGCACCACGTTGCCGGCGACCCCGCCGTCGACGGCAACGGCCTGGAGCGCCTCGCGGAACTCACAGCCGTCGATCACGGGCCGCCGACCCTCGTAGCCGTCGGCGAGCTGGAGGACCCGGCCCAGGCGATGAATGGCGTTGCGCCCCATCCACGGCCGGGCGCTGTGGGCCCGCACACCCGCGAGGGTGATGCTCAGACGCAGGGTCCCCTGGCAGCCGGCCTCGATCACCGCGCCGGTGGGCTCGGCCAGGATCGCCGCATCGCCGGCCACCAGGTCGGGGTGCTCGGCGAAGAGATGGCCGAGCTGATTCTTGGCCGCGTCGACCTCCTCGCACGCGTAGAAGACATACGTCACATCGACCGCGGGTTCTGGCACGTTCTGGGCCAGCGCCAACAACACGGCATCGCCGCCCTTCATGTCGCAGGCGCCGAGCCCCCAGAGGGTGTCACCGACGATCCGGGCCCGGTCGTTGCCGTTCGGGGGAACGGTGTCGAGGTGCCCGGCGAGTACCAGCCGGTAGGGCCGGCCGAGGTCGGTGCGAGCGACGACGGACTCGGCCACCCGAGCGACGGTCAGACCATCGATCGGCCGAACCATCCCCTCGACGTGGTCGGCGATGGCCGCCTCCTGCCCACTCACCGAGGGCACATCGACCAGGACCGCGGTCAGCTTGAGCAGGTCGATGTTCACCGTTCCCCCGCCTCGTCCGGCCGAGCGGCCACGACTCAGACCGTCGCGCCGTGGGTGCGGAGCACGTCGTTGAGCGCCGACTTGTCGTGGCGCTCGCCCTCGGCCAGCCGCTTGATGACGAGCACGCACGGCAGGCCGAAGTCGCCGCCGGCGAACCGACGCGGGCGGGTGGCGGACACGGCCACGCACCACGACGGGACGACCCCCCGGGCCAGCTCGTCACCGGTCTCGGCGTCGATGACCGGGATCGAGCGGGTAAGGACGCAGCCCGCACCGAGGACGACACCGTGGCCGACCCGGGCGCCGTCGGCGACGACGCAGCGGCTGCCGATGAGACAGTCGTCGCCGACCATCACGGGAGTGGCCTGCGGCGGTTCGAGCACCCCGCCGATCCCGACCCCGCCGGACAGGTGGACCCGTGCCCCGATCTGGGCACACGATCCGACCGTGGCCCACGTGTCGACCATGGTGCCGGCACCCACCCGGGCGCCGATGTTCACGTAGCTGGGCATCATGATCACGCCCCGCTCGAGAAACGACCCGAAGCGGGCCGATGCACCAGGCACGACCCGGACACCGGCCGCGGCGAAGTCGCGCTTGAGCGGGATCTTGTCGGCGTACTCGAACGGGCCGAGCTCGACGGTCTCCATCTCGGACAGGGAGAACAACAGCAGGATGGCCTGCTTGAGCCACTCATGCACGACCACGTCACCATCGGGTTCGCCCTCGGCGACCCTGGCCTGGCCGGTGTCGAGCAGGCCGACGGCCTCGCGCACCAGCCCGAGCGCCTCCGGGTCGCCCGGCCGCAGTTCGTCGCGCCGGCGCCACAGCTCGTCGACGCCGCCGCGCAGATCGGCCATGGGCTCGGACGATACTTGGCGGCCGGGGATCCTCGATGGGCCCGACCGGCGTCGGTACTGTCGATCGGCGATGGTCACGATCGCCTCCGCTCCCCAGGACGGATCGTTGGACGACGTGCTCGAGGCCCTCGAGCTCGCCCTCGAGGCAATCGACGGGCTCAGGAATCAGATCGACGACGTGGCCGCCGCGGCCGACGCCGCATCGGTCGAGCTTCCGCCGGACGAGCGCCCCGACCGGCTGTTGGCCGAGGTCGGCCGTCTCCACCGCCGGGTGGAGGAGATCGCCGAGGCGAGCTGGCGGACGACGGACGACGACCGGATGCAGCGGGCGCTCGACGCCATCGACCGGCTCCGGACCCAGGTTGACGAGGCCGACACCAGCGAATCGGTCCTGCGCACCCTCGACCTGGTCTCACAGGTGGCTGCTCGGCTCGACGCGGACGACGGCCGCGCCCTGGCCGAGCTGACGCTGGAGACGATCGACGACCTTCGACGCCAGGTCGACGACCGGGGCGACGACACGCGTCGCGTGCTCGACCGGTCGGTGGGGCGCCTGGACGACCTGCGGCTCGAGATCGAGGCCCGTGACCCGGCCGAGGCGCTCGAGCTCGCGCTGGAGGCCATGGACGACGTTGGCCGCCGGGTCGACGGCCGGGCCGACGCCATCGACCGGCGCCTCGACTCGATGGCGACCAGCCTCACCGGGTTGACCGAACTGGCCGCCGCCCTCGCCGGCACGGTGGCCGAGCTGGCGGCGGCTCCGCCCCCCGCGATCGAAGTTCCGCCGGTCGACGACGCCGTGATCGCCGCCATCGCCGAGCGCGTCGCGGGCGCGTTGCTGGGCCGAGTCGAATACGCCATCGGCGTCTCGACCGACCGGGCGCTCGGTCGGGTCGACGAGTCGACCGATCGCATGCTCGGCCGGTTCGAGGCCGCGGCCCTGCCCGCGGGCGACCAGGGAACGGCGGTGGTGGCCTCGGCCGCGGCCGCCATGTCGAGGTTGGAAGGCAGGCTCGACAGCGAATTCGGCTCGGTCGAGCGCAGCGTCGACCGGCTCGACCGCCACCTGGCCGAGCTCGAAGGGTTGGTGCGCGGGACGGTCGAAGCTCCCCACGCACCCGAGGTCGACCCCGACGACGCGGTCGAGATCGAGGCCGACGCGCCCTCGACCGCGGCGCCTTCGGGCCGGCCGACCACGGCCGAGGTGGCGGCCCGGCTCAAGGCGTCGGCCAACGGGCTGCTGGCCGGCCTCAGGGGGAGAGGCCGAGCCGTTCGGCGATGAGCTCGATGCGTTCGTCGGGCTGCACGGCCGCCACCCGCACGAAACCGGCCCCGTCCGGCCCGTAGAACTCACCCGGGCTCACCAGCGCACCGGCCTCGACGGCCAACCGCTTCGTGAGGCCCCAGGCATCGGACCCCGGCGCCGGGGCCCACAGGTAGAACGCGCCGGCCGGCATCGGCGCCGGGGCGTCGACCGCCTCGATCACCTGCCGGAGCCGCTGCAGCCGGGCCCGGTAGCGGCCGCGCTGCGCCTCGACGTGGTCGTCGTCGCCGAAGGCGACCGCCGCGGCCGCCTGCACCGGGCCGGGCACGAGGAAGCCGGCGTGCTTGCGCACCTCGGACAGGTAGCGGACGAGCCCGGCGTCGCCGGCGTAGAAGCCCGCCCTGGCCCCGGCCAGGTTGGAGCGTTTCGACAGCGAGTGGAGGGCAACGACGCCCTCGGGACCGGCCTCGAGGATGGTGCGGGGCGGAGCGTCCCAGGTGAACTCGACGTAGCACTCGTCGCTGACCACCGGGATTCCCCGCGCCCGGCCCCACCCCGCCGCGGCGACGAGATCGACCAGGTCGCCTGACGGGTTGGCCGGGCTGTTGACCCATACGCACAGGGCCCGATCCGCATCGGCGGTATCGACGTCGTCGAGCGCGAGGAAGGGCACGGCTCGGCAGCCGGCCAGGGTGGCACCCATCTCGTAGGTCGGGTAGCTGATCGCCGGATACAGCACGGTGTCGCGATCGGGGGCCCGCAGCCGGAGCCACTGGGGCAGCGTGGCCACGAACTCCTTCGATCCGATGCAGGCGGCGACATCCGCCGGGTCGACGGTCACGCCGAGCCGACGGGCCATCCAGCCGGCGGCCGCCTGGCGAAACGCCGGGGTGCCGACGGAGGGCGGGTACCCACGCTCGGCGTCGGATGACCCGAGGGCGGCGGTCACCGCAGCCGGCGGAGGATCGCACGGGGTCCCGATCGACAGGTCGACGCACCCCCCCGGCCTGGCGTCGGCCTCGGCCTTCAGGTCGACCAGTCGCTCATAGGGGAACACCGGTGGCTCGAACGGCGGCCGGCCACCACCCCCGATGCTCACGGCACCGCCACCTCGTCATCGACCACGAACTCGCGGAACCTCGACTGGGCGGCATCGTCGAAGCGGACCCGCAGCCGCATGGCCCCCTCGCCCGCCTGCTCGACCAGGACCTCTCCCTCGCGGTGGACGGCGGCGAGCACGTCGCCCCGCTCGTAGGGCACGGCCAGCTCGATCACGTCGTGGAGGGCGCGCAGCCGATCGCTCGCGGCCTGGAGGACGGCGTCGACGCCGGACCCGGTCGTGGCCGACATGCCCAGCGAGGCGGGATGCCGGCCGACCAGCCGCTCGACGTCGCTCGGCGAGGCCAGGTCGGACTTGTTGAACACGAGCAGCTCGGGGATGGTCCCGGCCCCGATCTCGGCGAGCACGGAACGCACGGCGGCGATCTGCTCGTCGGGGGCGACGGCCGAGGCGTCGACCAGGTGGACGAGCAGGTCGGCTTCGAGGACCACGTCGAGCGTCGACTTGAACGCCTCGACCAGCTGATGGGGCAGCTTGCGGATGAACCCGACGGTGTCGGTGAGCAGCACCGTCTCCCCCAGCGGCAGCCGCAGCCGCCGCGTCGTGGCGTCGAGCGTGGCGAACAGCCGATCCTCGACCAGCACCCCAGCGTCGGTCAGCCGGTTCAGCAGCGTCGACTTGCCTGCGTTCGTGTAGCCGACGATCGCGACGTGCGGCAGCCGCGCGCGGCGTCGTTGCTTGCGCTGGGTGTCGCGGTGGCGGGCGATGTCGCGCAGCTCGGACTCGAGCTTGTGGATCCGCCGCTCGATGCGGCGGCGGTCGACCTCGAGCTGGGTCTCGCCGGGTCCTCGGCGGGCGCCGATGCCGCCGGCCTGCTGGGACAGCCTGACCCCCTTGCCCCGGATGCGAGGGAGCCGGTACCGGTACATGGCCAGCTCGACCTGCGCCTTGCCTTCGAGGCTCGAGGCGTTCTGGGCGAAGATGTCGAGGATGACCGCGGTGCGGTCGATGGCGGTGCGACCGAGGAGCTTCTCCAGCTTGAACTGCTGCGCCGGGGTGAGCTCGTCGTCGAACACGACCGTGTCGGTGTCGACGGCCAGCGACACCTCTCTCAGCTCCTCGGCCTTGCCCTTGCCGACGAAGTAGGCGGGATCGGGCGCGTCGCGGCGTTGCACCACTCGGGCCACCTCGTCGGCGCCGGCGGTGCCGACGAGGAGCGACAGCTCGTCGAGGCTCTCCTCGACCCGCTCCTCGGTCGTGCTCGGGAAGACCACGCCGACGAGAACGATCTTCTCTCTGACGGCGCGGTCGATCAACGACATGTGGTGGATCCTCCCGGACGTCGGGCGGTCATGGCCAGTGGAACTCGACGGTGGCGACGTGGACGACGGTCGTCGTCATGTGGACCGTGGCGCCGAGCTCGACCTCGGTGGTCCCTCCCGGCATCGTGACCATGACCCGATCGCCCGCGAGTCCCCAGTTGGCGGCGGCGGCCGCCGCGGCGCACGCACCGGTGCCGCAGGCCTCGGTGCGCCCGACCCCGCGCTCGTACACCACCATGCTCAGCCCGCCGTCGGCCGCCGGGGCGACGGCCTCGACGTTGGTCCCGCCGGGCGTCGTCTCGCAGAGGCGCCGACCCACGTCCTCGATCGGGAACTTGGCCGGCTCCTCGACCCGCAGGACGACGTGCGGGTTGCCGATGTTGACGGTCGCCGCGGCCAGCACGGCGTCCGCGGTCCACGTCGCCGCCGCCTCGCCGACGGTGACCCGGCCCATGTCGACGCGCATGCGGTGGTGGCGGGGCGTCTCGGTGGCCGCGACCTCGACCGACCGTCGACCGGCGTCGGTGGCGACCTCGACCCGGTCGGGACCGGCGAGCCCCGCGGCGACCAGGGCCTGGGCCAGGCACGCGATCCCGTTGCCGCTCATCTCGGCCCGGGTGCCGTCGGCGTTGTACAGGCCCATGGCGACATCGGCGATCGACGTTCGGTGGAGCCCTGGTCCGCCGAGCCCGGGCGCGTCGAGCTCTGGTCCGCCGGGCCCGTCGAGCCCCGGTCCGTCGAGCGCTGGTCCGTCGAGCCCCGTTCTGTGGAGGGTTTCGCGGGCTCTACGTGCCCCCGACGACACAGAGGCGAGTTTTGGGGGGCGGGTGACGTGGATGAGGCCGTCGGCGCCGACCCCTCGATGGCGGTGGCACGCGGCCCGGGCCACCGCCCCCAGATCGGTCGCCGCACCCTCGAGGTCGAGCAGCACCAGGAAGTCGTTGCCGAGGCCATGGTGCTTGCTCAGTCGCATGTCGCCCCAGTCTGGTGGCGCTCGATCAGCCCCAACAACCCGGGCAGGACCTCCATCGGATCGTCGGCCGCCTCGAGCCAGCGGATGCGGGGGTCGCGCCTGAACCACGCCCGCTGGCGCCGGGCGAACTGGCGGGTGCGGCGGACGGCCAGGTCGACGGCCCGTTCGAGGTCGAGGCCGTCCTCCACGTGGGTCAGCAGCTCGCGGTAGCCGAGGGCCTGGCGAGCCGTCCTCGACAGCCCGCCCGGGCGGGCGGCCAGCCGCCTGACCTCGTCGACGAACCCGGACTCAAGCTGGCGCCGGTAGCGCGCCTCGATCCGGGCCGCGACGACCGGCGCGGGGAGGGCCACGCCGACCACCAGATGGTCGGTCGGCGCGTAGCGGGTGAGGCCGGGGCCGAAGCTCGAGAACGGGCGGCCCGCGCCGATGGTCACCTCCAAGGCCCGCACCACCCGACGTCGGTTGGTGGCCTCCATCCTCGACGCCGCCAGGGGGTCGAGCGTGGCCAGCCGGCGGTGCAGCGCCTCGGTGTCCGGCTCCCGGTCGAGGTCGTCCCGCACGCCGGGGTACTGGCCGGGGATCTCCAGCCGATCGAGCACGGCCCGGAGGTACAGCCCGGTGCCGCCGACGAGGAGGGCGCGGCGGCGGCGACCTTCGATGTCGGCGAGCGCCGCCTCACCGGCCGATCGGAACTCGGCCACGGTGAACTCGGCGTCCGGGTCGACGAGGTCGATGAGGTGGTGCGGCACCTCCGACCGCTCGGCGGACGTCGGCTTGGCCGTCCCGATGTCCATCCCCCGGTACACCTGCATCGAGTCGAACGACACCAGCTCGAGGTCACGGTGGCGTCGAGCCACCTCGAGCGCCAGCGCCGACTTGCCCGAGGCCGTCGTGCCGACCAGCGCGACGTGGACGGCCACCGGTCAGACCCGAGGGGGGCCGGCCCCGATGACGGCGGCGACGTCGTCGGCGTCGGGATGCGAGCCGAAGTTCGTGAGCAGCCAGGTGGCGCCGGCCCCGGCCCAGTCGGCCGGGTCGCGGCCGGGGTCCGGCGCGATGGCGAGCTCGTAAGGCTCGTCGCCGCGCCCGTCGGCCGCGCGCTGGGCGCGGATGGCGGCGGCACCCTCGGCGAACTGGTCCGGTGACTCGATGGCCACCGGAAACCAGCCATGCCACCGGGCGGCGCGGCGCAGGGGCGCCGGGTTGCGCCCCTTCGATCCCACCCAGACGGGGATGGCGGCACCCGCCCACAGGTCATGCAGCGTCGTCAGGCCGTCGTCGAGGGCGGCCGCCCGCTTGCGAGCGTCGGGCTCCTCTCCCGGACGGTCGAACTCGCCCGTGCGGTCGCTCCCCACGCCGACGCCGAACACCAACCGGCCGCCCGACAACCGGTCGAGGCTCAGCGTCTCCCTGGCCAGCTTGGGCAGCCGGCGACGGGCCAGCGGGGTGACCATCGGCCCGACGACGAGGCGCTCGGTGGCCACCGCCACGGCGGCGAGGGTGATCCAAGGGTCGGCCAGCTCGTCGACCCCGACGTAGAAGACGTGGTCCCACAGGAAAAAGCCGTCCCACCCCGCTACCTCGGCCTTGGCGGCCATCCGGGCCACCAGCGCAGGGTCGGCCAGCGGCCCGAAGGGGCCGACGAAGACGCCGTGGCGCACGGGCTACTGGGCAGAACGGCGACGGGCCGCAGGGTCGGCGATGCTGGGCGGCGCGTAGCCGGCGTCGGCGAAGCTGAAGTTCGTGCCGGGAGGCACGATCTCGTCGATGCGGTCGAGCAGGTCGTCGTCGAGCTTCACATCGAGCGCGCCGAGCTGCGAGGTGAACTGCTGCATGGTCCTCGGTCCGATGATCGCCGCGGTGACCGCCGGATGGCTGATCACCCAGGCCACGGCCAGCTCGACCAGGCTGATGCCGGCCTCGTCGGCCAGGACGGCGAGGGCGTCGGCCGCCACGAGCTTGCGCTGGTTCTCCGGCCGGGTCAGGTCATAGCGCTCGGGCAGCCGTTCGGCCCGCCGGCTGGTGCGGTCGGACTCTGGCGCATCGAGCCGCCACTTGCCCGACAGCCAACCCCCGCCGAGCGGGCTCCACGGGATGACGCCCATCCCGTAGCGCTGGCAGGTGGGCAGGACGTCGGCCTCGATCCCGCGGACCAGGATCGAGTACGGCGGCTGCTCGCAGACGAAGCGCTCCCGGCCCCGGCGCTCGGCGACCCATTGGGCCTCGACTATCGCCGACGGTGGGAACGTCGAGCTGCCCAGCAGCCGCACCTTGCCGTCCCGGACCAGGTCGGTGAGGGCGCCGAGGGTCTCTTCGATGTCGATCCTGGGGTCGGGTCGGTGGATCTGGTAGAGGTCGATGTAGTCGGTGCCGAGCCGACGGAGGCTGGCCTCGCACTCGCGGATGACCCAGCGCCGGCTGCCGCCCCGCATGTTGACGTCGTCGCCCATCGGACCGAAGAACTTGGTGGCCAGCACCACGTCGTCGCGCCGGCCGGCCAGGGCCCGGCCCACGATCTCCTCCGACTCACCGGCTGAGTACACATCGGCCGTGTCGATGAAGTTGAGGCCCGCGTCGAGCGCAGCATGGATCACCGCGATCGACTCGTCGTGGTCGGGGTTGCCCCAGGATCCGAACATCATGGCGCCGAGGCACAGCGGGCTGACCCTGACGCCTGTCCGCCCCAGCATGCGGTACCTCACGGGGACCGACGGTAGCGCCGCGGCGAGGACCACGTACGCGGCGAACATCCGCAGACGCAATTACTTGGACACTCCAATCCAAGTGGCAGTGCGAATACGCTCGCGCCGTGACCACCGGCGATCGGGAGGATGCGCTCGACAATCTGCTCGGGCTGATCCAGACCGTCGGCCACGAGCTCGAGGAGGCGGCCCGTTCGGTCGGGCTGACCGTGCCCCAGGCCCTGCTGCTGCGCACCCTCGACGAGCCGATGCGGATGGGCGACCTCGCCAGCCTGCGGGTGTGCGATCCGTCGTCGCTGACCACGATGGCGCTGCGGCTCGAGGCCGCCGGGCTGATCATCCGGCGGCCAGACCCGAGTGACCGGCGAGCGCGGATCGTCTCCCTGACCGCCGAGGGAACCTACGTGCGGCGACGGTTCGTCGCCCGCCTGCTGCGCGAGGACGGGGTCGTCGTCGCCTGGGAACGGCGGTAGCGGCGGCACTCGCAAACTCGACGCACGACGCGCCGCCCAGCGGCGCGAGATGCGTCGAGCATCGCTAGGTGGCTGGTGTCTTTCGCGGGGGTAGGTGCTCGCGCTTCGGATGGCGATGAGGGAGAATTACATCGGTGTAGTTCCGAGCAGCAGGGAGCGATCGATGACCCTCGGGATGGCGGAACGTCAAG
>JBOGGX010000201.1:0-25773 GCA_050744245.1 Acidimicrobiales bacterium
TCGGGATCGAGGCTGACCCCGAGCCCATGGAGCGCCCGGAGGATCTCGGCGTGGCTGCGCAGGAGCCCGACGACGAGCACGCCGAGGAGCAGCACGACGACGGCCATGACAACCACCAGCGCGGTCATTGGAGCCAGCCTGCTGTCATTCGATCACGACCACTACGTCGCCCGCTCCTACGGATTGTCCCGGCTCGACCTTCACCGACTTCACCGTGCCCGACCGCTCGGCGTTGATGTTGTTCTCCATCTTCATGGCCTCGAGGACGCACACGGGCTCACCGATCTCCACCGTGTCTCCCTCGGCGACCAGCACCCGCACGATGGTCCCCTGCATCGGGACGGTGATGTTCCCTGCCCCGGCGGCGCCGCCGCCTGGCTTGTGGGACGCACCCGGGCGGCGCGGCCGCGCACCAAACCCACTCGGCGCCGGGATGCCTGGACCCGAAGTCGCCGACGCCGGCTCCGGCAGCCACAGCCGCACGTTGAACGTCCGGCCGTTGACCTCGACGTCGACATCCCGTGCCACGGTGGGCGGCTCGTCGTCACCCACAGGCTTGGCCGTCTCCGCCCGACCGCTCACGCCGCTGAGGTCGAGGCGCTCCTCCACCCACTTGGTCGAGTGCTCGGCGGCCTGGAAGTCTGGGTGAGCGATGATCGCCTGGTGGGCGGCGGTCGTCGTCGCCACCCCGCCGATATCTAGCTCGCCGAGCGCTCGCTGCATGCGGCGGATGGCGGCCGGCCGATTCTCGGCCCAGACGACGAGCTTCCCGATCAGGTTGTCGTAGTACTGGGACACATCGTCGCCCGCCTCGTAGCCGCCGTCCCACCGCACGCCGAAGCCCTGGGGCACGGTGAGCCGGGTGATCCGGCCGGGCGAGGGCAGGAACCGCCCACCGGCCGGGTCCTCGGCGTTGATCCGGGCCTCGATGGCGTGACCTCGGCGCACGATGTCGCCCTGGTTGAACGACAGGGGTTCGCCCGCGGCGACGCGCAGCTGCTCGGCCACGACGTCGATGCCGGTCACCAGCTCCGTCACCGGGTGCTCGACCTGGAGCCGGGTGTTCATCTCGAGGAAGTAGAACTCGCCGTCCTGGTGGAGGAACTCGACGGTCCCGGCGTTGACGTAGCCGCACGCCTTGGCCACCTTGACCGCGGCCTCGCCCATCGACTGGCGGACATCGTCGGGGAGCTCCGGCGCGGGCGACTCCTCGACCAGCTTCTGGTGGCGACGCTGGGCGGAGCAGTCACGCTCGCCCACCCACACGCAGTTGCCCTGGGTGTCGGCGAAGACCTGCATCTCGACGTGCCGGGGCCAGGCGAGGTAGCGCTCGACGTAGCACTCATCCCGCCCGAACCCCTTGAGCGCCTCCGACTGCGCCGACTCCAACGCCCGGGCCGCCTCCTCGGGACCGGGCACGACGCGCATGCCTCGGCCGCCGCCCCCGAAGGCGGCCTTGATCGCGACGGGCCAACCGTGCTCGTTGCCGAAGGCGATCACCTCGGCGGCTGAGGTCACGACGTCGAGGGTGCCGGGCACCCCGGCCACGCCGGCCGCCTCGGCCGCCCGGCGGGACGAGACCTTGTCGCCCATGATCTCGATGGCCTCCGGCGGCGGCCCGACGAACACGACGCCTCGGGCCGAGATCGCCCGGGCGAAGTCGGTGTTCTCGGAGTAGAAGCCGTAGCCCGGGTGCACGGCCTCGGCCCCACTGCGCTCGATGACGTCGAGGATGGTCTCTGTGTTCAGGTACGACTCGGCTGCGGTCTTGCCGCCCAGGGCGTGGGCCTCGTCGGACAGGCGGACGTGCATCGCCTGCCGGTCGATGTCGGAGTAGACGGCCACCGTGGCGACGTCGAGCTCGCGGCAGGCGCGGATGACACGGACCGCGATCTCACCTCGGTTGGCGATCAAGACCTTGGAGAACACGGCCCTATCTTTACGGCCGTGGTGGGGGAGCGTGCCAACGAGCGAGTCGGGGGCACCCGGTTCGGGGATGTGCGGTGGGTCGAGGAGACCGGCTCGACCAACGACGACCTCATGCGGGTGGCCGCCGACGGTGCTCCGGAGGGCATCGTCCTCGCGGCCGATCACCAGACGGCCGGCCGGGGCCGGCTGGGTCGCAACTGGACGGCTCCCGCGGAGTCGTCGCTGCTTGTGTCGGTTCTGCTCCGGCCGCCGGCCGCCGTCGCCGCATCAGTGGCCATGGCCGCCTCGGTCGCCCTGGTCGACGCGATCTCGGCCGTGACCGGGCTCACGGTCCGGGTCAAGTGGCCCAACGACCTGGTCTGGCCGGGCGACGGGTCGGCCGACGATCGGAAGCTGGCGGGGCTGCTGGCCGAGGCCAATTGGCCGGCCCCGTCCGACATCACCGCCGGCTGGCAGCCGCCGCCGCCCGACGAGCGGGTGGTCGTGGTCGTCGGCAGTGGGGTCAACGTGAACTGGCCGAGCGCGATGCCCGCCGAGCTGGCCGAGACGGCCACCGCCCTGAATCAGCTCGTGGGCCGCCCGGTCGACCGCCTCGACCTGCTGGTCGAGTACCTCCTGCGACTCGACGACATCTATGGCGAGCTCGTGGATCGGCGAGACGCGGCCGTCGTCGCCGGGCCCTGGCGCGCCGGCCTGGCCACCCTCGGCCGCCTCGTTCGCGTCGACCTGGGGACGGAGCAGGTCAAGGGCCGGGCGGTCGACGTGACCGACGACGGGCGGCTGGTGGTCGAGACGGCGGCCGGCGAGCGGCGGGTGTTCGCCACGGGCGACGTCGTCCACGTTCGTCCGGTCGGCTGACCCACCCGGCACCCTCATCCCGTCGCCCCCTGAACCCCGTTGGGTCACTCGGCGGCGACTGGCGCCCGCGACCGACCCAACGGCCTGGAACCTGCTGCCGCCACGGGGATCACCGGAGCCGGACCGCCTTCGACTGCGATCGCTCCTCGTGACCTGCAGCTCCACCTGGCCGGCTGGACCGTCCTCGGTTCACCAGCGCCATGATCGAAGGGTTCATCGTCTCTTTTATCCGGCGGGCGCTCGGTCTCGATCGCCGCATTCCCTGACCGACGGTTACGGGTCGAGGTTGTCGCTGACAAGCTTGGCGAACGCCTCGAGGGCTCGGTCGGTGAGGGGCCCTGGGCATTGTGCGATGGCCATGGTGTCGATGTGGGAGATGGGCTGGATCTCCCTTGTGCTCGACGTGAGGAACGCCTCGGATGCGGAGGGGAGCGCGGTGGCGCGAACATCGGCCTCCTCGGCCAGGCCGGACTCGAGCAGCAACTCCCGGGTGATGCCGGCCAGGCAGCCGGACAACAGCGGCGGGGTCACCAGCCGGCCGCCGAGGCCGACGAAGATGTTCGTCCCTGTTCCCTCGCAGATGTTGCCGCCCAGGTTGGGAAAGATCGCTTCGGATGCGCCGTGTTCGTGGGCGTGGTTGAGGGCGATGACGTTCTCTGCATAGGACGTGGTCTTGAGGCCGGCGGTCGCCGCTCGTTCGTTGCGGGGCCACGGCACCACGACGACCTGGGCGACGTCTGGCCACGCCGCGGCCGCGGCCGCCAGGATCACGACCGTTGGCTGCGTGTCGCCCCGCGCCGAGCCCAGGGGGCCCGGGCCGCCGGTGACGACGATGCGGAGCCGGCCGACGGCCTCGCTTCCGTTGGCGTCGATCGTGGCCGCCACCGCCCGGCGCAGCTGGAGGCGGCTCGGTAGATCGAGGCCGAGTCCCTTCGCCGATCGGTCGAGCCGATCCAGATGCCGGGTCAGGGCGAAGGCCTGCCCGCCGATGACCTTGCACGTCTCGAACACGCCGTCGCCCACCAGCAGCCCGTGATCGAACGGCGAGATGCCCGCCTCCGACTCGGGCACGAGCTCGCCGTTGAGCCACACGACGGGTTGGTCTGGCATCGGCCGAGCATACGATCGGCGGCGAAACCGCAGGAGGACGACGTGGACTTCGAGCTCACCGACGAGCAGGAGGCGTTCCGCAAGGTGGTGCGGTACTTTGCCGAGGCCGAGATCGCGCCGCACGCCGAGCGGTGGGACCGCGACTACACCTTCCCGGTCGACACGGTGCTGGCGATGGGCGAACTCGGACTCTTCGGCCTGCCATTCCCCGAGGAGTACGGCGGTGGCGGCGCAGACTTCACCACGTTCTGTGTCGCGTTGGAGGAGATCGGCCGGGTCGATCAGTCCCTCGGCATCACACTCGAAGCGGCCGTCGGCCTCGGGGCGAGCCCGATCTTCCACTTCGGATCGGAGGAGCAGAAGCAGCGCTGGCTTCCCGGTATGTGCGCCGGCCGGGCCCTGGGGGCCTTCGGCCTCACGGAGCCGGAGGCGGGTAGCGACGCGGGCGGCACCCGCACCACCGCGCTCGCCGACGAGGACACCGACGAGTGGGTGATCAACGGCGAGAAGGCGTTCATCACCAACTCCGGCACCCCCATAACGTCGGTCGTCACCATCACCGCCCGCACCGGTCCCGGGGAGATCAGCGCCATCCTCGTTCCCGCGGGGACCCCGGGGTTCGAGGTGCAGCCGCCCTACCGGAAGATGGGCTGGCACGCCTCCGACACCCACGGGCTGACCTTCGTCGACTGCCGGGTTCCATCGGAGAACCTGCTCGGTGAGCGGGGCCGGGGTTACCCCCAGTTCCTCCAGATCCTCGATGAGGGGCGGGTGGCCATCGCCGCGCTGGCCGTCGGTGCCATCCAGGCCTGCCTCGAGCAGTCGACGGCCTACGCCAGGGAACGCCACGCCTTCAGCCGGCCGATCGGCGCCAACCAGGGCGTTGCGTTCAAGTGCGCCGACCTGGCGGTGATGGCCGAGGCCGCCCGGGCGCTGGTGCACAAGGCGGCGTGGCTCCGCGACCTCGGCAAGCCGTTCAAGCCGGCGGCGGCGATGGCCAAGCTCTATGCCACCGAGGCGGCCGTGACCGCGACCCGGGAAGCGACCCAGATCTTCGGCGGATACGGGTTCATGGACGAGACGCCGGTGAGCAGGTTCTACCGCGACGCCAAGATCCTCGAGATCGGGGAGGGCACGAGCGAGATCCAGCGCCTCGTCATCAGCCGCGACCTGGGTCTACCCGTGGAGTAGGGATGGGCCAGGATCCCGTCGACCGTGCGCACCGAACGTGGCCTCAGCGGCTCGTCATCGCCCTGAACGTCGTGCTGATCCTGCTCGCTCTGACCGCTGCCGGAGGACTGGGCTACGTCTACTCCCGCTCCACGGACATTCGACGCGTCGAGTTGGGAACCGTCCTGGCCGATGACGCGGTCGCACCGGGGCAGCCGGAGAACTACCTGATCATCGGGGTCGACAACGCGCCGCCGGGCGAGCCCGGCTACCGGCCCGACCTGGGCTCGTCGGAACGGTCGGACACGATCATGGTGATCCGCATCGACCCCGAGTCCGAACAGGCGTTGCTCCTTTCGTTCCCCCGCGACCTCTACGCCCGCATCCCAGGAGTGGGTCGCGACCGGATCAACGCCGCTATCCAGTACGGCGGCCCCGAGCTGCTCGTGGCCACGATCGAGGAGGGCTACGGCGTTCCGATCCACCACTTCGTCTCGGTGAACCTCGAGGGGTTCAAGCAGTTGGTGGACCTCGTCGGCGGCATCCCCGTGTACTTCCCCGAGCCGGCGCGGGACGATCGGTCCGGTCTCGACGTCCCGGAGGCTGGATGCGTGGTGCTCGGTCCCGAGCAGGCGCTGGCCTACGCCCGCTCCCGCGCGTACCAGGCGCTCCGTGACGGCCGGTGGCAGGTCGACGGGACGGGCGACCTCGGTCGGATCAGCCGGCAACAGCACTTCATCCGCCGGGCGCTCGAGACGGCGATCTCCCATGGCGCTCGCAACCCGTTGGTGCTGCGCCACCTGATCGACGCGGGGATCAGCAGCGTGCGCCTCGACGAGGAACTGACCGTCGACGACCTCGTCGACCTGGGCCGGCGCTTCGGCGACTTCAACCCGGACACCCTGACCATGCACTCGCTGCCCGTCGTCGACGACGTGGTCGGCGGCGCCGCGGTGCTCCGGCTGGTCGAGCGCCATGCCGAACCGGTGCTCGACGCGTTCCGGGGGGCTCCGGGCGAGGACCTGACGCCGACGGGGGTGCAGGTCGCCGTCCTCAACGGCACCGGTCAGAGCGGAGCCGCGAGCGCCGCGGTTGCCGAGCTCGAGGCGGTGGGGTTCGAGGTTCCTCCGGGGACGACCGGGGACGCCGAGCGCTTCGACTTCCCCGGCACGGTGGTCAGGTATGAGCCCGGGTTCGAGGCCCACGCCGCGCTCGTCGCCAGCCATCTGGCCGCCGGCGCCTCGATGCAACCGGTCGACGATCTCGACGCCGGTCCGGTGGTGGTGGTCGTCGGGACGGACTGGGCCGGTGTGCTGGCGACGCCGCGGGAAGCGGCGCCGATCGTCGCTGCTCCCATAGACCCGGCCGAGCCGTCGACGACGTCGGTGGTGGGCGAGGTGCCCGAGGCTCCGGCCGAGGTCGACTGCTAACCCAGCAGAGAGTGGTTCAGCGGATCGGCCGTCGAGCCGTACTGTGGTGCGTCGATCTCCGATCGAAAGGAAGCGCGGGAGAATGCCGAGCAAGATCGCCGTCGTCGGGTGTGGCTACGTCGGCCTGACGACGGGCGCATGCTTCGCCCACATCGGCCACGAGGTGGTGTGCGCCGACATCGACACTGAGCGGGTCGCCGGGCTCCAGCGGGGCGAGATCCCCATCGTGGAGCCCGGTCTCGACAACATTGTCCGGGAGGCGATGAGCGACGGCCGCTTGAAGTTCGTGGTCGGCGCGGCCAGCGCCGTGGGCGGCGCCGAGTTCGTCTACCTGTGCGTTCCGACGCCGATGCGGTTCGACGGGTCGGCCGACCTCTCCTACATCGAGGCCGCCGCCCGTGAGATCGGTCCCGTCCTCGAGGCCGAGGCCGTGGTGGTGAACAAGTCGACCGTGCCCGTCGGTTCGACCAGCGTGGTCGAGCAGGTCCTCGGCCGCGACGACGTCTTCGTGGTTTCGAATCCGGAGTTCCTGCGGGAGGGTTCGGCCGTCCACGACTTCCTGCACCCGGACCGGATCGTCATCGGCGCCGACAACCAGGCGGCAGCCATCCGGGTCCAAGCCCTCTACCTCGGCATCACCGCCCCGACGATCGTCACCGACCCGGCGTCGGCCGAGACGATCAAGTACGCGGCCAACTCGTTCCTTGCCGCCAAGATCAGCTTCGTCAACGCGCTGGCGGCCGTGTGCGAGGCGGTGGGGGCCGACATGAACGACGTGGTGCTCGGCGTCGGCTACGACAAGCGGATCGGCTCGGAGTTCCTCCGACCCGGTCCAGGTTGGGGGGGCTCATGCCTCCCGAAAGACACGAGGGCGCTGATCCGAATCGCGGAGGAGGCCGGCTACGACTTCGACCTGCTGCGGGGCGTGGTCGCGGTGAACGAGCAGCAGCTCGACCGGGTGGCCGAGAAGGCGGCCACGTTGGCCGGCGGCTCCCTCCGGGGCAAGAGGGTGGGGGTGTGGGGCCTCACCTTCAAGGCTCGCACCGACGACCTGCGCGAGTCGCCCGCCCTGGCCGTGGTCCGGCGGCTCCTCGGCGCCGGTGCCGAGGTGCGGGCGTTCGACCCGACCGTCGCCAACCCGATCGATCCCCACAAGGCGCGGGCGCTCGAAGGCATCGACGTGGTCGGCGACCCGTACGCGGCGTGCGAGGACGCCGAGGTCCTGCTCGTGCTCACCGAGTGGGAGGAGTTCCGTTGGCTCGACTTCGACAAGGCTGGGGCCGCGCTGGCCGCCCGCCGGGTGGTCGACGCCCGCAACCTGCTCGACCGCGACGCCATGCGCCGCAAGGGTTTCGAGTACGAGGGGATCGGCCGCCGCTGAGGCGGGGGGCCGTCGGCCGATGGCCAGGGTCGTCGTCACCGGAGGCGCCGGCTTCCTCGGATCGCATCTCTGCGACGCCCTGCTCGACCGGGGCGACGAGGTCGTCTGCATCGACAACCTGGCCACCGGCCGGATGGCCAACATCGAGCATCTCTTCGGGCGGCCCGGGTTCACCTTCGTGCGCCACGACGTCACCCAGTACATCTGGGTGCCGGGAGAGGTCGACGCAGTCATGCACCTGGCCAGCCCGGCCTCGCCCATGGACTACCTCGAGCTGCCGATCCAGACGCTCAAGGTGGGCAGCCTGGGCACCCACGCCACCCTGGGCCTGGCCCGGGCCAAGCACGCCCGCTACTTCCTCGCGTCGACGAGCGAGGTCTACGGCGATCCACAGGTGCACCCGCAACCCGAGACGTACTGGGGCCACGTCAACCCCATCGGCCCCCGGGGGGTGTACGACGAGGCCAAGCGGTTCGCCGAGGCCATGGCCATGGCGTACCACCACTACCACGGCATGGAGGTGCGCATCGCCCGCATCTTCAACACGTGCGGTCCCCGGATGCGGCCCGACGACGGTCGGGTCGTCTCGAACCTCCTGGTGCGGGCCATCGCCGGCCAGCCGCTCACCGTGTACGGGGACGGCGCCCAGACCCGGAGCTTCTGCTATGTCGCCGACACCGTGGCCGGCTTCCTGCTGCTGCTCGACAGCGACATCAACGCGCCGGTCAACCTCGGCAACCCGCAGGAGCTCACGATCGTCGAGCTCGCTCGCCTCGTCCTGGAGGTCACGCGATCGGATTCGGAGATCGTCTTCGAGCCGCTGCCGGTCGACGACCCGACCCAGCGCCGCCCCGACATCACGCTCGCTCGTGCGCGGCTGGGCTGGGAGCCGGCGGTGCCCGTTCGCGAGGCGCTGGCGAGGACCGCCGAGTACTTCAGGAGCCTGCCCGCCGGCTGACCTTCGACCGCGACGCGGCGCGGCCGCCTTACCATGCCTGCCGCAGTGGCTCCCGAGCCGTTCTCCGTGCTGCTCCCCGTGTGGGCCGGCGACGATGTCGAGTTCCTCGGCCGCGCCTTCACCAGCGTGACCACAGAGCAGCACCGCCCTCCGGACGAGGTGGTGATCGTCCAGGACGGACCCGTGCCCGAGCCGCTCGCCCGGGGCTTGAAGGAACTGGTGAGCGGGTCGACGGTGCCGGTCAACCATGTCGAGCTGCCCGTGAATCAGGGCCTCGGATGGGCGTTGGAGGCCGGTCTCGCCGCGGCCCAGCACGACATCGTGGCCCGCATGGATGCCGACGACATCGCCCTGCCCGCACGGTTCGAGCGCCAGGTGCCGATGGTCGAGGACGGCTTCGACATCGTGGGCTCCGCCCTGACCGAGATGGGCCGGGACGAGCACGACCTCCACGGGGTCCGCTGTCCGCCCGTCGCCCACCGGGAGATCGTTCGGTTCGCCCGGTTCCACTCGCCGTTCAACCACCCGACCGTCGTGCTCCGGCGGTCCGCGGTGGCCCGGGCCGGCGGCTACGAACACCTGGGCAGCCTCGAGGACTACTGGCTGTGGGTCAGGATGCTGGCCAGCGGAGCCAGGTCGGCGAACGTGGCGCAACCGCTCCTGCTCTACAGAGTCGGTGCCGGCGCCTACGAGCGTCGGGGTGGATGGCGGTTGGCTCGCTACGAGGTCGACCTGCAGGTCCGGATGCGCCGTCTCGGCTTCACCTCTCGGCTCGAGTTCGTTCGAAACGTCCTGCTCCGGGCGACGTGGCGGCTGGTGCCGGTGGCCGCCCGGCGGCCGCTGTACGGGTTCGCGTTCCGGCGCTCCGGCGGGCAGCTGCCCATCGCCGACCGCAAGTGATGCGGGTCGCGGTCACCGTCGAGCAGTCGTGGGCCGAGGTCCCGGGCGGGGCCGCACGGGTGACGAACGAGTTGCTCGGGGCGCTGGCGGCGCGACCCGAGCTCGGGGTCGACGTTGTCGGCGTCGCCGCCCGCCACCGCCGGCCTCCTCCGGCGGCGTGGGCGCCTCCGGTCGCGACGATCGCCCACCTGCCACTGCCGACCCTCGCCATGTTCGAGGGCTGGCACAAGCTGCGGTGGCCACCGGTGGAGCACGCGACGGGCCCCGTCGACGTTGTCCACGGCACGATCATCGCCGTGCCCGCCTGCCGGGCCCCGCTGGTGCTCACCGTCCACGACCTGTCGTTCCTGGCCTACCCGGAGCACTTCACCCGCCGGGGCGTCCGCTTCTTCCGAAGGGCCCTCAAACTCGCTCGTCGGGAGCCCAGACTGGTCACCTGCCCATCGCAGGCGACGATGAACGAGTGTCTGGCTGCCGGGTTTGACCCGGATCGTCTGCGGCTCGTGCCGTATGGAGTGCGGGCGACGCCGGCCTCCAAGGCCGACGTCGAGGAGGCCCGTCGGCGTCACCGACTGGGGCGTCCGTACGTCCTGTTCTGCGGGACCGTCGAACCTCGAAAGAACCTGCCTCGCGTGATCGAGGCCTTCCGCCGCGCTGATCGGGCCGGCCTCGATCTGGTCCTGGCCGGTCCGCAGGGCTGGAACGAGCAGATCGACGCCCTGCTCGGGCGGCTCGGCCACCGCGCTCACGCTCTCGGTTTCGTCCCAGCCGGCGACCTCGGTCCGCTCTATGCCGGTGCGACCGTCGTGGTCTATCCGAGCCTGCGCGAGGGCTTCGGGTTGCCGGTCCTGGAGGCCATGGCCCAGGGCGCCCCCGTGGTGACCTCGCTCGGCACATCGACCGAGGAGGTGGCGGGCGACGCCGCCCTCCTCGTCGACCCGCTCGATGTCGATGCCATCGCCGCCGCGATCACCCAGGTCGTCGACCGGCCGGATCTGGCCGAGCGGCTGGCCGATGCCGGACGGGCCCGGGCCGCGACGTTTACCTGGGACCGCACGGCCGAGTTGATGGCCGCGGTGTACACCGAGGCTGTCGACCAGTGAGCGGCCTGCGGGTCGGCGTCAACCTCCTCTACCTCAAGCCGGGTCGCGTCGGCGGCACCGAGGACTATGTGCGCCGCCTGCTGGGGGCACTCGACACCGAGGCGGCCGACGAGGTCGAGCTCACCCTGTTCGTGAACCGTCGCTTCCCGGCGGCCTACCCGGAGCTCGCGGCAGCCCACGAGACGATCGTGGCGCCCACCTCCGGAGACCACCCGCCGGCCCGGATCGCGTTGGAGGCGACCTGGCTGGCCCGGGCCAGCGCTCGGCGGCGCCTCGACCTCGTCCACCACCCGGCCAACACGATTCCTCACGTGGTGACCCGGCCGGCCGTGGTCTCGATCCACGACCTGCAGCCGATCGTCCGGCCCCAGGACTTCGGCCGGGTGAAGTCCGCGTACCTGAAGCGCCGCCTCGGCCCTTCGGCTCGGAAGGCGCGCCTCGTCGCCACGCTCAGCGACTACGTGCGCCGGCTCGTCATCGACCGCTTCGACCTCGAACCGGACCGGGTCATGGTGGTACCAGGGCCCATTGACCTGCCAAAGGACGTGCCGCCGGACAACCCAGCCAACGCCGGCGCGCCGCTGTTCGTGTACCCCGCGATCACCCATCCCCACAAGAACCACGTCATGCTGATCAGGGCGTTCCGCGAGGTGGCTCAGGTGAATCCCGAGGTGTCGCTCGTCCTCACCGGGGGAGCTGGTTCCGATGAGCCCGAGGTGCGGCGCGAGATCGCCCGGCTCCGGCTCGAGGCTCGGATTCGGCGGCCGGGGCGCATTCCCCGGCCCGACCTCGACGGGCTCCTCCGCCGGGCCACGGCGCTCACGTTTCCCTCCCGCCACGAGGGCTACGGGCTCCCGGTCGCCGAGGCCATGGCGCTGGGCTGCCCCGTGATCGCGTCGGACACCACCGCCCTGCCCGAGGTGGTCGGAGACGCCGGCCTGCTGGTCGACCCGGACGACGTGGACGGCTGGGCGGCGGCCATGACCCGGCTGCTCGACGACCAGAACCTCCGGTCACGGCTCGCCGCCGCCGGGCGACGGCGGGTGGCGTGGCTCACCCCGGCCGAGACGGCACGGCGCATGGTGGCCGCGTACCGGTCGGCGCTCGCCAGCGGATAGCGTGGTTCGCCCTTGACCATGACGACCACGGGATGAGCGATGGGTAAGGCTTCTTCGTCGAAAAAGGTGGCCCGAGCGGCGCGGGCCGCGGGCGGCAAGCGGGTGGGGCAGCGCCGCAACATCGGCTTTCCGCTCATCATCATCGTCGTCCTCCTCGGCGGCTTCGGCCTCATCGCGTACGCCGCCACCGAGCGGCGGGCCGTCGCCCAGCCGCTCACGACCGACCACTGGCACGCCGCCTACCGCATCAACATCTGCGGCACCGTGCAGCCCCCCGACAACGACTTCAACGGGCAGGACCTGACCGGGATCCACACCCACGGCGACAACGTGATCCACATCCATCCGTTCCTCGACAGCGCCGCCGGCCACAACGCCGACCTCGGACGGTTCTTCGACACGATCAACCTCGAGGTCACCGACACGACGATCGTGCTGCCCGACGGCACCACCTTCGAGGAGGGCACCGACACGTGCGAGGACGAGGACGCCCGCGTGGTCGTCGCACGTTGGGACAGCGCGGAGCAGGCCGCGAGCGGCGAGAACCCGTCGCAGATCTACACCGACGACTTCGACAACATCCGGTTCCGCAACGACCGGGAGGCGTTCACCATCGCGTTCCTGCCCGAGGACGCCGCCATCCCTGCCCCCGACAGCGTCCCAACGCTCGACCAGCTCAGTGATGTCGTTCAGTCGCCAACGGCATCCACGACCACCCTGCCCGGTGCGACGACGACGGTGCCGACCGACACCACCCTTCCGGCGGAGACCACGACCACTGCGCTCGGATGAGGGCGGTCGTCCTCGTCGGCGGGTTCGGCACCCGCCTCCGACCGCTGACGAACACGGTGCCGAAGCAGATGCTGCCGATCGTCGACCGGCCCATGATCGAGTGGGTGGTCGGTCACCTCGTGGACCACGACGTCGACGACGTGGTGTTGGCCCTCGGCTACCGACCCGACGCGTTCCAGGACCGCTATCCCGACGGGCGCTGCGCCGGCGCCGACCTGCATTATTCGGTCGAGTCCGAGCCACTCGGAACGGCCGGTGCCATCAGGTTCGCGGCGACGGACGCCGGCATCGACGACACCTTCATCGTCGTGAACGGCGACGTGCTCACCGACCTGGACCTGTCGGCCATGGTTGCGGTCCATGCATCGCATGGCGGCGAGGCCACCATCGCCCTCCACGAGGTCGACGACCCTTCCCGCTACGGCGTGGTCGACCTCGACGCCGGCGGCCGGGTGCGGCGCTTCGTCGAGAAGCCGGCCCGGGAGGAGGCGCCCAGTCACCTCATCAACGCCGGGACCTATGTGCTCGACCCGTCGGTGCTGGAGCGGATCCCGTTCGGCCGCGGCGTCTCGATCGAGCGTGAGACGTTCCCCGAGCTCGCGGCCGATGGTGCGATGTGGGCGGTCAACGACGACGGGGTCTACTGGATCGATACCGGTACCCCAGAGGACTACCTCCAGGTCCAGCTCGACCTGATCGATGGCCGCCGGCCCGTCCGGATCGACGGGATCGACCCCACCGCCGTTGTGCACCCGGAAGCGATCGTCCGCCGATCCGTGGCCGGAGCGCACACGGTCATCGAGCGAAGGGCCGAGTTGTGCGACTCCGTCATCATGACCGGTGCCCGCATCGGGGCCGGGGCCAGCGTGAGGGGCGCCCTTGTCGGACCCTTCGAGGTCGTGCCCGACGGTCAGGTCATCGAGCCAGGAGCCGTGCTCGCGCGCGACCAAATGGCGTGAAGCGCCGCGACCTCGAGCATCAACGCTTCTGACCCAAACTGTCGTTTGACTACGCTGCGCGGCGATGTGGCGGCGGGCTCAGCGGGCGGGTAACCACACGCAGGTCGTGTCCGCTGGTATCAGGCGCCGACCGAGCCGCGTCAGACTGTGCATGGGCAGAGTGCTTTCGGTCGTCGCCATCCTCGCCGGCGTTCGCTACTTCTCTTGGCGGTTCGGCACGCTCGACGGCACGGGCCCCTTGGGGGTGGCCTTCCTCGCCGTCGAGCTGATCTCGTTCGTAGGGCTCGTCATGATTTCCCTCGTCCTGCTGCGCAGCCGGTGGCGGGCCGGACCGTCCGAGCCGCCCGGCGGGACCCTCGACATCTTCATCACGGTCTGCGGCGAACCGGTCGAGATGGTCGAGCGCACGTTGGTGGCGGCCAAGGCCATCAGCTATCCGCACCGCACCTACATCCTCAACGACGGGGCCATCGCCCGGAAGCCGGGCTGGGAGGAGATCGACGCCCTCGCCGCCCGTCACGGCGTCACCTGCCTGACCAGGACGACGGGCGGCCGGGGCAAGGCGGCCAACCTCAACCACGCCCTGGCCCACACCGACGGCGAGTTCATTGCCACCATCGACGCCGATCACATCGCCCACGACGACCTGGCCGACCAGACGCTGGGCTACCTGGCCGACGGCGACGTCGCCTTCGTGTGCTCACTCCAGAGCTTCAGCAGCGACGACCACGACACGCTGAACAACGAGGAGAGGTTCTTCTATCGGTCGCTGCAGCCGGCCAAGGACGCAGACGGCTGCGCCATGTCGTGCGGCAACGGGACCGTCTACCGGAGGGCGGCGCTCGACTCGGTTGGCGGCTTCAGCGAGTGGAACCTGGTCGAGGACCTCCACACCTCCTACCTGCTCCACGCCAAGGGCTGGCGGAGCGTCTACCACCCTCGGGCGCTCACCCACGGCACGGCGCCGCTCACCGCCGCCGAGTACCTCAACCAACGGCTGCAGTGGGCGACCGACAGCCTGCGGATCCTCCTCTTCGACAACCCGCTGCGGCGTCGCGGTCTGTCGTGGCGTCATCGGCTGCACTACTTCCACACGACGAGCAGCTACCTGTTCAACGCCTGCCAGGCCGCCTTCATCGTCGCCCCGTCGCTGTACCTGCTCTGGGGGGTCTCGGTGGTCGACGCCCCATCGGTGTCGACCTACATCAGCTACTCCGCTCCCTTCCTCTTGGCGCTCGCGCTCTTTCTCGTGGCCCACACCGGCGTCCGCGGCGCGATCCGCACGGTGCAGAGCGCGCTGTTCGCCTCGCCCGTGTACCTGTTCGCCATCGTGAGGGCCACGACCGGCATCCGGTTCCGGAGCCGGGTGACGAACAAGGACCGTCAGAAGCGGTTCTCGGTGCTGATGCTGCCGCAGGCGATCGGGTTCGTGCTGGCCGGCGCGAGCATCGTGCAGACCCTCGGAGGCGGGCCGCGGTACTCCGTCATCGCCCTGTTCTGGTGCGGCTACGTCGGCTTCCAGTTGGCGGCGCCCCTGCTCGCCCTCACCGAACGCCAGTTGGTGACCAGCAGCGCCCGTCAGATCGTCCGATTCGGTGTCGTGTCGCTGGCGCTGCCGGCACTGTTCGTCGGCCCGATCGACTCATCGCCCACCGGGCGCACCGCCCTCGCCATGCCGGCCTCGTCGGATGCGACCGAGGCGGCCGCGCCCCTGTGGCGGACCAGGGTCCCGTCGGCCACGTCGTCCCCGAAACTCTTCGAGCTCGAGCCGCCCGAGCAGGGCGCCTACTTCGGCGTGGCCAACCCCAACCTGTTGAGCGCTCCCACCGCCGTCGACGAATGGACCGCCGAGCACGGCCATCGGCCGCAGATCGTCCAGTGGTTCCAGCAGTGGGGCAGCAACGAGACCCGGTTCAGGGGCGACTGGTTGGATCTCGTGACCGCCCAGGGCGCGGTGCCCATGATCACGTGGGAGCCGTGGGCCAAGCCGCCAGGTGCCTACGCCGATCCGGATCAACCCGGCGCACGTCTCGAGCTCATGGTGAACGGCACCTACGACGACTACATCGACACGTGGGCCGAGGGCGCAGCCACCTACGGCCGGCCGGTCATCATCAGGTTCATGCAGGAGATGAACGGCTGGTGGTACCCGTGGTCGATCACCGAGAACGGCAACACGCCCGAGCTCTTCGTCCAGGCCTGGCGCCACGTGCACGACCGGTTCGTGCAGGCCGGCGCCCACAACGTCTCGTGGGTGTGGTCGATGAACGCCGCCGGTGGCGAAGGTGTGGCCGAGATCGACCCGGCGAGGTTCTACCCTGGACCGGAGTTCGTCGATTGGGTCTCGTACTCCGGCTTCAACTGGGGTGCGGCGGAGGAGTGGTCGACGTGGAAGAGCGCCGACGAGATCCTCCGGTCGACCTACGACACCCTCGCGGCGTTCGGCAAGCCGATCATGATCTCCGAGATCGGCACGGTGCCGATGGGAGGGGACGAGGCGGCCTGGATCCGCGACGCCATGGCCGGCTTTGCGCGCGACTATCCGCTGCTGAAGGCGGTCGTCTGGTTCGACACACCCTATGAGGGCGAGATCGACTTCAGCCTGGTGGGCGCCTCGGCCGCCGCCATGAGCGATGCGGTGGCGGCGCCCCACTGGAGTGCGAGCCCGGTGATCGTCTCGCTCGAGCCCACGATCACCCGGCGCGGGCCCAACTGACACGATGCTGCTCGGCGCCCACTCGCCGCCGGCGCCGTACGAGAGCATGGCCGGCTTCCACCGGCTCGAGACCGCCATCGGGCGTCGGCTCGACATCGTCCACCTCTTCCAGGCCTGGGGCGACCGTGACACGGCGGCGTTTCGAACCGACTGGATCGAGGCCTCGGTCGCCGACGGCCGGCGGGTGCTCCTTACCTGGGAGCCTTGGGCGCCGCCGGCCGGGTTCGAGCAGCCAGGCTTCGCCCTCGGGCGCATCGTCGACGGCACCCACGATCGGTACGTCGAGACCTGGGCCTCGGGGCTGGCCGACATCGACCGACCGGTCTGGCTGCGCCCGATGCACGAGATGAACGGCACCTGGTACCCGTGGGCCGGCGGCATCGCCGGCAACACCCCGGAGCTGTATGTCGCCGGGTGGCGGCACATCCACGGCATCTTCCGCCGGGCGGGGGCGACCCGGGTGCGGTGGGTGTGGGCGCCCAACACCCCCGACGTCCCCGTCGACAACCGGTTCGAGCGCTACTACCCCGGTGCCTCGTACGTCGACGTCCTCGGCCTCGACGGGTACAACTGGGGCGCGGGCGCACCCGACCACGGTGGCTGGCGATCCTTCGACGAGATCTTCTCCGGCGACCTCGATCGCATTGGTGCCCTCGGCTCTCAGCCGGTGTGGATCACCGAGACCGCGTCGTGCGCCGACGGCGGCGACAAGGCGGCGTGGGTGCGGGACATGATGGCTTTCGTCCGTGACCGGCCGCGGATCGAGGCCGTCGTCTGGTTCGACGTCCTCAAGGAGCGTGACTGGCGCATGACGGTGCCGGCGGAAGCGCCCGCCCGGTTCACGGCTCAGGGCAGTTCCAGGGCGTAGACATTCCCGTCGTCGCTCCCCACGTAGAGCACGCCCTCGACGATCGTCGGTGACGAGCCGACGATTCCTCCCGTCTCGAACTGCCAGATCTCGTCGCCCGTCGGCGCATCGATGGCGAAGATCTTGCGGGCGTGGCTGCCGATGTAGAGCACGCCGTCGACCACGCTGGGCGACGAGAACAGCGGCTCCTCCAGCTGCACCTCGAAGCGCCAACGCTCGCCCCCACCCGACGTGGTGAGGGCGTAGACGTTGCCGTCGAAGCTGCCGAAGTAGATCGAACCGTCGGCGACGGCCGGACGGCAACCCACGGTGCCGCCGGTAGGAAAGGTCCACACCGGTCCACCCGTGGCTGCGTCCACGGCGCTGACGACGCCCGCGTTGTTGCCGATGTAGACGACGCCGTCGGCCACGGTGGGGGAGGCGTAGTCGGCCTGGCCGACCGTGGCCCGCCAGATCTCCTGGCCGGTGGCCGGGTCCAGCGCGTACAGGTTGCCGTCGTTGCTGCCGACGTAGAGCACGCCGGCGGCGACCGTCGGGCTCGACCTCACGATCCCGCCGGTCGGAAACGTCCAGACGGGCTGACCGTTGGCCGCGTCAATGGCGTAGACCAGGTTGTCGTCGGCGCCGACGTAGACGAGCCCGTCGACGAAGGCGGGCGACGACTGGACGACGGCGCCGACGTCGTACTGCCACCTCGGCTCGCCGGTCGCGCCGTCGAGGGCGTACACCGTCCCCTCACCATCGGTGTCGGGCTGGCCCTCGATCGCCCCGGTGTAGCTCCCGACGAAGATGGTGCCGTCCTCTCCGACGTCGGTCGCGCCGAACACGCTGCCGTCGGTTGCGAACTCCCAGGCGGCGTCGCCGGTCTCGGGGTCGATGGCGACGACCTTGTCGGACACCTGCGTGGCGACGTAGACGAGCCCGTTGGCGACCTGCGGCGTCGACGAGATGCGCCCACCGGTGTCGAACGTCCACAGGACCTCCGGGTCACCGGTCGGCACCGGGTCGTCGTCGGCCGCGGTGGTGGTCGGGGCGGTCGACTCCGCGCCGTCGTCGGGTCGGGTGAGGAAGAAGGCGGCGGCTGCGACCATGGCGAGGGCCGCGGCGACACCGGCGAGGACGAGACCGAGGCGCCTGCTCTTGCCCACTCGGTCCGGTGGGCCGCCGACGGGTTGACCGGGCGGCGGCTGGGCGCGTGGTGGGGCCGGCGCCACGGGTGGAGGGGGTGACAGTGCGCCTGGAGTGGTGGTCGGTGTAACGGCTGTCGGCGCCGCCGGCTGGCTCATCACGACCGCCGCGCCGCCGTGATGGCCGTTGGCCCCGACGAGCGAGGCGGCCCGGGCCGCCCCGAGCGAGATCGCGTTCTTCGGATCGGTGTCGACCGCGACCGGCCGATGGAGTTCGGCGCTGACCATCGCGGCCACGAGGGGGATGCGGGACGATCCGCCGACGAGGAGGACCCGGTGCAGGTCGTCGGCGTCGACGTCGGCCGAGCGCATGGCGCGCCGCAGGGCGGCGATCGTCTCGAACAGGGCCGGGCGGATCATGTCTTCTAGCTCGGTCCGGGTCAGACGGATCTCGCGCTCGAGGCCAGGGAGCAGAACAGGAATGGTGGCGTCGGTGTCGCTCGAGAGTGCCTCCTTGGCGTCGACACAGTCGTGGCGCAGCCGTTGGAGTGCCGTGGTTGCGGCCGGGCTGTCCGAATCGATGGCGGCGAAGGCGTCCTTCGGCAGCTGGCGGACCACGTGGAGGAAGACGGCCTCGTCGAAGTCGATGCCGCCGAGGTGCTCGACCCCCTCGGGTGTCCCGAGAACCTCGAAGCCTTCGCCGTTCTTCCTCAGGACGGCGGCGTCGAAGGTCCCGCCGCCGAGGTCGTAGACGGCGACCACGCTCCCCGGCTCGACCCGCTCGAGCGAGGCGTACTCGATCGCCGCGGCCTCCGGTTCGGTCACGAGGACGACGTCGTCGAGCTCGGCCAGTCGCACCGCCTGCTGGAGGAGGTCGCGTTTGAACGGGCCCCAGTTGGCCGGGTGGGTCAGCGCGATGCGCGACGGGGGGCCACCCTCCCGCTCGGTGACGCGTTCGACGACCCAACGCAGCAGGTAGGCCGTGATCTGCTGGGGCGAGTAGGGCGCGCCGCCGAGGATGAGCGGCACCGAGTCGCCCATCCGCCGCTTGAACTCGCGGGCCACGTGATCGGGGTCGGTGGCCGCCCGTCGACTGGCCGCTTCGCCCGCGAGGATGGTTTCGCCGTGCACGTAGACGACCGACGGCGCGGCAATCGATCGGTTGCCGAGGCCGATGTTCTCGGCCCGGTCACCACGAGCGGTGGCCGCGGCGGTGAACGTCGTTCCGAGATCGACGCCGAGGTCATAGCTCATGGCCGGCCGATGCTACAGACGCGGCCGGGGCCCACAGGGGCGCGTGATCGGCACGTCGATCAGAAGTCGAGGAGCCCGTCGATGAAGCCGTCGTCGTCGCTGTCGGCGTCGAGGGGATTGGTGCCGGCGGCCAGCTCCATGTCGTCGTCGAGCCCGTCGAGATCGCTGTCGACCGAGTTGGGATCGGTGCCGAGCGCCGCTTCGAGGGCCGCACTGAGGCCGTCGCCGTCGGCGTCTGGTGCGCCGGCCGGGCCGGCGCCGGTGGCGGCGTTGGCCGCGGCGAAGGGGGTCCTGGCCGAGACCAGTTCGAGGTCGTCGGTGATGCCGTCGCCGTCGGTGTCGGCCGAGAGGGCGTTGGCGCCGATGCGGGCCTCGTACCCGTCGCTCAGCCCGTCGCCGTCGCTGTCGAGCAGCAGGGCGTTGAGGCCGAGGGAGAACTCGAAGCCGTCGGTGAGGCCGTCGAGGTCGCTGTCGGCCCGGAGCGGATCGGTGCCCTGCCCCATCTCGAACGGGTCGGAGACGCCGTCGAAGTCGCTGTCGGGCCCCGCGGCCGGGTTGGCCGGCGGCGTCGCGGCGGCGAGCGCGGCGGTGTCGGCCGGGGTCAGCCCGGCGAACTCCGGGATCACGGCGGCGTACGTGAAACGCTCGCCGACCTCCCAACTGCCGACGCCGTAGCGGGTGCCTCGAGCCTCGATGGTGGTGCCGTCACCCAGGCTGATCCCGACGTGCGCCGATGACGGCCGACCGCCGCCCGGCGTCGGCTCGGTGGTGAAGTTGAACAACAGCGCCCCGGGGATGTTGGCCGCCTCTTCCACCGGGATGATGGCGCCCTGCTCCTTGAGCGCGAGGTACTGCAGCCACGAGCCGTCCGGGAGTTCGATGCCGACCTGCGCGGCCGCCCACTGTGTGAGCTCGGAGCAGTCGAACGCGTCCGGATCGGCGTCGTCGGTCGCCGCTTCCGAAGCCCAGACGTAGGGGTCGCCGGTCTGAGCGAGCGCCACGTCGAGGAAGGTTCGTAGCTGCTCGCTGGCCTGCGGATCCGCTCCGGGCCCGGCCGCCACGGCATCAGTCGGGTCGACCGCCGTCGTGCCGGGTACCACGCCGGGCATCGGCGGAGGGGCCGGTGGCACCGGCGCGCCCGGCATCACCGGAGTTCCGGCCGTCATGGGTGCGCCCGCGGTCATGGGCCCGGCCGGCATGACCGGCGGCCCGACGACGGGCAGGGCGCCGAAGCCCGGGAGCTGGGGACCCCCGGCGAGATCGGCCGGCAGACCTTGGGTGAGCGGGTCGAGCAGACCGCCGCCGCCGTCCATGTCGGCGGCGTCGACGAAGCCGTCGTTGTCGGTGTCAGCGTCGAGCGGGTTGAGCCCGGCGTCGACCTCCTCCTGGTCGGTGAGGCCGTCGAGGTCGCTGTCGGCCCGGTTCGGGTCGGTGCGCATCCCGGTCTCGACGGTGTCCATCAACCCGTCGCCGTCAGAGTCGGCGCCACCGGCACCGGCCACGCCGAACGGGTTGCGCTGGCCCACCAGTTCGAGGTCGTCGGTGATCCCGTCGCCGTCGGTGTCGGCCGCCAGCGGGTTGGCGCCCAGGCGGGCCTCGTAGCCGTCGCTCAGCCCGTCGCCGTCGCTGTCGACGGCCAGCGCGTTGGTCCCGAGGTTGAGCTCGAAACCGTCGGTCAGCCCGTCGAGGTCGCTGTCGGCGCGGAGCGGGTCGGTGCCCTTCGACATCTCGAACGGGTCGCTGAGGCCGTCCTGGTCGGAGTCGGGGCCGACCCGGGGATCGACGGCCGCCGACTGCGTCGGGACGAAGGGCGGGGGATCGGGGGCGGCCTCGGTCGGCATCCTCGACGGGGCCCCTCGGTAACCCTCGACACCCAGGAAGTTCCCCTCGTACAGCCCGCCGCCGGCGGCCTGCGCCTCCTCCATGAAGCGGCGGTAGTCGTGGGCCGTCCCCATGTTGCGGTCGTGGGTGACCGTCCACGGCCGCAGGTTGGTGCCGTTGCCCGACAGCTCGAATGCGGCCCTGGCGTTGGTGACCGGGTCGGTGAGGTCACCCCACCGGTTCTCCCGAACCGCGGGGTCGACGTTGATCTGGAACAGCCCCCACGAGTCCTCGCCGCTGGGGTTGTGGGCGTCGTTCCGCCCCCCCGATTCGGCCATGGCGATGGCGGTCCAGGTGACGGCCTGGTCGGGTGTGAACCCGGCCTGGAGACAGACCTGGTAGATCTCCGCCGCGGTCAATGTGGCCATGTCAGCCGATCCTCGAGCGCCTCACGCTCTCCTGTTCGTTTTTGGAGCCTTGGTAGTTTGGCGAGCCGTGAATCCGCGGCACGACATCCGACGAATGTCGACACGATGATCGTGTGCGAGCGGTGCGGCCACCGCAACCCCCAGGGACTGTCCTTTTGTGCAAAGTGTGATGCCTTCTTGGACTGGAGCGCCAGCGAAGGGGTGGACATTGCCGGACCTCCGCCTCATCCTGCACCCGTGACCACAGAGGCGGCGGACGCCGTCGCGGATACGCCATCGCCCGATCGCGGCGAGTTGAGCCCCACCCAGCGGCTCGAGCTCGAGCTTCTCAGCACGCGCCAGGCGGCCGTCGGCCGTGGTCGTCAGGACCTGGTCGAGCGGCTCGACGCGGCGCGCGCGAGCATGACCGAGCGCGACCTGGCCGTGGTGGTGGTCGGGGAGTACAAGCAGGGCAAGAGCTCGCTGATCAACGCCGTCCTGGCCACGGAGGTGTGCCCGGTCGACGACGACATCGTCACCGCGGTCCCGACGATCATCGGGTTCGGCGATCCCCCAGGGGTGGTGGTCCACCAGGAGGTGCCGGGGTCGGGCGAACCCGAGGACCTGCCGATCCCCTTCGAGTCGATCCGCGAGTACGTGCGAGATGCGGCCGACGGCCAGCGGGCGTCGATCCGCTCGGTCGAGATCCGTCTTGACCGGCGGGTCCTCCGCTCCGGGCTCTCGTTCGTCGACACGCCAGGGGTCGGCGGCCTCGAGTCGGCCGAGGGCAACCTGACCCTCAGCGTGCTCGGCCTGGCCGACGCCGTCCTCTTCGTGACCGACGCGTCGCAGGAGCTGACCATGCCCGAGCTGTCGTTCATGCGGCTGGCCCTCGAACGCTGCCCCCGGCTGCTGTGCGTGGTCACCAAGGTCGACCTCTACCCGGAGTGGCGGCGGATCGTCGAGATCAACCGCGGTCACCTGGGGCGGGCCGAGGTCGACGTCGACGTGGTCGCCGTGTCGTCGTTCCTCCGCATGCGGGCCACGACGGTGAACGACGCCGCCATGAACTCCGAGTCCGGGTTTCCGGTGCTGATGGACTACCTGCGCGAGCAGGTCCTCGAGCCGGGCGCCGCGAGCAAGGCGGCGCGCGCCGCGGCCGAGGTCGTGTTCGCCACCGACCAGCTCCGGCAGGGCCTGAAGGCCGAGGCCGAGGTCATCGCCGAGCCGGAGGGCGGGGGCCAGGTGGTGCAGCGCCTGACCCGGGCCACCGAGGTCGCCGGGGCCCTGGGCGCCAACGACGCACCGTGGCAGCAGGTGCTGGCCGACGGCATCCAGGACCTGGTGTCCGACGTCGACCACGATCTGCGGGCCCGGCTCCGTACCGTCACCCGGACCGCGGAGGAGGTCATCGAGCGGAGCGATCCCAAGGACTCGTGGGCCGAGTTCGAGAGCTGGCTGCGCCGCCAGGTGGCGGCGGCCGCCGTCGCCACCTACGACCACCTGCTCGAATCGGCCGGCCACCTGACCGAGCTCGTCGGCCGCCAGTTCAGCGAGGACGCCGACGCGCCGCTCGCCTTCTCGATCGACGCGCCGCTCGCCGCGCTCGACGACATCCAGCTCGGCGGGGCGTTCGACACGGAGAAGGGGGCGAAGTCGGCCATCGCCCTGTCGGCGGCCAGGGGGTCCTACGGCGGCATCCTCATGTTCGGCATGGTCGGCGGGCTGATCGGCCTCCCCTTCGTCACCCCCGTCGCGCTGGTGCTGAGCCTCGGTCTGGCCCGCAGGGCGGTGCGCGACGACCTCAAGCGTCGCCACGCCCTGCGCCAGCAGCAGGCGAAGGCCGCCCTCCGCCAGTACATCGACGAGGTCAGCTTCGTCGTCAACAAGGAGTGCCGAGACGCGCTGCGGCGGACCCAGCGGCTCCTGCGGGACGAGTTCACGGCCCGGGCCCGTTCGCTGCACCGTTCGTCGGCCGAGGCGCTGGCCCAGGCCGAGCTGGCCATGCGGCTCGATCCCGAGGCCAAGGAGGTTCGCCGCCACCAGCTCGAGGCCGAGCTGCGCCGGCTCGAGGCGGTGGGCCAACGGACGGCTGCGGCCGTGGGCGGGACCCGATGACCGTCCGTTCTCTGTCGACGTCTGCTCGCAGAGCCAGCCCAAGTCGCCTCTGTGGCGACTTGGGGGCGTATAGCCCGCGAAAGTCGCCACAGAACGGGGCGGGCGCGCCATGACCGACGTCAGGGCGCCGGGGACGGGTCTGGTCGCCGAGGTGGCCGCCCTGCTGCGCGACGCCAGGGCCGCCGCACCCGATCCCGGCCGCGCCGAGATCCTCGACGACGCGGTGCGCCGGTTGGAGGAGCCGTTGCGGGTGGCCATCGCCGGGAAGGTCAAGGCCGGGAAGTCGACGCTGCTCAACGCCCTGGTCGGCGAGGAACTGGCGCCGACCGACGCCGGCGAGTGCACCAAGCTCGTCACCTGGTATCGCAACGCCCACACCTACCGGGTCAACCTCCACCGCAGGGACGGCGGCGTCGACCAGGCCCCGTTCCGCCGCCGGGAGGGCGCGCTGGAGATCGATCTCGGAGGCCTGCCCCTCGAGGAGATCGACCACCTCGACGTGTGGTGGCCGGCCAGCCGGCTCACCGAGATAACCCTCATCGACACGCCCGGCATCGGCTCGATCTCGACCGACCTGTCGGCCCGCACCTACGAGTTCCTCACCACCGACGACGAGCGGCCGACCACGGCCGACGCTGTCCTCTACCTGATGCGGCACCTCCACGGCACCGACATCAGGTTCCTGGAGGCGTTCCACGACGACGACCAGGGCCGGGGCTCGCCGGTGAACGCGGTCGGCGTGCTGTCGCGGGCCGACGAGATCGGCGCCTGCCGGCTCAAGGCCATGACCTCGGCGGGCGAGGTCGCGGCCCGGTACCAGGGCGATCCGCGCGTCCGCCAGCTCTGCCGCATCGTCGTGCCCGTGGCCGGACTGGTGGCCCAGGCCGGGGCGACCCTGCGGGAGGACGAGTTCCGGCAGCTGGCCACGATCGCCACCGACCAGCAGCACGACCCCTTCGACCTGCTGTGGAGCGCCGACCGCTTCCTCGTCGACCAGCCCGACCTGCCGGTGCCGGCGGCCGCCCGGCGAGGGTTGCTCGATCGGCTGGGGCTGTTCGGGGTCAGGGTCGCGATCGAGGCGGTGCGGACCGGTCGGGCGCCGTCGAGCCCGGCGCTGGCCGCCGAGTTGATCCGGGTCAGCGGCATCGGGCAGCTGCGGACCGTCCTGCACTGGCAGCTCACCGAGCGCAGCCGGGCCCTCAAGGCCCGGTCGTCGCTGGCCACCCTGGGCACGCTGTTCCGGTCGCCCCAATGGCCCGACGCCGAGCGGTTCAGGAGCCGGCTCGAGATGGCGTCGTCCGGCGCCCATGAGATCGTCGAGATACGGCTGCTCAACTCGCTCTGGATGGGCGAGCTCGAGCTGCGGGACGACGTCCAGGCCAGCGAGCTCGAACGGCTGCTGGGCGGTCGGGGCACGGCGATGGCGACCCGGCTGGCGCTGCCAGACGGCGGCGCGCCGGTCGACCAGCGAGGCCTCGCCATGGAGGCGATCGACCGCTGGTCACGCATCGCCGAGCATCCGTTGTCGTCGGTCGACGTGAAGACGGCGGCTCGGGCCGTGGTCCGCACGTGCGAGGGGATGCTCGCAGGGCTGCCGGCATGATCGTGTGCCGGCGGTGCGGCCACCGCAACGCCGACGGCACGGAGTTCTGTGGGTCCTGCGCCGTCTTCCTGGAATGGGAGGGGGTCCGCGAGCCCGATCCTCCCGCGGCGCCTCCGCCGCCCCCGCCTCCGCCGCCCCCGCCTCCGCCGCC
>JBOGGX010000202.1:0-16996 GCA_050744245.1 Acidimicrobiales bacterium
ATGGGGGTCGAGCTCGAGCTCGACGACGAGGTCGCGGCCCGGATCACGGCCATGTTCACGGCCAGGGGTCGGCGCATGCCGGCCAGCAACCTGCGCCAGGCCGAGGTGCCGGCGGGGGCGGTCGTCATCAGCGACCCGCAGCCCGGCACCGCACCGGGGTTGATCTGCCCGATCGGCGACAAGGTGCTGTACGCCGTGCCCGGCGTGCCGCGGGAACTGCGGCAGATCATCGACGGCGCCATCCTTCCCGACCTGCGCCGCCGGGCCGGTTCCGCCGCGGTCATCCGCAGCCGGGTGTTGCGGACGTGGGGCGAGAGCGAGTCGGGGCTGGCCGAGCTGCTCGGCGGTCGGATCGCGGTCCTCGACGCCGCGGGCAACCCGACGATCGCCTTTCTGGCCAGTGGCATCGAGGGCATCAAGGTGCGGATCACGGCCAAGGCGGCCGATGACGCCGCCGTGCTGGCCCTGCTGGCCGCCGAGGAGGAGGCCGAGCGGGAGGTGCTCGGCCCGCTGGTGTTCGGCGCCGACGAGGAGACGATCGAGGCCGCGGTCGGTGTGCTGCTGCACCAGCAGGGCCTGACCCTCGGGCTGGCCGAGTCGCTGACCGGCGGCCTCATGGCCTCGCGGGCCGTCGACGTGGCCGGGGCCAGCAGCTGGCTCCGCGGCTCGGTCGTCAGCTACGCGTCGTCGGTGAAGCGCGATGTGCTCGGTGTGCCCGACGGCCCCGTCGTCTCGGCCGACGCGGTCGAGGCCATGGCGGCCGGCGCGGTCAAGGCCCTCGGCGCTGACGTCGGGCTGGCGGTCACCGGGGTGGCCGGCCCGGACGAGCATGAGGGTCAACCCTTCGGGACCGTCTACATCGGAATATGCATGGACGGCGAGGCCGAGTCGACCTACGTGCGGCTGCCAGGCGACCGGCGCCAGGTACGCGAGTTCACCTGCATTTCGGCGTTCAACTGGCTGCGCCTGCGGCTGCTCGACCGGGCCCGGGCGCAGGCGCATCTGAACGCCTGAGTGGCCTGATGCGGCTGTTCGTCGCGGTCTGGCCGCCGGAGGACGTGCTGGCGGTCGTCGCCTCGGTTCCGCGTCCGGTGGTCGTCGGCGCCCGATGGACGACGCCCGACCAGTGGCACGTGACCCTGCGGTTCATCGGCGAGGTCGACGACGGCGTGCTGCCCGAGATCGTCTCGGCCATCGAAGGATTGGGGCTTGCCTCGGTGGACGTCCGGCTCGGTCGCGAGGCCGAGCTCCTCAACCCGCGGATCGTGTCGGTGCCGGTCGCCGGGCTGGAGGCGATCGGCCCGGCGGTGATCGAGGCGACGGCCGGGTTCGGCCGGCCGCCGGAGCACCGCCCGTTCAGCGGGCATCTGACGCTGGCCCGGCTCAAGGGCGTGCGGCGGCGCGACCTGGCCGGCGTGCTCGGGTCGGCGATCGACGCCGCGTGGACCGTCGACGAGGTCCACGTCGTCCGCAGCTTCCTGTCCCCCAAGGGCGCCCGCTACGAGTCGGTCGCCGCGGTGCGCCTGCCATAGCGCAATGTTCGGTGGATTGTTCCCATGAATGGGAAAGATCCACCGCCGGTTCGGGCGGGGTCAGGCGGCCAGGTCGCCGCGGCCGGCGTCGGCGTCGGCGAACTGGGTCCGGCACAGCTCGGCGTAGAGCCCGTCCTCGGCCAGCAGCTCGACGTGGGTTCCCCGCTCGACGACCCGACCGTCGTCGATGACCACGATCTCGTCGGCGTGGCGGACCGTGGCCAGTCGGTGGGCGATGACGATCGAGGTCCTGCCCTCCAGGGCGGTGGCCAGGGCCCGCTGGACCGCCGCCTCCGACTCTGAGTCGAGGTGGGCGGTGGCCTCGTCGAGGATGACGATGGTCGGGTTCTTGAGCAGCAGCCGGGCGATCGCCAGCCGCTGGCGTTCGCCGCCAGACAGGCGGTACCCACGGTCGCCCACGACCGTGTCGAGGCCGTCCGGCATGGCCTCGACGACGTCGAGCACCTGGGCCGCCCGCAGCGCGTCGACCAGTTCGGTCTCGGTGGCCGTCGGCTTGGCATACAGCAGGTTGGCCCGCAGGGTGTCGTGGAACAGGTGGGCGTCCTGCGGCACGACGCCGATCGCGGCACGCAGCGACCGCTGGGTGACCTCCCGCACGTCATCGCCTCCGACGCGCACGCGGCCACCGGTGACGTCGTAGAGCCGGGAGACCAGTGAGGTGATCGTCGACTTGCCGGCGCCCGACGGGCCGACCAGGGCGACCATGGTCCCCGGCGCCGCGTCGAAGGACACGTCGTGGAGGACGTCGAGGCCGGGTGCCGTCGGCAGGGCGGCCACCGACTCGAGCGACGCGAGCGACACGTCGGCGGCCGACGGGTAGCGGAACGAGACGTGGTCGAGCTCGACCGAGAGCGGCCCGGTCGGAATGGGCCGGGCATCGTCGGCGTCGGCGACGCTGGCTTCGAGATCGAGCACCTCGAACACCCGCTCGAAGCTGACGAGCGTGGTCATCACGTCGACCTGGAGGTTGGAGAGCGAGGTCAGCGGTCCGTACAGCCGGTTGAGGTAGGCCACCAGGGCCACCAGCGTGCCGACGCCGATTGCGCCGGAGACCGCCAGCGCCCCGCCGAGCCCGTAGACGACGGCGGTCGCCAGGGCGGCCACGAGGGTCAGGGCGGTCATGAACACTCGGGCGTACATCGCCGAGGTGACGCCGATGTCTCGCACCCGGCCGGCGGCAGCCCCGAACTCGGCCGACTCACGATCGGGGTCTCCGAACAGCTTGACGAGGAGGGCGCCGGCGACGTTGAAGCGCTCGGTCATCGTCTGCCCCATGGTCGCATTGAGCCGGTAGCGCTCCTGGGTGATGACGCGCAGCTTGGGCGCGACGAGGCGGGCCGGGACGATGAAGAGCGGCAGGAGCGCCAGGGCGAGCAGTGTGATCTGCCACGAGAGGACGAACATGGCGGCGAGGGTGGCGGCCACGCCGACGATGTTGCCGACCACGTTGGCCAGGGTGGACGTGAACGCCTGCTGGGCGCCCTGGACGTCACCGTTGAGCCGCGAGACGAGGGCGCCGGTCTGGGTCCGGCTGAAGAAGCCGATCGACAGCCGCTGGACGTGGTCGAAGACCTGGGTCCGCAGGTCGTGCACCAGCCCCTCGCCGATGCGGGCGGAGTACCAGCGCTCGACCAGCCCGAGGCCGGCCGACAGCACGGCCAGGGCGGCGACGCCACCGGCGAGGGCGGCCACCAGACCCGTGCGGCCTTGGGCGATGCCGTCGTCGATGATGGCCCGGAACAGCAAGGGCGGGGCCCCCCCGAGGAGCGCCCCGAGAAGAATGAGCCCGAGGAACACGATGAGCTGGCGTCGGTAGGGCCGGGCGAAGTTGAGGATGCGGCGGAGGGTCCCAGGGGCGAGGCGGTGGGACGCGACCGACCGGTCCTGGGTGAAGGACCGCATGGTCTGGTGACCGGCGATGCGGGGAGCGGTGGACGGCATGGGGCGGATCTCTTGAGGTTGCTGTCGTGGGCGAGAGTACTGAGTTGAACACATTATGAGGTAGGCTTATTTCCATGCCTGCTCCCCGACCAGACGCCGCGGGCGAGATCGCCGACCTCGTCCAGCACGTCGGCCACCGACTGCGGCACCGGTTCCGAGAGCAGCTCGAGCCGCTCGGCATCACGTGGGCGCAGTTCAGGGTGCTTCGCCGGTTGGTGGATGCGGGCGAACCGATGCGGATGAGCGACCTGGCCGCCCGCCTCGACATCGTGCCCAGGTCGGCCACGTCGCTGGTCGACGACCTCGAGGCCGCGGGGTTCGTGGCCCGCTCCGCCCATCCCACCGACCGCCGGGTCACCCTGGTCGCCCCGACCCGCCGGGGCCGCAAGGTGATCGAGTCCGCCAGCGCCCGGCGCCGGAGCGCCATCGCGCCGATGGTCGACCGGCTCGACCCGACGGAGCAGGCCGAACTGGCGGCCCTCCTGCGCCGGCTGGTCGAGTCGAGCTGAAGCGATCTAGTTCGCCTGCAGGACCACCACGACATCGCCGGCCTTCAGGCTCCGGAAGGCCGGGTCTGCGAACGACAGCCGCACACCGTCCCGCACGACCGCGATGGGCAGCTCAGCCGGACCGGGCTGCGGCGGTCCGCCCATCTCCGTCGGCGCCGCCGGCCGCTGCCCGAGCTGGAGGCCCTCGCCCGCCTCGATGACGTCCTCGAGCACGGCGACGGCGTCGGACTGTACGGTCGCCAGGCCCAGCAGGCGCCCGGCCGCCTCCGACGATGTGATGACCGTGTCGGCCCCCGACTGCAGGAGCAGGTGGGCGTTCTCGGACTCGCGCACGGCGGCGACGATCGTCGCGGTCAGGTTGAGCTCGCGGACGGTGAGGGTGACCAGCGTCGCCGTGTCGTCGCCCCGCGAGGTCACGACGACGGCCCGGGCCCGCTCGACCTCGGCCTCGGCCAGCACCGGGCTTCGCGTGGCGTCACCATGGACTGCCGTCAGTCCGGCCGAACGGGCCTCCTCGACCGCAGACCGAGAGCTGTCGATGACGACGATGTCGACGATTGCCGTGCCGCACGCCTTGAGCGAGTCGATGGCGCCCCGGCCCTTGGTGCCATGGCCGACGACGATGGTGTGATCGTTCACTCGCTTCCTCCAACGGGTCTCGGCGCGCGCCTCCCGGAAGCGCTCGGTGAGCAACTCGAGGGTCGTGCCGATGAGCACGATGAGAAACAGGACGCGAACCGGCGTGACGAGGAACGCGGTGATGGCGCGAGCCGACGGCGCGACGGGCGTGATGTCGCCGTAGCCGGTCGTGGTCAGCGTCACCGTGGCGTAGTAGAACGCGTCAAGCATCGTGAGGCGGTTGCCGTCGGCATCGCGATAGCCGTCCCGTCCGATGTAGGTGACGAGGGCGATGAACACCACGGCGACCGCGGCGATGCCGATCCGGCGCAGGAGCGACCGCAGCGGATGGACGGGACGGCTGGGGAACAGGATGGTCGTCCGGTCACTCGCCACGGCCGGTGATGCTAGGAGTCCCTCCCTCCGAGGTGGCGGAGCAGTGGCTACCCTCGCCGTCGAGCGTGACCACGGATCTGGAGGCGACGTGGGCGACGAAGAGTCTTATCTGAGCGGAACGGCGTGGAGCCTGGATGCGCTCGGCGGCGCGCCGGCCGTCGAAGGCGTGCGATCGACGGTGGCGTTCGGCGCCGACGGCCGGGTCACGGGGCGCGGCGGCGTCAACCGGTTCTTCGGGTCCTACGAGGCGTCGACCGACTCGATCGAGTTCGGGAACCTGGGGTCGACGCTGATGGCCGGGCCCGAGGAGGCCATTGCGCAGGAGCAGAAGTTCCTCGACGCGCTGGCCGGGACGCGGCCCTACTCGATCGACGGCGACGTCCTGACGATCGGCGAGGCTCGGCTGCGGCGGGTCGAACAGGTGGAGGTCTCGGGCCGGGTCACCTATCGCCAGCGGGTCGCGTTGCCGCCGGACGCCGTCGTCATCGTCCGGGTTCTCGACGTGTCGATGGCCGACGCCCCCTCGGTCACGCTGGCCGAACGGCGGATCCCCGTCGAGCACCAGGTGCCGATCCCGTTCTCGTTGACGGTCGACCGGGCCGACCTCGATTCCCGTCATCGCTACGCCGTTGCGGCCAGCATCGAGATCGGCGGCGAGCTGGCCTGGATCTCCGATACCCATCACCCGGTGGCGGTCGACGAGCCGACCGAGGTCGAGATCAACCTGGTCATGGCCCGGTCCTGACCGCAGCCCTCCTGCCCGACCCGCCCTCGTTCAAGAATGCTTGCCCGAACATGCGTTCGGAACTACACTCCTGTCATTCCCCTTCGCTGTCATACCCCCTTCGTAGGGTGAACGGGTAGCGGTCGCTGCGGCGCTCCCACCGCAGCCTGGAGACGAGACACAGGCAACAGGAGAAGAACCGGTGGAGCGAGAGAAGTCCCTTGAGATGGCGGTGAGCCAGATCGAGAAGCAGTACGGCAAGGGCTCGATCATGCGGATGGGCGACAAGGTGGAGATGGCGATCGCGGCCGTCTCGACCGGCGCCCTGTCCCTCGACCTGGCCCTCGGGGTCGGCGGACTCCCGCGGGGGCGGGTCACCGAGATCTACGGCCCTGAGTCATCGGGCAAGACCACCCTGGCCCTCCACGTGGTGGCCGAGGCCCAGCGCAACGGCGGCATCTGCGCCTACGTCGACGCCGAGCACGCCCTCGACCCCGTCTACGCCAAGGCCATCGGGGTCGACATCGACGAGCTGCTCATCTCCCAGCCCGACACGGGCGAGCAGGCCCTCGAGATCACCGACGTCCTGATCCGCTCGGGGGCGATCGACGTGATCGTCATCGACTCGGTGGCCGCCCTGACGCCCCGGGCGGAGATCGAGGGCGAGATGGGCGACACCCACGTCGGCCTGCAGGCCCGCCTCATGTCCCAGGCGCTGCGCAAGCTCACGGCCAACCTCAACCGGTCCAACACCGTGTGCATCTTCATCAACCAGCTGCGAGAAAAGATCGGTGTGATGTTCGGCTGCCTGTCCTATGGCACCCGGGTCACCCTGGCCGACGGCACCCAGGAGAAGATCGGCAAGATCGTCAACCAGCGCCTGCCGGTCGAGGTGCTCTCCTACGATCCGGATCTCGACGCCGTTGTCCCCAAGCGGGTGGTCAACTGGTTCGACAACGGTCGCACCGATCACTTCCTCCAGTTCACCGTGGCCCGCGGCGGCAAGAACGGTCGGTCCCAGTTCGGCTGCACACCCAACCACCTCGTCCGCACGCCTGGTGGCTGGCGGGAGGCGCAGCACCTGGCCGTGGGCGACAGGGTCATGCAGGCCGTGCCGCATCACCTGGCCGAGCTCCAGTGGGAGGTCGTGCTGGGCATGCTCATGGGCGACGGCGCGGTTTCGCCCACGAGGAGCTCCAACGGGGCCCGGCTGCGATGGGGTCATGGCGCCCAGCAGGTGGCCTACGGTGACTGGAAGGCGTCGCTGTTCGCCAATGTCCGGGTGAGCCGGTCCACCGACGCCAAGGGTGCCGTGTTCCACGATGTCCAGCCGCTGCCGGAGCTGGCCGAGCTGCGCCACGCCGTCTATGTCGGCGACAAGAAGGTGTTCAGCGACGACTACCTCAAGGGGCTCACCCCGTTGTCGCTCGCCGTCTGGTACATGGACGACGCCGGGTTCACCCTCCGGTCCAAGGGCCTCCAGGGCCGCACGGCCGGCGGAAGCGGCCGGGCCGAGGTCTGCGTCGAGGCCATGTCGGCCGACACCCGTGAGCGGCTGGTCTCCTATCTGGGCGACACCTGGGACATCCGTCCCCGGCTCGTCGAGCGGGCGGGCCAGGCGGTGCTGCGGTTCTCGACGGCCGAGACGGCCAAGCTTCAGGCCCTCATCGCCCCATTCGTCCATCCGTCGATGGAGTACAAGCTGCCACCGAGGCTCCGTGGCCGATTCTCGGTCGAGCCGGTGTTCCGGCCGATGCGCACGGAGCTGTTGCCGATGCCGATCGTCGGGATCCACATCAAGCCGCCGACGCGGAGCATGCACCGTTTCGACATCGAGGTCGACGGCAGCCACAACTACTTCGCCGACGGGGTGATGGTGCACAATTCGCCCGAGACCACCCCCGGCGGGCGGGCGCTCAAGTTCTATTCGTCGATCCGCATCGACATCCGGCGCATCGAGTCGATCAAGGACGGCGTCGAGGTCATCGGCAACCGCACCCGCACCAAGGTGGTGAAGAACAAGTGCGTGGCCGCCGGCACCACCGTGTTCGACCCGACGACCGGCCTGACCCACCTCATCGAGGATGTCGTCGATCACGGGATCGGCGATGCGGTGGTGGCGGCCGACAAGCTGGGTTCGCTCGTCGTCCGGCCGATCACCCAACGGTTCGACCAGGGTGAGGCCGAGGTCATCGGGCTACACCTGCATGACGGCACAGCCCTCTGGGTCACTCCCGACCACAAGGTGCTGACCGACACCGGCTGGCGCGAGGCCGGCGAGTTGGGTGTCGACGACCGCGTCGCCCGGCCCCGGCGGTTCCTTGGCTTCGGCGACGTCGAGCCCGTTTCGCCCGATCACGCCCGCTTACTTGGTTACCTCATCGGCGACGGCTACGTCGGCGGCAAGACCCCCGTTGCCTTCTTCAACGTTCAGCCGTCGTTGCACGACGATGTGGCGGCCATCGCGTCAGGTCTCGGATGCGGGGTGCGCCGGCGAGGGATCGAGGCGAACATTTCGCATCGGAGCGGCGAGAAGAACGGCGTGCTCGACCTCGTCCGATGGGCCGGCCCCGATGGGTGCCTGGCGCCCGACCAGCGGGCCCCGGCGGCATTCTTCTCGGCCGACGTGTCGGCTGAGGTCGTCGCCAACCTGCTGTTCGGCATCTGGGAGACCGACGGACATCTCAGCCGGGAGCAGACCGGTGGGGTGCGCCTCGGGTTCACCACCACGTCGGAGCAGCTGGCCCACCAGCTTCACTGGCTCCTGTTGCGGTGGGGGATTGGCAGTTCGGTCCGGAGCTACGACCCGAGCCAGAAACGTCCGAGCCTGATCGACGGTCGTCGGGTCCAGGGAACGCGACCCTGCTGGGAGGTCAGGGTCTCCGGCATCGACAACGTGCAGCGATTCGCCGAGGCGATCCCCATGTGGGGCCCTCGGGGCCAGGTGCTCACCCAGGCCTTGGCCGACCCGACCCTGGGCCGCCACCGGGGTTCACAGCGGGGCTATCTGCCGGCCAACCAGACCGAGCCGGTGCTCGCCTATCTCAGGGGCCGGGGGGTCACCCCTCGGTTGGCGGCCCAGCTAGTGGGCGACGGCGATGGTGCCGGAGCCGGCGACCCGTCGGGTGGGTTGCGTCAGGTGCTCGGCCCCAGCCGGCTTCGGCGCGACCGTGTCGAGCGGCTGGCGTCGGCGCTCGACAGCGAGTTCCTGCAATCGGTCGTGGAGGAGGACCTCTGGTACGACCGGGTGGTGGCGGTCAGCCCGACAGAGTGGCGGCCGATCTACGACATCGAGGTCGCGGAGCACCATTCGTTCGTGGCGAACGATGTGGTGGCGCATAACTGCTCTCCACCTTTCCGTCAGGCCGAGTTCGACATCATGTACTCCAGGGGGATCAGCCGGGAGGGGTCGCTGCTCGACGTCGGTGTCGACCTCGGCCTCATCAAGAAGTCCGGGGCGTGGTTCACCTACGACGGCGAGCAGCTCGGCCAGGGCCGCGAGAACGCCAAGAACTTCCTGTCAGAGAACCCAGAGCTCATGGTCGAGATCTCCGAGCGGGTCCGTAAGCAGCTCGGCATCGGCGACAAGGGCGATGGGCCCGAAGGCGACGACCTCGACCTCGATATCAACCTCGACGCCCCCATCTCCCTCGACGACTGATGTGGAACGGTTTGTCAAGCGCGGCCGGGCGCGTGTCGCGGGTTGATGGTGGGGCGCGCCAAACCGGAGGTTTGGGGCTTGGATGCTGCTGAGCAGGCGACGGGGTCCTGGGATCAGGGTGGAGCGCCCGCAGCGAAGCGAGGACGAACGACCTTGACGCCGGGGCGGCTGCTAGGTCACCCCGGCGGCCCGGTGGCGGGTGGGGCGCGGACGGGGGCTCGGCCATGCGCCGGGCGGGTGCTGGTGGGCTGGCCGTCAGACTGATGTAGGCGCGTTGGTGTCGCGGGAGAGCGTTGCGCAGCGAGTTGCCTCATACTGATCGCGGGGATCGGGGACGCCGGCATGGTCGTCACGAGGGTCGGTGCTGCAGCGGCGGATGCCCGGCGCATCGCGGGGTCCTCGCTCGCACCCAGCCCGGGGTGAACGAGATGGTCGAAGTGGTCATGGGGGTTAGGCGGTCATCTCGGCCCATACGAACCCGGCGAGCTCGCGGGCCACGGCGGTGACCACGGTCTTGCGGTCGGTCGTGCGGGCATCGAGGCGACGGAACTTGCCGCACAGACGCAGCTGGGCGGCCCACGCTCGGGCGATCACGTCGGGGCCGGGGCCTTGTTGGCGTCGCTTGATCACCGTGCCGGCGGCCGGGCGGGACTTGTAGGCCCAGGCCGCCTCGACGAGTTGGGCCCGTAGGTGGGCCGTTGCCGGCGTGGGTGATCCCGCCCCGGCGGGTGCGTTCGCCGGTGGAGTCCTCGCTGGGTACCAGCCCGGTGAAGGCCATGAACATGCCGGCGGTGGGGATCCGCCGCCAGTCGCACACCTCGCTGGCCAGGGTCAGCCCGCCCAGTTGGGTGACACCCCGGTGGGCGGCCAGGCGGTGGACCGGATCGGCGAAGGGGGGGCGGTCATACCACTGTGCGAGATCGGCGTCGATGGCATCGACGGCGGCCTCCCGGGGGGTCAGGGTCGCCTGGTAGTGGGCCAGGGTCTGGTTCAGCGCCCGCTCCCCGAAGCGCTGCTGGCCGATCCACGCCTCGTGCTTGAGCGTCCAGTCGACGCCACCACGCCACACCCGCCCGTGGCGCAGCAAGAACTTGCCCAGACGGTGACGGGCCCTGGTGCGGTCGATGACCATGTCGGCCCGGGCCCGGCACAGGTCCCGCACCGCCTCCTCGGCCACGGTCGGGACCCGCACCGCCGACAGCTGCCCGGCCCGGAACAGCAGGGCCAGGCGCCGGGCGTCGCGCTTGTCGGTCTTGACCCGGTCGCCCGGGCGGGCCGGGATCAACGACGGGGCGATCACCTCACAGTGCATCCCGGCGTTGCACAGCACCCCGGGCCAGCTCGTAGCCCGTCGGGCCCGCCTCGTAGCAGGCCCACACCCAGCGGGGATCCTCCAAGCGGGCCAGCAGCCGGCGCACCCACTCCTCATCGGTGCCCAGCTTGTCGACCAGCGGCGTGTCCCACCCGGGCTCGAGCAACCCGGTCGAGATGGCGTTCTTGTGCACGTCCATTGCCAACACGCGAGTGGGCGTTCGTGGCTACCGCGATCGACCACCGTGGAGGTGGTCGGCCGCGCAAACCTCGGGCATCGGGCGAGTCGAGCGGGCCGAGGGCACGCGCCGCCGACGAGGCCGAGCCGGGCCGGCACGACCTAGTCTGGTCGACCGATGTCCCGGCGCTACCTGATCCGCACCTTCGGGTGCCAGATGAACGAGCACGACTCCGAGCGGCTGGCCGGGATGCTCGAGGCCGACGGCATGGAGCGGGCGTCCGGGCTCGACGACGCCGACGTGATCGTGCTCAACACGTGCTGCGTCAGGGAGAACGCCGACAACAAGCTGTACGGCAACCTGGGCCACCTCAAGTCGCTCAAGGACGCCCGGCCCGACCTCGAGATCGTCGTCGGCGGGTGCCTGGCCCAGAAGGATCGCGACATCATCCGGACCAAGGCGCCCCACGTCGACGTCGTGTTCGGGACCCACAACGTCCATCGGGCCCCGGTACTGCTCGCCCAGTCCAGGGCCGGTGGGCCGGTCGTCGAGATCTGGGACGAGGCGCCCGACGCCGACGACGTCGACCTGTTCCCGTCGGCGCTACCGGTGCGGCGCGACGTGCCGTGGTCGGCGTGGGTCACGATCCAGATCGGCTGCGACAACACCTGTGCGTTCTGCATCGTGCCCATGGTCCGGGGCCGCGAGATCAGCCGGCCCTTCGCCGACGTCGTGGCCGAGATCGAACGGGCGGCCGCCGACGGCGTGGTCGAGGTGACCCTCCTCGGCCAGAACGTCAACTCCTACGGCCGCGACCTCACGCGGGCCCGCCGCCGCAACGGCGAGGCGGTGCGGGTCCGGCCCCTCTTCGCCGATCTGCTCCGAGCCGTCGATCAGATCGACGGCATCCGGCGGGTCCGCTTCACCAGCCCGCACCCGAAGGATCTCCGGCCGGAGACCATCGAGGCGATGGCCGCCACCGACGCGGTGTGCGAGCATCTCCACCTCCCGCTCCAGGCCGGTTCGGATCGGGTGCTGGCCGCCATGCACCGGGGCTACACGGCCGAGCGCTATCTCGACCGGTTGGCCGCGGCCCGGGCCGCGATTCCCGACCTGGCCGTCACCACCGACCTGATCGTCGGGTTCCCGGGCGAGACCGAGTCGGACTTCGGTCGGACCCTAGAGGTCGTGGCCGAGGCCGGCTACGACAGCGCCTACACGTTCATCTACTCGCCCCGGCCCGGCACCGAGGCGGCCGACCTCACCGAGCAGTTCGTGCCGCCCGACGTGGTCGCCGACCGGTTCGAGCGGCTGCGAGCCGTGGTCGAGCGCTCGGCCGCGATCCGCCACCGCGCCCGGGTCGGCCTGGTCGAGGAGGTGGTGGTCGAGGGTCCGAGCAAGAAGGACCCGGCCGTCACCACCGGCCGCACCCGCCAGAACAAGCTGGTCCACTTCGCACCCGATCGCCCGGGTCGCCCGTTGCGGCCCGGCACCTTCGCCGAGGTCCGCATCGAGCGGGCCGGCGCCCATCACCTCACCGGTGCGCTGGTCGAGGTCACCGCGTCGCCCAGGCATCGCACCCGCATCCCGGTTGCCACCGCCTCATAACGGGCACCCAACCACCCATGGCCGCAGTCAACGTGCGCTACATCGTCGACGACGTCGACGTCGCCATCGAGTTCTACACCATGCTGCTCGGCTTCACCGTCGACCTCCACCCGGGGCCGGGGTTCGCCCGCCTCGCGCGGGGCGACCTTCGGCTGCTGCTCAGCGCGCCGAACGGGGCGGGTGGAGCGGCCCAGCCCGACGCCGCCGGCCATCCGCCCGAACCAGGCGGTTGGAACCGGATCCAGCTCGAGGTCGACGACCTCGACGGCGAGATCGACCGGCTGCGGGCCGGGGGCGCCGGGTTGCGGACCGAGGTCATCACCGGCCGGGGCGGCCGACAGGTGCTGATCGAGGATCCGTCCGGCAACCTGGTCGAGCTGTTCGAACCTCGCTGAGCGGCCCGCCGTCGTTCAGCCGGCGGCGTCCACCGGGCCGGCCGCCGGGAGCCCCCGCACGGCCTGTTCGAGCAGGTCGACCCACCCGTCGATCACCGAGTCGACCGACGGCCACGGGAACCCCGCGTGGGCCGTGACCAGATCGACCAGGCCGTGGACGAAGGCCCAGGTCTCGACGGCCACCACGAAGGGGTCGAACCGGGCGCCGCCCGGGCCCGCGGCCAGGGCCCGTTCCACCAGACCGACGAGCATCATGAATGCGCCCTGGCCGAGGTCGCCCGGCCCGAACTCGCCCGGCCCCGTGGCCATGCCCTCCTCACCGGTCAGTCCTAGGATCGCACCGCCGATGGGCCCGAACAGCACCTCGTAGTGGGCGGGCCGGGCCCGCCCCATGGCGACATAGGCCCGTCCCGCCTCCCGCATGGCGGCGAACGGGTCGTCGCCGCCCCGGTCCAGCGCCTCGGCCAGCACCCGTTGGAGCCCCTCGAACTGCTCGGCCACCACCGCCAGGAGCAGCGCCTCCTTGTTCGGGAAGTGGCGGTAGATCGACGGTGCGGTGACGCCGACCGCCTCGGCCACCTGCCGCAGCGAGACGTGCTCGGGTGCGCCGCCCTCGGCCAGCAGCCGGCCGGCCGCCCGCACCAGGTCGGCCCGGAGCCGGGCGCCCTCGCCCCGCCGGTTGCGAACCCGAGGGGCTGTGTCGGATGTCATGGCGTCACCCCTTGCCTCGTGCCGGTCACCCGTCCTATGTTAACGGTGTTAGTTAACGTCGTAAACTCATAGGGAGATCCGATGTTCGCACGTCTCGGTTCCGGCGTGGTTCGCTTCCGCATCCTCATCCTCGTGCTGACCGGGGTCTTCGTCGCCGTCGCCGGCACGATCGGCACCACGGGCGTGTTCGGAGTGCTCGAGGGCGGGGGGTTCGACGACCCCGACTCGGAGTCGACCCGCGCCGGCGACCTCCTCGACGAGCGCTTCGAGACCGGCCAACCCAACCTGGTCCTCATGGTGACGGTGGCATCGGGGACCGTCGACGACCCGACCGCGGCGGCGGCCGCCACCGACCTGGCCGACAGGCTGGCCGCCGACCCGTCGGTCGACCAGGTCGCGTCGTACTGGAGCCTCGGGAGCCCGCCGCCTCTGCGAAGCGAGGACGCAACCCGGGCCCTGGTCCTCGCCCGCGTCGGCGACGATCCGGAGGAGGCGGTGGGCCGCATCCGCTCCGAGATCGGCGGCGAGCAGGGGCCGTTCACCGTCGAGGTGGGCGGGGCCGAGGCCGTCGGTGCCGACATCACCGAACAGGTCGAGGGCGACCTGGCGCGGGCCGAGGCGATCGCGGTGCCGATCACCCTGATCCTGCTCGTCCTCGTGTTCGGCAGCCTGGTGGCGGCGGCGCTGCCGCTGGCCGTGGGCGCCATCGCCGTGCTCGGCACCTTCCTCTCGTTGTTCGTCATCGGGTCGATCACCGACGTGTCGATCTTCTCGATCAACCTCACCACCGCCCTGGGATTGGGACTGGCCATCGACTACAGCCTGTTCATCGTGTCCAGGTTCAGGGAGGAGCTGCGCCGCGGGCTCGATCCTCACGCCGCGATCATCCGCACGGTCGACACCGCGGGCCGCACCGTGGCTTTCAGCGCCTTGACCGTGGCCGTCTCGCTCGCTGCGCTCCTCGTGTTCCCGTTGTACTTCCTGCGGTCGTTCGCCTATGCCGGCATCGCCGTCGTGCTGCTGGCCATGGTCGCCGCGCTCCTCAGCCTGCCCGCCCTGCTCGCCGTGCTCGGCCCGCGAGTCGACGCCGTCCGCCTGTGGCGGCGCCCACCCAGACCGGCGGGAACCGGGTTCTGGTACCGGCTGGCCATGTTCGTGCAGCGACGGCCGATTCCCATCGCCACCGTCGTGGTCGTCGTCCTCGTCCTGCTCGGCCTGCCGTTCCTCGGGGTCGTCTTCGGCGTGCCCGACGACCGGGTGCTGCCGACCGAGGTCGAGTCCCGGCGGGTGTCCGATGTCCTGCGCACCGAGTTCGAGGCCAACGAGAGCGAGACCTTCCCCGTGGTCGTTCCTGGCGTCGACGGCGGCGACGTGTCCGACCTGGCCGCCGGGCTGTCCTCGGTCGCCGGCGTGTCGCGGGTCGACGCCGCGACCGGCACCTACATCGACGGCCGCCGCGTGGTCGAGGCCAACGAGACGTCGACCCGCTTCCTCGGCGACGACGCCACCTGGCTCAGCGTCGTGCCCGCGGTCGAGGCCGTGTCGCCCGAGGGCGAGGCCGTGGTCGAGCGGCTGCGCGACGTCGACTCGGCGTTCGACGAGGTGCTGGTGGGTGGGCGGGCGGCCGAACTGGTCGACTCGAAGGAGGCGATCTTCTCCCGGGCGCCGATCGCCGGGCTGTGGATCGTGTTGACCACCTTCGTCCTCCTGTTCCTGAGCTTCGGCAGCCTCCTGGTGCCGCTCAAGGCGATCGTGCTCAACGTGCTCAGCCTCACCGCCACCTTCGGCGCCATGGTGTGGATCTTCCAGGAGGGCAACGGCGCCGGCGTGCTCGACTTCACCGCCACCGGCACGCTCGACACCACGATGCCGATCCTCATGTTCTGCATCGCCTTCGGGCTGTCGATGGACTACGAGGTCTTCCTCCTGTCACGGATCAAGGAGGAGCACGACCGCACCGGTGACAACACGCAATCGGTCGCGCTCGGCCTCGAACGCACCGGTCGGATCGTGAGCGCCGCCGCCGCCGTGCTGTCGGTGACGTTTCTCGCCTTCGCCACGTCCGGCATCACCTTCATCAAGCTCATGGGTCTGGGGCTGGCGCTCGCCATCGTCATGGACGCCACCGTCATCCGGGGCGTGCTCGTCCCCGCCTTCATGCGGCTGGCGGGTGAGGCGAACTGGTGGGCGCCGCGCCCGCTGCGCCGGTTCCATGAGGGCTTCGGCCTGAGCGAGGGCCCGTCAACGCCGCCATCGGCGGCACCCCGACCCGAGGCGGAGCTGGTGACCTCCGGGGCGGGGGACCGCCGATAGGGTCCGACCCCATGCTCCATCGACACCTCGGCGCCAGCGGCCTCATGGTCAGCGAGATCGCCTACGGCAACTGGCTCACCCACGGTTCCCAGATCGAGGAGGAGGCGGCCCTGGCCTGTGTCAGGGCCGCCCTCGACGCCGGCATCACCACCTTCGACACGGCGGACGCCTACGCCACCACCAAGGCCGAGTCGGTGCTCGGGCGCGCGCTGGCCGACGTGCGGCGCGAGGGGGTGGAGATCCTGACCAAGACCTACTGGGTGACCGGTCCGGGCTGGAACGACCGGGGCCTGTCGCGCAAGCACATCATGGAGGGCATCGAGGGTTCGCTGCGTCGGCTGCAGACCGACCATGTCGATCTGTACCAGGCCCATCGCTTCGACCACGAGACGCCGCTCGAGGAGACGATGCTCGCCTTCGCCGACATCGTGCGGCAGGGCAAGGCCCTCTACATCGGGGTCTCGGAGTGGCGGGCCGAGGAGATCAGGGCCGCGGCCGAGCTCGCCCGCGAGCTGCGGGTCCCGCTGATCTCGAACCAGCCGCAGTACTCGATGCTGTGGCGGGTCATCGAGGCCGAGGTCGTCCCGACCTGCCGCGAACACGGCATCGGGCAGATCGTGTGGTCGCCGATCGCGCAGGGGGTTCTCACCGGCAAGTATCGGCCGGGGCAACCCCCGCCGCCCGGGTCGCGGGCCACCGACAAGGGTGGCGCGCCCATGATCGAGCGATTCCTCGACGACGACCTCCTGGGCCGGGTCCAGAAGATCGGACCACTCGCCGACGAGCTCGGGCTGACCATGGCCCAGCTGGCGGTGGCCTGGGTGCTCCAGCACGAGGATGTGGCTTCGGCCATCGTCGGGGCGACCCGGCCCGAGCAGGTCGCCGAGAACGTCAGGGCGTCGGGGGTCAAGCTCGACCCGGAGGTCATGGCCCGCATCGACGAGGTCATCGACCCCGTCGTCGAACGCGACCCGGCCAAGACCCAGAGCCCGGCCCACCGGCCCCGCCCCAAGGGTTAGCGGGAGGGGGGCAGGCCCCCCTCCCGGCCTCCCCCCAGCGCGACCGCCGTTGCGGTGA
>JBOGGX010000203.1:0-7903 GCA_050744245.1 Acidimicrobiales bacterium
TGACGGCCCCGGCTGCTGGGCCGAGGGCGACGGCGAGGACTTGGCCGATGTCGGACGCCAGGTGAAACGACATCGCTTCCCGGACGGCGTCGGGCACGTCGTCGAGGTCGGCCTCGTTGCGAGCCGGGAGGATGACGTCGGTGAGCCCGGCCCGGTGGGCGGCCAGCACCTTCTGCTTGACCCCACCGATGGGGAGCACCTTGCCCTGGAGGGTGACCTCGCCGGTCATGCCGACCGCCGACCGCACCGGCCGCTGGGTGAGCAGCGACACCAGGGCGGTCGTCATCGTGACGCCGGCCGACGGGCCGTCCTTGGGCACGGCCCCGGCGGGCACGTGCACGTGGAACCGGCGGCCATCGAAGGCCGAGTCGTCGACGCCGAGCTCGGTGGCGTGCGAGCGCACATAACTCAGTGCGATCGACGCCGATTCCTTCATGACGTCGCCGAGCTGTCCGGTGAGGGTCAGCCCGGCCTCGCCCTCCATGACGCTGGCCTCGACGAACAGCACGTCCCCGCCGATGCCGGTCACGGCCAGGCCCGTGGCCACGCCGGGCACGGAGGTGCGCTCGGCCGCCTCGAAGAAGAACCGCGGCCGGCCGAGGTAGGTCCTGACGTCGCCGGAGTCGACGGTCACGGGGGCGGTCGCCTCCTCGGACGAGAGCCGGGTCGCCACCTTGCGCAGCAGCTTGCCCAGCTCGCGCTCGAGGTTGCGGACCCCGGCCTCCCTGGTGTGATCGGTGACGATCACCTTGAGGGCGTCGTCGCCCAGCGACACCTCGGTGTCGTCAAGCCCGTTGCGGACCAGCTGGCGAGCCAGGAGGTGGTTGCGGGCGATGGCGACCTTCTCGTCCTCGGTGTAGCCGTCGAGCCGCACCAGCTCCATCCGGTCGAGCAGCGGCCCGGGGATCGTCTCGGCCACGTTGCCGGTCGCGATGAACAGCACATCCGACAGGTCGAGGTCGACCTCGAGGTAGTGGTCGCGGAAGGTGTGGTTCTGGGCCGGGTCGAGCACCTCGAGCAGGGCCGACGACGGGTCGCCCCGCCAGTCGGCGCCGAGCTTGTCAACCTCGTCCAGCATGAGGACGGGGTTCATGGCCCCGGCCTCCTTGATGGCCCGCACGATGCGACCCGGCATGGCGCCGACGTATGTGCGCCGGTGGCCGCGGATCTCGGCCTCGTCGCGGATGCCGCCCAGGGCGACCCGTACGAACGGCCGGCCCATGGCCCGGGCGACCGACTCGCCGAGCGACGTCTTGCCGACGCCCGGCGGGCCGACGAGGGTGATGATCGCGCCAGAGCCGCGGCCCTCGACCGCGCCGAGACCCCGCTCGGCCCGGCGCCTCCGCACGGCCAGGTGCTCGACGATGCGCTGCTTCACGTCGTCGAGCCCGGTGTGGTCGGCGTCGAGGATCTGCCTGGCCTCGCCGATGTCGACGTTGTCGTCGGCCCTGACGCCCCACGGGAGCTCGGTGGTCGTGTCGAGCCACGTCCTGATCCAGCCGTGCTCGATGTTCTGCTCCGGCGTCCGCTCCAGCCGGTCGACCTCGCGCAGGATGGCGTCACGCACCTTCTCGGGCACGCCGTCGGCGTTCGCCTGGTCGCGGTAGGCCTGGATGATGTGGTCGGCGTCGCCGTCCTCGCCCAGCTCCTTGCGGATGGCGGCCAGCTGCTGGCGCAGCAGGAACTCGCGCTGGGTCTTCTCCATGCCGTCGGAGACGTCCTGGCGGATCCGCTCCTTCAGGGTGAGGTTGGCCAGGGTCTCCTTCGACCAGGTGATCACCTTCTCGAGCCTGGCGGTGACGTCGACGGTCTCCAGCACCTCGATCTTCTGCTCGGGGCTCAGGTCGGGTGAGTAGCCGGCCATGTCGGCGATCTGGCCCGGGTCGGTGAGGCCTCGGAAGGCGTCGATCAGGCCCGAGGCGTTGCGGTGATCGAGGATGTTCTCGATCACGGCCATGTACTGGCGGGCCAGCTCTCTGGCCTCGTCGGTGACGGGCTCGTCGTCGACCGTCTCGGCTTCCACCCACAGCGCCGTGCCGGTGCCCGCCACGCCGGTGTTGATCGTGGCCCGGTGCAGACCCCGGACGACCAGGGCGCGCAGCCCGGTGCGGAGCTCGCCGGCGTCCTCGACCTTGACCACCGTGCCGACGCGGGCGAAGCGCCCGTCGACCCGGGGGACCAGGAGCAGTCGGTTGTCGGTGGCGGTGGCCGCGTCGGCTGCGGCCTGCGCCTCGTCGGTCTCGATGGCGATGGTCACGACCATCGAGGGGAGCACCACGCCGGTCGACAGCGGCAGCACGGGGAGCGTCAGGGAGTTCAGGTCACGCATCGGGCGTCCCGCCTTGATGAGAAGGTCGTTGCTTGGGGCAATCAACCTACCGACGCCGAATCTGATTCCCTCGCGCTCAACTTCCGTGAGTTTGGTCACTCACGAGACGGCGGTGGCCAACTCCGTGGGACGCTCGTCCAGGTCGAGGCCCTTTTCGAGCAGTTCGAACAGGGCGGGCCAGCAGCCGCCGCAGCCCGTGCCGGCGCGGCAGCGGGCGGAGACCTCGTCGATGGTGCGGGCGCCGCCGTCGATCGCCGAGCGGATGCTGGCGTCGGTGACCGCGTTGCAGTGGCAGATGTACACCTCGAGCCGTCTCCTCCTCTGGGCGCCATGTTAGGCAGGCCTTATCCGTGGCACAAGGCGGCTTGAACCGCAAGGTTCTTCGGTGCCGGCCCTGCCCCGGACGGGCTACAAACCACCCATGCGAGCGATCGTCCGCCGACCCGGTCCCCGGCTGGCCGACTGCGAGCTCACCTACCTCGAGCGGGTGCCGATCGACGTTGACCGGGCCCGGCACCAGCATGCGGCGTACGTCGACCTGCTCCACCGGCTCGGCGCCGAGATCGTCTGGCTGGCCCCGGCCGACGAGCATCCAGACGGCGTGTTCGTCGAGGACACGGCCGTGGTGGCCCCGCCGCTCGCTGTGCTCACCCGACCGGGCACCGAGTCCCGCCGGGGCGAGGTCAGAACGATGCGACCCGCACTGGATCGCGACCGTCGGCCGGTCGTCGAGTTGACCCCGCCGGCTCGGCTCGACGGCGGCGACGTCCTGCTCGTCGGACACACGCTGTACGTCGGCGTCACCGCCAGGACCGACGACGAGGGTCGGCGTCAGCTGGCCGACTCGGTCCGGCCCCACGGCTTCCAGGTGACGCCGGTCGGCGTCTCGGGCGTGCTCCACCTCAAGACCGCGCTCACCGCCCTGCCCGACGGCACCCTGTTGACGTTCGGCGGCCACGTCGACCGGGCCGCCCTCGGCCGGGCCACCGTCATCGACGCGGCCGAGCCCAGCGGGGCGAACGTGCTCACGCTCGGCGACGCCGTGGTCATCGCGGCCAGCGCGCCCCGCACGGCTGAGGCCGTCGCCGACCTTGGCTGGGCGGTTCACGTCGTCGAGATCGACGAGTTCGAGAAGGCCGAGGCCGGCGTCACCTGCCTCAGCGTCCTTTATCCTCGCCCGGCGCCCCCGTAGCCGATACGGTGCGGCTGTGTGCGGGTGCCTGATCCTGCTCCTCGGCGCCTTCACTCCCCGGTTGGCGTTGGCCATCATCGCCCTCGTCAACGACGAGATCTCGGAGTCGTTCGACGGCGGGATCCTGCTGCCGTTCCTCGGCTTCCTGTTCCTGCCCTACACGACTCTGACCTACGTGCTGCTCCACTGGTGGGGCGGCGACGTCACCGGCATCGAGTGGTTCTTCGTCGGCTTCGCGTTCCTGGTCGACGTCAGCTCGTACTTCGGGGGCTGGCGGAAGCGGGCCGATGTCGTCCGGTACCGTCGGGCGTGACCAGCCGGGCGCCCTAGAACGGCGTCGGCCGGCGAGTCGCTGACGGCATCACCGGCTTCCTGGGCGGCTCGGGCGGGACGGCCGTCGGATCCTGGCAGCGGGGCGCGGCGAGCAGCGAGGCGTGCGGGTCGATGGCCTGGGCGCTCCAGAGGTTGTCCGCCGGCTGCCGGATCTCGAAGTGGAGGTGCGCGCCGCTGCCCTCGGCGTTGCCGCTGTCGCCCATGTAGCCGATGAACTGGCCGGCGAGGACGGGCGAGCCGACGGCGAGACCGGGGGCGAAGACCAGCTCGACCGGCGCCGATCCGTCGTCGGTGCCCCAGTTGTCGTCGTTCATGTGGAGGTAGGAATAGAACCACCGGTCGACGCCCTGGATGCGGATCGAGTGGCCGCTGTAGCCCTGGCCCGGCCCCCGCAGGTCGACCACGACCCCGTCGGCGGCGGCCACGAGGTGGAAGCCCTTCCCGCCCATGAGGTCGTTGCCCTGGTGGCGGTGGCCGGAGCGGGGCGCCCCGAACGAGCTGGTGAAGTGGACCGGTTCGACCACAGGGAAGCAGATCGGCTGGACGTGGGCGGTCTCGGCCCCGGCCGGCCGTGCGGCGCCGAACGCCACCGCGAGCGACGCGCCGGCCACCACCAGGAGCACCGATCGCGCGCGTTTCGAAGGAATGGGTTTGGTTGCAGTCATGCGGGGTTCCCAGCGACGCTCCGCCCCCGGGAACTCCCTTGGGTTCTCCGGTTCGTCGCACGTGGTTGCGGGCTATGTCAGAGGGAAGTCGGACAGTTAAGCGAGTGCATCGTCGGCGCGCCAGTCACCCGTTGTGACACTCGTCACAGACGTCAGGTGACGTCGCGCGTGACCGTCAACCGGGAGGCGGCCACGATGAACACCACGGCGTACCCGAGGAGCAGCAGGCCGCCGGCCCACATCGGGAGGTAGACGTCGGCGTCGAACCCGCTGGTGTTGAACCCGACGGCGTTGGTGAGCGTTGCCGCCGCCCCGGCCGGGGTGTACTTGCCACGTCGGGCAGCACGGCGCCGAGGATCGGATCGATCAGGGTGATCCAGACCAGGCTGCCGACGAGGGCGGCGATCTGGTTGCGGAGCAGGGCGCCGACGGCCACGCCGAGCAGGGCGTAGCCGACCCCGGCGAGCACGGTGCCGACGGCGGGGAGGACGACGAGGTCGGACGGGTTGCCGATCGAGACGTCGATGGCGGCCAGCCACGTCAGGGCGACGGCGAGGACGAGGATGACGGTCAGCGTCGTCACTACCAGCCCGACCAGCCCGCCGACGATGAACTTGGCGGTCAGGATCCGGCCGCGCCTCGGTTCGACCAGGAACGTGCTGGTGATGGTCTGGTGGCGGTACTCGCTGGTGACCAGCAAGGTGCCGAGCACGAGGACGAATGCCAGCGCCGTGGTGCCCTGGTTGACTATGTTGCGGACGCCTTCGTCGGTTTCGATCGGCGGAACGCCGCTGGCCGCGGTGTCGTCGCTCACGGTGACGATCACGAGGAAGAACACGGTCAGGACGAGGCAGCTGCCGGCGATGATCCAGGTCTGGAGCATCGAGCGCAGCTTGCGTCCCTCGGCCTTCAGGAGGCGACCCATCACGGCACCTCCCCACCGACGACCTGGTCCTCGGTCAGCTCGAGGAAGACGGCGTCGAGGTTTGCCGCGGTCGGCCACCAGCTCGTACACGGGCACGCCTGCGTCGAAGGCCAGCCGGCCGACCGCATCGGTCGTCGCGTCCGGCACCCTGAGCTGGTCGGAGCCGTCGAGGACGATGCGCCGGCCGGCGGCTTCGAGCGCGGCCCGCAGCCGCTCGACCTCGGGGGTGCGGACGCGTACCTCGGCCGCAGCCCGGCCGAGCAGCTCGCCGACGGGCGCCTGGACGATCAGCCGGCCCCGGTTGATGATCACGACGTTGTCGACCGTCTGGGCCACCTCGGCCAGCACGTGGCTCGAGACTAGGATCGCCTTCTCCTGGGTGTCGGCCAGATGGCGCAGGAGCTCACGGAGCCACACGATCCCCGCCGGGTCGAGGCCGTTCGCCGGTTCATCGAGGACCAGGACCCTCGGGTCGCCCAGCAGGGCCGCGGCCAGCTGCAGGCGCTGGCGCATGCCGAGGGAGTACTTGCCGACCTTGCGCTCGGCGTCGTCGGCCAGCCCGACCAGGGCCAGCAGCTCGTCGCATCGCGACAGCGGCACACCGGCGGCGGTGGCCAGCACCCGCAGGTGCTCCCGACCGCTGCGGTCCGGATAGAAGGCCGACGCCTCAAGCACGGCCCCGACCGTCTGGACCGGGGGCGCCCTCGATGATGGCCGTGCCCGAGGTCGGGCCGACCAGGCCGAGCAGGGTGCGCAGGGTCGTCGTCTTCCCGGCACCGTTGGGCCCGAGGAACCCGGTGATGGTGCCGCCCTCGACGTCGAAGCTGAGACCGTCGACGGCGGTGACCCTCTTGAACCGCTTGACCAGGTCGCGGATCTCGATGACGGCCATGACCCGCCTGTCTTGGACACGCCATTCCGCCCCATCCAACACAGAGGAGAGATGGACAGGCTGTGCCGGCCTAAGTCGAAAGAGAACGGTTGCGAGTTGCGCGAGCGCTTGACCACTCGGCCGGCCGGTACGCTCCAACGCCAGTGAAGGTCTGGATCGACCAGGATCTGTGCACCGGCGACGGCCTGTGCACCGACCACTGCCCCGAGGTGTTCCTCCTGCTCGAGGATGGCATCGCCTACGTGAAGGAGGACGGTCAGGTCCTCAACGATCCCGGTGGTGCGGCCAGCCTGGCTGCGGTGCCTCGCCGGCTAGAGCACGACGTGGTGGCGGCGGCCGAGGACTGCCCGGGCGAGTGCATCTTCATCGAGATCTTCGCCCCGCCGGTGGTGGCGCCCGAGCCCGCCTGAACGACAACCCGGCGGGCGGCGGCCACTACCGTCACCCCGTGATGAGGGCGCAGACCGATCCGACGGCGCTGCAGAACGCGTGCGGCGACGATCCCGGGTTCTGGTGCGAGCAGGTCTTCGACTGGACCGGCAACGCGGCGCTGGCCGCGCTCGCCAATTGGCTGCTCGACGTGCCGCTGAGGATCGCGATCATCGTGCTGATCGCGGTGGTGGCCAACCGGCTAGTGCGGCGGGCCGTCCGCCGGCTGACCGATCGCATCGCCACCGACACCCAACCAGACACCCCGCCGGGCTGGATCCGCAAGGCGCCGGCGCTGATCGTGCCGGGGACCCCGAGCGTGCGCTCCGCGGCCCGGGCCCGCACGGTGGGCGGCCTGCTGCGCAGCCTGGCCAGCATCGTGATCTCCACGATCGCCGGGATGCTCATCTTGGCCGAGCTCAACATCAACCTGGCCCCGCTCATCGCCAGCGCCGGGATCGCAGGCGTTGCCCTCGGTTTCGGAGCCCAGAGCCTGGTCAGGGACTTCATCTCGGGCATCTTCATGATGATCGAGGACCAGTACGGCGTGGGCGACGTGGTCGACCTGGGCGACGCGGTGGGGACGGTCGAGCACATCACGCTGCGCGTCACCCGGCTGCGCGACGTCAACGGCACCCTCTGGTTCGTGCCCAACGGTCAGGTGCTGCGGGTGGCCAACAAGTCACGGAGCTGGGGCCGGGCCGTGATCGACATCCCGGTGGTGTACGGGACGGTGATCGAGCGGGCCCAGGCCGTCATCTCGTCGGTCGCCGAGACGTTGGCCGCCGACGACGGGTGGAAGGACAAGGTGCTCGAACCGCCCGAGGTGTGGGGGGTCGAGAAGCTGGCGTCCGACGCCATCACCATCCGGTTGGTGGCCAAGACCGACCCGGCGGCCGTGCCCGAGGTCCAGCGCGAGCTGCGCCGTCGGATCGTCGAGGCGTTCGATGCGGAGGGGATCGAGATGCCCCACCCGGTCTACCCACCTCCACCGCCCGCGCCATCCGAGTAACGCACCACCGAATGTGCGGTGGATCCTCGCGTTTTTCGTGAGCTTTCATCGCACATTCACTCATGTAAGGGACATCGGCACCGTGGATCCACCACGGGGCTGGGGTCCCAGGGTTGCATGGTCTTC
>JBOGGX010000204.1:0-4251 GCA_050744245.1 Acidimicrobiales bacterium
CAAGTGGAACCGGATCGAGCACCGCATGTTCAGCTTCATCACCATGAACTGGCGCGGACGCCCCCTCACCAGCCTGCGCACCATCATCGAGCTCATCTCCGCCACCGCCACCAGCACCGGGCTCACCGTCCAAGCCGGCTACGACCCCAACTGGTACCCCAAAGGCGTCAAGATCACCGACGCCGAGCTCGCCGCCGTGCCCATACAGCCCCACAGGATGATGGTGGCGTCGGACGGGCCGCCGCCCTTGCACATCGTCTGCAGGCCGTAGCGGCCGCCGCTGCGCTCGAGCTCGTTGAGCAGGGTGGTCATGAGCTTGGCCCCGCTGGCGCCGAGCGGGTGGCCGAGGGCCATCGCCCCGCCGTTGACGTTAGTCTTCTCGAGCGACGCCCCCGTCTCCCGCTACCAGGCGATGACCACGACGCGAAGGCCCGTGGCACTCGAACAGGTCGACGTCGTCGATGCTCAGCCCGGACCGGTCGATGGCCTTGGTCGTCGACGAGATCGGTCCGGTGAGGATGAGGACCGGGTCGCTGCCGGTGACGGTCATGGTGTGGATGCGGCGCCCGCGGCGTGAGCCCGAAGCGCTCGACCGCGGCCTCGGAAGCCACGAGCACCACGGCGGCGCCGTCGGCGATCTGGCTCGACGTGGCCGCCGTGAGCCGCCCGCCCTCGCCCAGCAGCGGCTTGAGCGTCGCCATCTTCTCCAGCGTCGTGTCGGGCCTCACCTCGACGTCCCGGACGCAGTCGCCGTAGGGCACGACCTCGTTGTCGAACCGGCCCTCCTCCCAGGCCCGGCCCGCCTTCTGGTGGCCGGCCAGGTCGAGCCGCTCCATCTCCTCGCGGGACACGTCCCACTCAGCCGCTGAGCAGAGACATCGCATGCGCGCTCGCGACGCACATCGATCTGCTGCGCGAGGCTGAGGACCGATGTTCGAGCGCTTCACCGACGAGTCCACACGCGTGGTTGTGCTGGCACATGAGGAAGCGCGCCTGCTCAACCACGGCTACCTCGGCACCGAGCACATTCTCCTGGGGCTGGTGCGTGAGGGTCACGGGGTCGGGGCCACGGCGATCGCGTCGCTTGGCCTGACCCTGGACGACGTCCGCCGACAGGTCAAGGAGATCATCGGCGAGGGTTCATCGTCGCCCGGCCGCAACATCCCGTTCACGCCCAGGGCCAAGCGGGTCCTCGAGCTTTCGCTGAGCGAGGCGCTGTCGCTGGGTCACCACGACATCGGCACCGAACACATCCTCCTCGGACTCATCCGGGAGGGCGAGGGCGTGGCCTGCCACGTGCTCGTGAGGCAGGGGGTTGACCTGCGCCAGGCTCGACAAGCCGTGCTCGACCTGCTCGGGTCGCCCGAGATCGAGGAGGTCGCGCCGAGCTACTGGCCGATCGGCGACATGCCGAGCCGGCTGCTGGCGATCGAGGTGCTCCTCGAGCACATCGTCGAGCAGCTCGACGCCATCGAGAAGCGCCTCCCGCCGCCGGCCGAGTAGAGCGAGGATTGTCGCATGGCCACAGCACTCCATCACATCGTGATCGACGGCCACGACCTGCCCGGGCAGGCCCGATTCTGGACTCGGCCCTCGACTGGAGGGTTCTCTCCGAACGTCAACGGGAGATCGTCATCGGCACCGACGCGGATGCGGACATCGGCATCTGCTTCATGCCCGTGACCGACGAGAAGTCGATGAAGAACCGGCTTCACCTCGATCTCAATCCGGGCGCGAACGCAAGCCCCGTGGATCGCGAGGCCGAGATCGACCGCATCGTCGCCCTCGGTGCCCGGCGGGTGAACATCGGGCAGACCGGCGACGAGTCCTGGACCGTGCTGGCCGATCCGGAAGGGAATGAATTCTGTGTCCTCCGGCCGAGGGCGACACCGATCAGCTGAGCGCGATCGGCGTGGTCGTCGGCCTGGCCCAGCCGGGCGAACATCGTGCTCATGGCCGCGGGTACCCCCTCAATCAAACGACCGGTTGAAGTCTCCCGTATCGTGACCAGCGGGTTGCGGAGTCAAGCCCGGTGCGTCCGGGCGCGCTCGGGTCAGATCGGATCAGCTCAGCGGAAGCAACGGGAAAGCGCGCCCGCCGACTCGACGAGGGCCGGCGTGTACCCGTCGAGAAGATCGCGGTCGTACGGCAGGGTGGAGAACGGCAACGCCGCCTGATGCAGGTTGACGCCCGCTTCCTCGGCCTCGGCCCGCGACCAGTTGGTCACGTACTCTGGGTCGACATGGCCGAGGCTCGCGGCGTAGTTCGCGAGCTGGGCGGAGAAAACTGGCCCTGCCTGCCACTTGGGGAAATCGCTGACCGCGGCGTCGACCATCGTCTGCGCCCTGGAGAGGAACTGGCGGAACGGCTCGAGTTGCTCGGCCGCGGAGTACGACAAGTTCTGAACCAACTGGGCCTCGGTCACCAACGTCGACGCCTCCTGCCGGAACGTCTGGTCGGCCGTACTCGGACCGGCTGGGCTTTCGTAGGCGCCAACGAGCAACGACGTCGCCCCCTGCGTCTGGCTGCCGTGCTCATTGGCCGGTGCGCCCCACGCCCCACCGTCGAGGTTCACCCAGACCTCGACCGCGTAGCGCCCGTCGGCGGGAACCCCGGTGCCGAAGGCCACCTGCATTGACTCCGATCCCCCCTTCGGAAGGGCCATGCCCGACGCCGGTTCCTCGGCGATCACGTTTTGGTTGATGTCGATCACCCGGACCGCGTCGCTGCGGTCGGCCAGGGCGTCGGTCCCCTGGTTGGTAACCATGTAGGTGACGGTGAACGCCGTGCCGACCTCGGGGTACTCGGGGTCGACGACCGGGAGGTCGACCGAGTACTGGGGACTGACGGCCACCCCGAACGGCTCGACCCCGCCGAACAGGTCATCGAGTGATGCGGTCGCTTCGGGTACGACAACCGAGCCCCCACTCAGCACCCGTACGGCCAGCTCCGGCTGTTCGGCAAAGATCTGCTCGAACATCGACTTGGTCGTCAGGTCGAGCGTGCCCCACCACTCCCCGATCCGTTGGACTGCTGCTGCATCCGACATCGTCCGCCCTCCGCTCGCGCCCTGAGGTGCGGGAGCGTACCGCGGTCGCCCCGCCGCGTGCCGGGGGCTGCCCTCGGTCGATGCCTCACGCGGACTTGGCCCGCTTGCGGGAGGCGGTCTTGCGATGGAAGTCGTCCACGATGGCGAGGACCTTCGACCTGAGGTGCTCGGTGCCTCCGACCGACGCCTGCTCGGAGGCAAGGCCGGCGACCACCAACGAGGCGAACTGCTTGGCGAGGGTATGCGGGCTGAGCCGGCCGCTCTCGTGGTACCACAGGGCCAGCGAGTTGAGCATGCCGACGATGCCGAGGCTGGTGGCCCGCACGTCGATCTGGGGGTCGATCGTTCCCTCGCGTTGGCCCTGGCGGATCAGCTCCCGCACGAAGTCGAGGTAGGCGTCGCCCTCGGCCTTGATCGTGGCGAGGCGCTCGGGCGAGAGCGAGCGAACCTCGCGGGAGTAGATGACCGAGGACGTGAGGTTCGACGTGAAGAAGTCGACGTGGGTCTCGATCAGCGCCGCGATGCGCACCAAGGCGTCGCCCTCGGTCTGTCGGACCCGCTCCAGCGCGGCCAGGGCGCCCTCGTGCTGCTCCTTGATGATCTCGAAGAGGAAGTCCTCCTTGGACTCGATGTAGTAGTAGAGGCTGCCCTTGAGCAGCCCGACCGAGTCGGCGATGTCGCGGGTCGACGCCGCCTCATACCCCTTCTCGAAGAACACCCGCGCCGCGGCGTCGAGGATCTCGCGCCGGCGCTGCGGCGTACTGCCTTGGCGCCTTGATCCGGCTGGGCGTCTGGTATGGCTCGTTCGTCCTGCGGCAGGCACGCCCCGCTCCCGTTTCGTCTCGTGCGTCGTCTGTCGTCTGGCCGGGTCGTGAGCCGGCCCGCCCGTGGTCGGCCGATAGTACCGGTGTCGACCGGCCGCCCGGTTGGTCGGCGACCACCAGAGCTCACGCCGCCGGAGGAACCCGGCCACCCGTCAGAGCGCGAAATATTTGACCGACCGTTTGGTTGTTGGAAACCGTCGCAGTGTAGCCGCGGGCATGGCGAGCTTCCCCATCGAGCTCGGCTGAGCAATCTATGACGGCGAAGTCAAGGACGAGTTTCTCGGGTGTCGGGGCGCGTGGCATCGGTCCGCGGGGCGGGCGAATGAACGGTTGGGGTTGGTGGTGTGTGGTTGGTGCGACCGGCGGCATCAGCGGGTG
>JBOGGX010000205.1:0-5680 GCA_050744245.1 Acidimicrobiales bacterium
GTCGTCGGGCATGAACTCGTGCCGTTCGTGCCCGACGACCGCTTCGAGCACCGACATCGCATCGCCGCCGGTTAGTCCGTTCCTGATCAGAAATCGGATCAGCGTGCCCTGGGTCATCGGCGTGGTCACGAAGCCGACGCCGCTCCGTTGGAACCAGGAGACCACCGTCTCGTGGTGGACGTGATCGACGGCCGCCAGGGCGATCAGCACGTTGCCGTCGAGGATTCTGGCGGTCACTCATCCTCGAGACTGCGCACGTCCTCGGAGGTGATCGGTCGACCCAACCGAACGAGGGGAAGGTTGGTTGCCGGGTCGAGCTCGACGCTCGGCCGAGCGTCGGACTGCAGCGTCCGCCGCAGCACCTCGGCGACCGTCTGGCTCAGGCTCTGGCGCCGATCATTGGCGATCGCCGTCATCAGCCGATGCAGGTCGTCGGGAAGGTCGATGGTCGTGCGCACCGCCGCATCATAGTGCGATCTGCATCATGATGCGCACCCACGGAGGTCAGAGGATCTGGCTGAGGAAGAGCTTGGTCCTGTCCTCCTCCGGGTTGGTGAAGAAGTGCTCGGGGGTGCCGACCTCGACGATCTGGCCGTCGGCCATGAACACGACGCGGTCGGCCACCTCCCGGGCGAAGCCCATCTCGTGGGTCACCACGATCATGGTCATCCCCGACCGGGCCAACTCCTTCATGACGTCGAGCACCTCGGCGATCATCTCCGGGTCGAGGGCCGAGGTCGGCTCGTCGAACAGCATGACCTGGGGCTGCATGGCCAGGGCCCGGGCGATGGCCACCCGCTGCTGCTGACCACCCGAGAGCTGGCCCGGGTACTTGCGGGCCTGTTCGGGGATCTTGACCCGCTCGAGCATCTGGCGGGCCACGTCCTCCGACTTGGCCTTCGACCAGTGCCGCACCTCCCGGGGAGCGAGGGTGACGTTGTCGACCACGCTGAGGTGAGGGAACAGGTTGAACTGCTGGAACACCATGCCGACCTCGCGGCGGACCCCGCCGATCTTGCGCAGGTCGCTGGTGAGCTCGGTGCCGTCGACGATGATCCGGCCGCGGTCGTGGGACTCCAGCCGGTTGATGCAGCGGATGAGCGTCGACTTCCCCGAGCCGGACGGCCCGATGACGACCACCATCTCCTGCCGGCCGACGGTGAGGTCGACGCCGGCCAGGGCCTGGAACTTGCCGAACCATTTCTCGACGCCTTCGAGCACGATCATGGGCTCGCCCGTGCCGCCGGCCACCGTCGCTCCCAGGGTCAGCGAGTCCTGCGCGTCGAGCGCGTCGGCATCGGTCATCGTGTCTCCTCGGGGGCTGCGCCCCCGTGCCCCATCGCCGGGCGGCTCGCGTGCGCTCGCTCGCCCGGTGCGCTGATCTCGCTGCGCTCGGTCATCGCTCACCCACCCCCAATCGTCGTTCGAGCCGCTGGCTTTCGCGGCTCATCGTGTAGCACCCGACCCAGTAGACGAAGCCGATGAAGGCGTACGTGATGCTGTCGAGCCCCTGGGCCCGGAAGTCGGGCTGGGCCGTCACCACCCCGGCCACGGTGACCAGCTCGAAGAAGCCGAGTATCGACAGCAACGACGTGTCCTTGAACAGGCTGATGAACTGGCCGACCATGGCGGGGATGACGGCCCGCAGCGCCTGGGGCAGCACCACCCGGCGGGTGGTCTTCACCACCGACAGGCCGACGGCGTAGGCCGCCTCGACCTGGCCCTTGGGCACCGACTGCAGCCCGCCCCGCACCACCTCGGCGATGTAGGCCCCCTCGAAGAGGATGATCACGATCATGGCCCGGGCGAGCAGGCCGGGCGGGTCGAGCCAGGTGGGGAACATGAACAGCAGCACGAACCGGCTCATGATGAGCAGCGTCACCAGGGGCACGCCGCGGAACAGCTCGATGTAGGAGGTCGCCATCCACCGCAGGGCGGGCAGCGTCGACCGCCGGGCCAGCGCCACCAGCACCCCGAGCGGGAAGGCGACGAGGATCCCGACCACGGTGACGAACACCGTGAGCTGGAGCCCGCCCCAGTCCTCCCAGCCCACACCGCCGCCGACGATGGGCACCAGCACCGCCGCCACCAGCAGCAGCCCGGCGACCAGCCACCAGCGTCGGGCCACGGTCAGCGGGGCCCGGCGGGCCGCCACCCCGACACCGACCGCCACCACCGCCGCGCCGAGCAGCAGGAGCACCGGGGCGATCGTCTCGCTGAACGCCATGACGACGACGATCAGCAGGCCGAGCGGCCAGAGCCGGCGGAGGAGCGCCCCGCGGTCCGGCCCGGTGTCGTCGCCCGCCTCCCCGGCCCGGGCCGCAGCCAGCCGGCCGCCCGCGCCGGCGGCGAAGGCCAGGCCGGCGACGGCGAGGTAGAGCGAGGCCCACGGTCGCCACAGCTCGTCGGCGGGGAACCGGCCCACCATGAACAGCCGGAGGTTGCGTCGCACGATCTCCCACTCGGCGTTGACGAACACGAAGGCCAGCGCCCGGTAGGCGACCCAGGCCAGGAACACGCCGAAGACCAGGGTCAGCACGGCGTTGAACCAGGTGCTCACCAGGTTGGCCCTGATCCATCCGACCGCCCCGAGCTGCACCCGGGGCGGCTCGGGCTCGACGCCGATCGGCTCCTCGCCCGAGGGAATGATCGACGGCGCTTCGAGACTCATTGCTAGCGCTCCACCAGACGGATGCGGCGGTTGTAGAGGTTGAGCAGCATCGAGATCACGAGCGAGAAGACCAGGTAGATGGCCATGACCACGGCCACCGTCTGGGGCGCCGGCTGGCCGTTGCCGATGGCGATGAACCCGAAGGTGGTGAGCTCGGTGTAGGCGACGAAGATCCCGAGCGAGGTGTTCTTGGTCAGGTTGAGGAACTGGTTGATGGTCGGCGGGATGGCGATCCGGTAGGCCTGGGGCAGGACCACGAACCGGAGCCGCTGGTAGGTCGACAGCCCGAGGGCGGTGGCGGCCTCGCCCTGGCCCCGATGCACGGCCAGGATCGACCCCCGCACGATCTCGGCCACGTGGCTCGACGTGTACAGCGCCAGGGCCAGGGTGACCGCGGCGTACGGGAGGTTCATCGCCGCGCCACCGCTCACCCTCAGCCCCTCGACCTCGGGGTGCGACAGCTCGACCGGCCCGCCGAGCGCCAGGTGCGAGCCCACCACGACCACCCCGAACGGGAGCCAGGCGTAGAGCCCTACTCTGGTGGGCGCACCCGTGCGATCGTGGACCCGATGCCGCCAGCGGCTCACCACCGCCGCCGCGAGCAGGGCCACGGCCAGGACCACCAACCAGGCGAACAGCCGGTCGCCGGCCTGGGGGGCGACGACGGCCAGCTCGCGATTGGAGATCACGAGCAGGCCGCCGAGCTCGACGGCGTCGCCGATCGCGGGCAGCTGGAGCAGCACCGCGTTGTTGGCGAACAGGATGATGAGCACCGGTGGGATGTTGCGCAGCGTCTCGACGTAGAGCGCGGCCGCCTTGCGCACCAGCCAGTTGGTCGACAGCCGGGCCACGCCGACGAGCAGCCCGACGATCGCGCACAGGATGATCCCGACCCCGGCCGCCAGCAGCGTGTTCTTGGCCGCCACCCTGAAGCCCGCCAGCACCGTGTCGCTGGGCGCCAGGTCGGAGTAGGGGATCGGGAAGCCGACCGGCTGGCTCAGGAACTCGAAGCCGGTCTCGATGTCGCGGGCCTGCATCTGGGCCCGCAGGTTGTCGAACAGATAGACGAGCAGGCCGGCCACCGCCACCAGGGCGATCACCTGGAGCGCGATGCGCACCACGCGCACATCGCGCCAGACCGGCGGCCGACCCGGCGGTGGCGGCAGGGTCGATTGCCTGGTGGCGGTGGCGACGATAATTAGCGGTAGGGCGGGGCGTAGAGCAGCCCGCCGTTGGTCCAGAGATCGTTGAGGCCGCGCTCGAGGCCGAGGTTGCTGCCGGCGCCCACGTTGCGGTCGTAGATCTCGGCGTAGTTGCCGACCTGGGTGACGATGTTGACCGCGAACGCGGGGTCGAGGTCGAGGCCCGGGTCGAGCTGGGTCGGCGGGTCGCCCGCCTCCTGGCCGAGGAAGGCGAGCACGTTGGGATCGGTGTCGGACGTCCGCTGCTGCACGTTCTGCGAGGTGATCCCGAACTCCTCGGCCTGGATGGTGGCGAGCACGGCCCAGTTGACCGCGTCGAACCAGTCGCTGTCGCCGTCGCGGACGACGGGTCCGAGCGGCTCCTTGGAGAACGTCTCGTCGAGGATGACGAGCGACTCAGGCCCGCCCCCCTCTCCCGGGAAGTTCGACCGGACCCCGGCCAGCTGTGACTTGTCGGAGGTCCAGCCGTCGCACTGACCGGCGAGGAACGCCGTCTGCAGCTGATCGTTGTCCTGGAACGACAGCGGGGTGTACGGGATGCCCCCGGCCGCGAACCGGCTGGCCAGGTTGAGCTCGGTGGTCGTGCCCGACAGCACGCAGATGGTGGCGCCCGCCAGGTCCTCGATCGCGCCGAAGCCCGAGTCGGCCCGCACCATCATTCCCTGACCGTCGAAGAACGTGGTCGCGGTGAACGCCGCCCCCTCGCCACCGTCGCGGCTGGCGGTGAAGGTCGTGTTCCGCACGAGCACGTCGATCTCGCCCGCCTGCAGGGCGGTGAAGCGCTGGTCGGCGGTGAGGGCGGTGAACTCGACCGCCTCTGCGTCGCCCAGGACCGCGGCCGCGATCACCCGGCAGAAGTCGATGTCGAACCCGGCGAAGTCGCCCGCCTCGTCGACGAACCCGAACCCGGGCACGGCGTCGTTGACCCCGCAGTTCAGGGTTCCGCGATCCTGCACCTCGGCCAGGGTCCCACCCTCGGCCTGACCGCCGCCACCGGCGCCCGCCTCCTCCTCGGTTCCGTTGCCGTCGCTGGCTGCGTCGTCGTCGCTGCACGCCGTGGCGAACAGCGTCAGCGCGGCCAGTCCGGCCATCAGCCTCCACCACCGGGTCCTTCCGGTCATGTTCCTCCCCCTTGGGTCACGAGGCGGTGTGGTCGCCCGCGCGCGACCCTACCGCGCCCGGTGCGCCCGGCCCGGGAACGCGGCCAGGGACGAGCGACCCTTGACCGAACGGAGGTTTCGGCTTACTCTCACCGACAGCCGACCGCTCCGACTGCGTTTGGGCACGTCGTCGGGGGTGGTTCGACGCGGTTTCGGGTTGCGCGCGAGGTTGTCGCGCCCTACGATGTTTTGTTGCCGTGCCCGCTCGCGACCTGTTGTTCGGTCACTTGACCCTTGGCGACACGCGCCCGGGCACGGTTTTTCCACTCCGACCTGGTAGTTCGTAGGGGAGACCGGCTTGCCTGCTCGCACCTCCACCCGGGAGCGTTACTCCTTCGCCAACCTCGGCGAGGGGTTGGCGCTTCCTGACCTCATCGCCATTCAGCGTGCGTCCTTCGACTGGTTCCTGAACAACGGGATGGCCGAGGCCTTCCGCGACATCAGCCCGATCAAGGACTACACCGAGACCCTCCAGCTCGAGCTGGAGTTCGACGCGTCCGACGAAGACCTGCGCCCGCCGCCGAAGTTCTCGGTGGAGGAGTGCAAGGAAAAGGACATGACCTACTCCGCGCCGATCTTCGTGCGGGCCCGGTTCATGAACGCCCAGACCGGCGAGATCAAGGAACAGACGGTCTTCATGGGCGACT
>JBOGGX010000206.1:0-11059 GCA_050744245.1 Acidimicrobiales bacterium
CCTATGGGCGCGACAACCACCCGAAGAACGGACTGGGGCTGGCAAGATCGGTGTGATGCTCGAGACCCGCCGCGCTCCCGTCGGAATGGTGGCCGCGGCCGACCACCTGGCCGCCGCGGCCGGCCTGGCCATGCTGCGAGGGGGCGGCACCGCCGTCGACGCGGCCGTCGCCGCGGCCGGGGTCATGGCCGTCACCAGCCCCCACCTGTGCGGGCTTGGCGGCGACCTCTTCGCGCTGGTCCACGCGGGTGATGGGCCGCCGGCCGCGCTCAACGCATCGGGACGGGCCGGCGCCGGCGCCGACCCCGTCGGCCTGCGCATCGAAGGCCACACCGAGATGCCGTTCCGGGGCGACATCCGATCGGTGACGGTGCCCGGCTGTGTCGACGGCTGGCTCGCGTTGCACGACCGGTACGGCCGGCTCCCGCTCGGCGAGGTGCTCGAGCCGGCGACGGTGTACGCGGCGACCGGCTTTCCTGCGTCGCCGCTGCTGGCCGCGTCGGTTGCCTTCCTCGACGGCGTACCTGGGGCCGAGGAGCTGTTCGCGTCGCATCCCGTTCGGACCGGCGACCTCGTCCGCCGGCCCGGGCACGCCAGGACGTTGCAGGCGATCGTGGCCAAGCGGCGCGACGGCTTCTACGTCGGCGAGTTCGGCGATGCACTCATCGACCTGGGGCGTGGGCTGTTCACCGCGGACGATCTGGCCCGGTCGAGCGCCGACTGGGTCGACCCATTGGTCGCCCGAGCGTGGGACCACGACGTCTGGACCATCCCGCCGAACTCGCAGGGCTACCTCACGCTGCTCGGCGCAGCCATCGCCGACGGCCTCGAGCTTCCCGGCGACCCGGACGACCCGGGATGGGCCCACCTGCTCGTCGAGTCCGCCCGGGTGGCCGGCCACGACCGCCCGCAGGTGCTCCATGACGGGTCGGACGTGCGCGCGCTCCTCGCCCCCGACGCGGTGGCCGGGCGGCGGGGCCGCGTCTCGCCCGACCGGGCCGCATCGCGGCCGGTGCCGATCCGGCCCGGCGGCACCACCTACCTGTGCGCAGTCGACGCCGACCGGATGGGCGTCTCGCTGATCCAGTCGAACGCCGCCGGGTTCGGCAGCCATGTGTTCGTGCCCGAGCTCGGCATCGGCCTCCAGAACCGGGGGGTCGGGTTCAGCCTCGAACCCGGGCACCCGGCCGAGTACGGACCCGGCCGGCGGCCGCCCCACACCCTCTCGCCCGCCCTGGTGACGCGGGCCTGCGGCTCGCTCAAGGCGGTGCTGGGGACGATGGGCGGCGACAGCCAGCCGCAGATCCTCCTGCAGGTGTTGGCCCGCATGTTGGCGGGCGGGCAGGCGCCCGGCCCGGCCATCGCCGCGCCCCGGTGGGCCATCCGGAACATGAACGGAACCGGCTTCGACACCTGGACGTCGGCCGACCCGGCCGTCACGATCGAGGACGGCGCCCCACCGGCCTGGTTCGACGGCCTGCGGGCACGCGGCCACGAGGTCGTTCCGGCGCCGTACGGCTCGGGGTTCGGCCACGCCAACATGGTCGAGGTCACCCCGAGCGGGTTGGCGGGGGCGGCCGACCCCCGTGCCCTCATCGGCGACGCCGCCGGCTACTGACCCCCCCGGCCCCCCGGTCAAACCAACCACCCGCCTTCCGAAATTGACCTTTAAGGTGACTGGGGGTCCATATACGGACCTGAGCGCGCGCAAACAGGGAACCGTCGGTCGGTCCATCCGTTTGCGCGCGCTTGAGTCCATATACGTACCCCCATCGTCCTTAAAGGACATCTTGAGTCGGTCAAGCCGGGGGTGGGCGCCGCCGGCTACTGAGGGTCGGTGAAGACCGGGGGTCGGTTCTCGAAGTAGGCGGTGACCGCCTCGACCTGGTTGGGGCCGCCGATGACCCGCCCGATCTCGTCCCGTTCGAGCGCGAACTGGGCCGCCACCTGGTCGGCGTCGAGCCCGGCCGCCCGGTTGAGCAGCCGCTTGACGCCCCTGACCGCGTCCGGGCTGCGCCCGGCGATCTCGGCGGCCAGGGCCAGCGCGTCGGTCCTCGGGTCGTCGGCGAGCCGGGTGACGAGCCCGAAGCCGAACGCCTCGGTGCCGTCGACCGACCGGCCGGTCATGGCCAGCTCCTTGGCCCGGTCGACACCGCAGAGCCGGCTCAGGGTGACGGTGCCGGTCATGTCGGGCACCAGCCCCCACCGGATCTCGGCCACCGCCAGGCTGGCGGCGGGGTGGGCGATGCGGACATCGGCGGCCAGGGCGATCTGCAGCCCGCCCCCGAGGACGGCGCCGTGCAGGGCGGCGACCACCGGTACCGGAAGCTGGTGCCAGCCCCACGCCGCCTGCTGGGCCCGGTGGGTGATGCGGCCGTCGGTCGCCCCCAGCCCGGCCACCCCGGCCGACGGGGCATCGGCCGGGGCGGCCATCGCCATGAACGAGGCGAAGTCGAGGCCGGCACAGAACGCTCGCCCCTCGCCGGACAGCACCACCGCCCGCAGCCCGGGCTCGCCCGCCAGCCGCTCTGCGCCCGCCACCAACCCGTCGAACATGGCGAGGTCGAGGGCGTTGAGCTTGTCCGGCCGGTTGAGTCGGACGTCGGCCACGCCGTTATCGATGGAGATCGTCACCCGGTCGTTCACCATTCGATGCTGACACGTCGGCTCCGTCTGCTAAGAACTCGGGTCCGGTGGCGATCGTTGGCGCGCGGACGACGGCGGCGGCGCTGGCGGCGATGGTTGGAGTGGCCGCCATGACGCCGACCGCTCGGGCTCAACCCGAGCCGACGACGACCACCACCCCGGCGCCGACGACCACCACCGTCCCCGAGGAGAACGACCTCAACCTGGCGGTCATCTCCCCCGAACTGCGAGAGGTGCCCGTCGCCAGCTTCGACCTGGAGGCGACCGACGCGGCCCTGGCCGAGACGCTGGCCGACCAGAACGCGGCGCGGGCGGCCCGGCAGGCGGCCGAGACGCTGATCGCCGGCCTCACCGCCGAGGATGCCCGGCTCACCGGCGTGGTCGCGGCCGAGACCGAGCACCTCGACCGGGCCACCCGGGCGGTCGACCGGGCCCGCGCCGAGCTGCGCGACCTGACCGTGGCCCGCTACGTCCAGGGGACATCGAGCGACCTGTTGGCCGTGGTCCTCAACGACCTCGAACTGGGCACCGAGGCGGCCGGGCAGCGGGTGGTGGTGGCCCAGGTGAGCGGGGCCAGGATCCGGACGCTGACCGCGGCGCTGGCCGGCCGGGCCGCGGCCGAGACCGCCCTGGCGACGGCCCGGTCCGACCAGGCCGACGTCCGGTCGCAGCTGACCGCGACCGAGGCCGACCGCGACGAGGCCGCCGCCGAGGAGGAGCGGTTGACCGCCGCGCTCCGGGGCCGCCGGGTGGCGGCCGATCGGGCCAGGGCCCTGGCCATCGTGGAGGGGACCGATCTTCCCCTGGTGGCCCTCGACGCTTACTGGCGGGCCCAGCAGGCCGAACGCGCCGCCCGCCCCGCCTGCGGCCTGCCGTGGTGGGCGCTGGCCGGGATCGGACGATCGGAGACCGACCACGGTCGCTTCGGCGACACCCTCCTCGAGCCGGATGGCGAGACGTCGGTGCCCATTCTGGGCATCCCCCTCGACGGCACCCGCAGCCGGCTCATCCTCGATTCCGACGGCGGGCGGCTCGACGGCGACATCGAGTACGACCGGGCCGTCGGCCCGATGCAGTTCATTCCCACCACCTGGGCCAGGTACGGCCTCGACGGCAACGGCGACGGCGTGGCCGATCCGCACCACCTGTACGACGCGGTCCGCTCGGCCGCCAACCTGCTGTGCACGGGGGCGGTCATGAGGACCGAGGCCGACCTGCTCGCCGGCTTCTTCCGCTACAACCACTCGCAGGCGTACACCGAGCGGGTGCTGGCCCGGGCCTACGGCTACCAGCTCGCCACCGAGACCGTGCCCGTCCTGATGTCGCCGCTGGCCGAGCCGCCGCCCGAGCCGCCCGAGCCGCCCGAGCCGCCCGAGCCGCCCGAGGTCCCCGGATGACCGAGCCCAAGACGGTCGTCGTCACACCCGAGCTGCATGACTACCTGATGGCGCACAGCGGCCCGCTCGACGACGTGGCCCGCGACCTGGTCGAGAAGACCCAGGGCCGCCTCGGCGACGCGGCGAGGATGCAGATCGCTCCGGAACAGGGGCTGTTCCTGACCATGCTCACCCGGCTGATCGGCGCCCGCTCGGCCATCGAGCTCGGCACGTTCACCGGGTTCTCCGCCCTGTGCATCGCTCGAGGCCTGGCCCCCGGCGGCCGGCTCATCTGCTGCGACGTGAGCGACGAGTGGACCTCGATCGGCCGCGGCTACTGGGCGCGGGCCGGGGTGGCCGACCGCATCGAGCTCCGGCTGGGACCGGCGCTCGACACCGTCCGGTCGCTGCCGCCCGATCCGACGATCGACCTCGCCTTCATCGACGCCGACAAGGGCAACTACGTCAACTACTGGGAGGAGCTCGTCCCCCGGATGCGGCCGGGCGGGCTGGTGCTCGGCGACAACGTGTTGTGGAGCGGCGAGGTCGCCGACCCTGACGTCGACGACGACAACACCGTCGCCATCAGGGCGTTCAACGACCGGGTGGCCGCCGACGAGCGGGTCGAGGCGGTGATCCTTCCGATCGCCGACGGCCTCACCATCGCCATGGTCCGATGAGACCAGGCCTGCGAGGGAGGGCACCGTTCTCTGCCCGATCGGCCATCCCGATGTATCTGCCGGAACGAATAGGGCTCGGTCATCGTGAACCACGGCGACAGATCGAACCCAGCACCGGCGAGGGGCGTACTCCCCCGCAGGAGGCGTCATGCAGGCATCGGAGTTCACCGAACGACTGGCCCGGCTCACCGCCCCGGAGTTCGCGGCCATCGCCACCGCCCTCAGGTCGGAGCACGACACCGCGGACAGCGAGGTGGCGTGGTGGCGGGCCACCCTGGCCGTGAACGCCAGCCTCCGCCGCCAGCGCCGCACCCGTGAGGCCGGTCTGGCCGCCCATCACGCATCGGCCGCCGTCCTCGACTCGGCCAGGACCTGTGGCCTGCTCGTCGACGACCGCGACACCGTCATCGCCGTGGCCCGGGCCGCATCCGACGTGGCCAGGGCGCTGGTCGCCGGGCACGTGCCCGGCCTGCCGATCCTCGCCGCCGACGTCCTCTCCTCGCCGTTCCGGCGCGCCGCCCTCACCGCCGCCTGACCCGTCCACCGAGGTGAATGTGACGCCCCGGTAACCGCGGCTACGTTCGCGCCGGCCGGTGTGTCATGCGACACATCGCCGAGGCGCACGATGACCTGGAGGACCGAGGGGGATCTCGTGAGCACAAGGACCTGGATGCGACGCAGCCGACGGGGCGCGGCCCTGCTCCTGGCGCTGGCCCTGGTGACCGCAGCCTGCGGGGGCGGCGACGATGACGACGACGCCACGGGTACCGGTCCCGAAACCGGCTCGGGCGCCGAGGAGGGCACCCCGCAACCGGGTGGCCGCGTCATCTACGGGCTCGAAGCCGAGACCGACGGCGGGTTCTGCCTGGCCGAGTCCCAGCTCGCGATCTCCGGGATCATGGTCGCCCGCACGATCTACGACACGCTGACCGTGCCCAACACCGACGGCGGCTACTCCCCCTACCTGGCCGAGTCGGTCGAGCCCAACGCCGACTTCACCCAGTGGACGATCACCGTCCGCGACGCCATCACCTTCCACGACGGATCGCCGCTCACCGCCCAGGTGGTGAAGAACAACCTCGACGCCTACCGGGGCGCCTACCCGGGCCGCAACCCGCTGCTGATCCGGTTCGTCCTGGCCGACATCGCCTCGGTCGAGGCGCCCGACGAGCGCACCGTCGTGGTCACCACCGCCCGGCCGTGGGTGTCGTTCCCGGCCTACCTGTTCCTGACCGGTCGGCTGGGCATGATGGGCCAGGCCCAGCTCGACGACGTCGAGAACTGCGACGAGAACATGATCGGCACCGGGCCGTTCCAGCTCGAGGAATGGGTCAGGAACGACCATCTCAGCGCCGTCCGCAACGAGAACTACTGGCAGCAGGACCCGGACGGCACCCCGCTGCCCTACCTGGACGAGATCGAGTTCCGGCCCATCCTCGAGGCGACCCAGCGCCAGAACGGCATCCAGGCCGGCGAGATCACGATGACCCACGAGAGCGGCGGCGAGCGCATCGCCCAGTACCGGCCGCTGGCCGAGGCCGGGACCATCAACCTGGTCGAGAGCGTCGAGCGGGCCGAGGTCTCCTACATGCTGCTGAACTCGGCCGCACCGCCGTTCGACAACATTCTGGCCCGCCAGGCGGTCGCCTACGCCATCGACTACGAGCGGCTCAACTCGCTCCGCAACCAGGACATCTTCCCGCTGGCGAACGGTCCCTTCTCGCCGGGCAACGTCGGGTACCTGGAGGACACCGGCTACCCGACGTTCGATCCGGATCGGGCCCGGTCGCTGGTCGAGGAGTACGAGGCCGCGACGGGCCAGCCGCTCACGTTCACCGGCAGCAGCACGTCCGACCCAGGGACGGTCCAGACGGCCCAGGTCGTGCAGCAGATGCTGGCCGACGTCGGCATCGAGACCTCGCTGCGCTCCACCGACCAGGCCACCCTGATCAACGAGGCCATCGGCGGCCAGTACCAGGCCCACGTCTGGCGCAATCATCCCGGTGGCGACCCGGACACCCAGTACGTGTGGTGGCACACCGGTCTGCCCACCAACTTCGGGAGGATCAACGATCCCGAGGTCGACCGGCTGCTCGACGAGGGCCGGGGCACGGGCGACGAGGCGGCCCGCCAGCAGATCTACGAGGATCTGAACCGGCGCTTCGCCGAGCAGGTCTGGAACGTCTGGCTGTGGTGGCCGGTGTGGGCCATCGCCTCGGCCGCCGACGTGAACGGGGTCTACGGCCCGGCGCTGCCCGACGGTTCGGACCCGGAGGAGACCCTGGCCGGGGGTCACCCGACGCTCGGCCTCTGGATCGGCGGCGGCGGGTAGCCTCGGCCCGGTTCGGAGGGGGAAGGAGCGGGTCAGCTCCATGAGAACCATCGGCCGACGCCTGATCCAGGTGATGGTCGTGCTGCTGCTGGTGACGATCTTCACCGCGTTGTTGACCTCGATGCTGCGCGGCGACCCGGTCGAGGTGATCGCCCCGTTCGCCGAGGAGGAGCAGCGCGACAAGCTCCGGGCCGAGCTCGGCCTCGACGACCCGCTGCCCGTGCGCTACCTCAACTGGCTCGGCGGGTTCCTCACCGGCGACCTCGGCAACTACTACACGGTGTCGGGGACAGAACCGGTGTCGGAACGGGTGGCCGACACCCTTCCCGTCTCGCTCCAGCTCATGCTGTACGCCCAGATCCTGGCCCTGGCCGTGGCCATCCCCGTGGGGGTGTTCACCGCCTACAAGGCCGGCTCGTGGGTCGACAAGGGCAGCAACTCGGTGGCCTTCGCGGCCATCGCCATCCCCAACTTCGCCCTCGGGCTGCTGCTGTCGTACTACGTTGGCGTCAGGCTCGGCTGGCTCCCGTTCCAGGGCTACACGCCGTTCCGGGACGACCCCGTCCAGCACTTCAGGCAGATGGCGCTGCCCGCCATCACCCTGGCCATCGGCCAGATCGCCATCTACCTGCGCCTGCTGCGCAGCGACATGATCGCCACCCTGCAGGAGGACTACGTCGCCTTCGCCTCGTCGAAGGGGATGTCGTCCCGGTATGTCCTGTTCCGCCATGCCCTGCGCCCGTCCAGCCTCACCCTGCTCACCGTGGCCGGGCTCAACGTCGGTGCCCTGGTCGGCGGGGCCCTCGTCATCGAGGTCATCTTCGGCCTGCCAGGCATCGGCCGGGAGCTAGGCAACGCCATCCTCAGCCGGCAGTACATCGCCCTGCAGAGCATGGTCGCCATCGTGGCCGTCGGCTACGTGCTGGTGAACGCCTTCATCGACATCCTGTATGCGGTGCTCGACCCCAGGATCCGTCGTGCGTAAGCAGGGGGCGGCGAGGGAAGCGCCAGCGACGAGCCGCCAGCGCCGGCGAGGGCGAAGCCCGAGTGGCGCCATCAACACAGCCCCCAGGATCCGTCGTGCCTGAGCTCGAGGCCGACCCCGCGGTCACCTCGGTGGCGGTGACCGGCCCCGGGTCTGACGGGCCCCAGGCCTACATGGCCGGCGTCCTCGGCACCGCCCGCGAGGCGGTGATCGTCGACACGATCGAGCTCGCGCCGCAGGCCAGGGTGGGGGTCGGCGGTTGGCTGGCGGTCACCTGGCTGACGGTGATCGTGCTGGCCGCGCTGGCCGCGCCCATCCTGCCGATCGACGATCCCTACGCCCTGGCCGAGGCGTCGCTCGATCCGCCCAGCGCCAACCACTGGTTCGGCACCGACGCCGCCGGGCGCGACGTGTTCGCCCGGGTCATCTGGGGGGCTCGCACGTCGCTGGTGGTGAGCGTGAGCGCGGTGATGATCGGCCTCGTCGTCGGGGGCGCCCTCGGTCTGATCGCCGGCTACCTCAGGGGCGCGACCGAGACCGTGCTGACCACGTTCTTCGACGCCATGCTCGCCTTCCCCCAACTGGTGTTGGCCCTGTCGCTGGTGGCGGTGCTGGCCAGCGGCGAGGACATCTCGGCCACCCGACGGCTGGTCGTCCTCATCGTCGCCCTCGGCATCGTGGCCATCCCGATCCTCGCCCGCATCACCCGGGCCAACACCCTCATCTGGTCCCAACGCGAGTTCGTCACCGCGGCCCGGTCCATGGGAGCGAAGTCGAGCCGGATCCTCGTCCGCGAGGTGCTGCCCAACGTCCTGCCCGCGATGTTCTCGATCAGCCTCCTCGGCATCGCGGTGGCGATCGTGGCCGAGGGCGGGCTCAGCCTGCTCGGTGTCGGCGTCCAGCCGCCGACGCCGTCGTGGGGCAACATCATCGCCGAGGGCCGCAACAACCTCGCGGTGGCGCCGTTCGTGATCCTGTTCCCCACGCTGTTCATCTTCTTCACCGTGCTCGCCCTGAACTACCTGGGCGACGTGATCCGGGCCCGCTTCGACGTGCGGGAAAGCGCCCTGTGACCGACATTCGAGTGGCGGAGCAGGACGACACGCCACCGTCGACCGAACCCCTGCTCCTCGTCGACGAGATGTCGACGGGCTTCCGCACGCCCCGCGGGTTGGTGACCGCCGTCGACCAGGTGTCGCTCACCCTCGACCGCGGCCGCACCCTCGGGCTGGTCGGCGAGTCCGGATCGGGCAAGTCGGTGCTGTCCCGTTCGATCATGGGGCTCCTCCCCAAGCGCAACGTCCAGCGGCTGGGGTCGATCCGCTTCGACGGCGTCGAGGTCTCCGCCCTGCCCACCCGGGAGCTGCGGCGGCTGTGGGGACTCGAGATGGCGATGGTCTTCCAGGACCCGATGACGTCGCTCAACCCGGTCGTCCCCATCGGCCGCCAGATCACCGAGTCGCTCCGGCACCATCTCGACATGGGCTCGTCCGAGGCCAGGGACACGGCGCTGGCCCTGCTCCAGTCGGTCGGCATCCCGGAGGCGGCCAGGCGGCTGCGCCAGTACCCCCACGAGCTGTCGGGCGGGATGCGCCAACGGGTGGTGATCGCCATCGCCCTGGCCTGCGGGCCGAAGCTGCTCTTCGCCGACGAGCCGACGACCGCGCTCGACGTCACCGTGCAGGCCCAGATCCTCGAGCTGCTCGACCGGCAGCGCCGGGATCGGAACATGGCGATGATCCTGGTCACCCACGACCTGGGCGTGGCCGCCGGGCACACCCACGACATCGCGGTGATGTACGCCGGTCAGATCGTCGAGCGGGCGCCGACCCGGACGCTGTTCCGGAGCATGCGGATGCCGTACACGGAGGCGCTGCTCAAGTCGATCCCCAAGGTCGAGGAGCCCAGCCACACCCGCCTCGAGATCATCCCCGGGCGCCCGCCCGACCTGGCCCAGCCGCCGCCGGGCTGCCGGTTCGCGCCCCGCTGCCCGTACGTCCAGGAGCGGTGCCGGACCGAGATGCCGCCGCTGATCGAGGCGGAGGAACCCGGCCACTGGTACCGCTGCTGGTACCCGGTCGGGACCCCGGCGGCCGAGGCCGCGGTGGAGGTCGCCGCCGACGAGCCCACGGTGAGCGTGTAGTGGCGGGCACGGGAACGGCCCACCTGCGCGACCCGGCCGATGCGTTGCTGCGCGTCGAAGGGCTCGTCGTCGAGTTCCCGGCCGGCCGGGGCCGCCGGGTCCACGCCGTCTCCGGGATCAGCCTGGACGTGCTGCCCGGTGAGACCCTGGGCCTGGTCGGCGAGTCCGGGTGCGGGAAATCGACGACCGGCCGGGCGATCATGCAGCTCCCCCGGCCCACCGCGGGCCGGGTCCTGTTCGACGGCACCGACCTGACCCGTCTGGGCGCCGAGGCCATGCGCCGCAAGCGGCCCGACATCCAGCTCATCTTCCAGGACCCGATCTCGTCGCTCAACCCGCGCCGGCGGGTCGGCGAGATCGTCGCCGAGCCCCTGCGGATCTGGAACCGCGGTTCCCCCGCCGAGCGCGACCGAACCGTCGACGAGACGCTCGAGGCGGTCGGGCTCGACCCGGAGGTGTCCCGTCCGAAGCGGCCCCACCAGTTCTCCGGCGGCCAGTGCCAGCGGATCTCGATCGCCCGCTCGCTCGTGCTCGAACCCAAGCTGGTGATCTGCGACGAGCCGGTGTCGGCCCTCGACATGTCGGTGCAGGCGCAGATCCTGAACCTGCTCGAGGAGATGAAGGCCAGGTTCGGGCTCACCCTGATCTTCATCGCCCACGACCTCGCCGTCGTCAAGAACGTCAGCGACCGGGTCGCGGTCATGTACCTCGGCAAGATCTGCGAGGTGGCGCGGCCCGACGACCTCTACGCCGAGCCGGCCCATCCCTACACCGCGGCCCTGCTGGCGTCGATCCCCGTGCCCGACCCCGATGCGGCCACGGCGGCCCGCGCCGCCGCGGACGGCAACGGCGGCGCCGCGGTGGCGGCGAAGGGTGAGCTGCCCTCGCCCGTGGACC
>JBOGGX010000207.1:0-14365 GCA_050744245.1 Acidimicrobiales bacterium
GCTCGGCCCGGTGAGCGGCGGGGTCTGGCCCCGTGCCGCCCTCCGGCGGGCGGAATACCAGTCGGTGATGGTCTCGTCGGCGAGGGCGGCGACGGCGGCCTCGATCCGGACGGCGAACTTGCGGGAGTCCTCGTCGGGTTCCGGCCACAGCGGCGACCCGAAGGTGATCACCGTCCGGGACGCCTTGGGGAGCCTCATGCCCTTGCCCAGGATCCGGCCGGTTCCGTCGAGATAGATCGGGACCACGGGCACGCCGCACCGCAGCGACAGGTAGGCGGCCCCGCCCCGGAACGGCTGGCCCCACCCGTCGGGCGAGCGTCCGCCCTCGGGGAAGATCAGCATGCTCCACCCGTCCTCGATGAGGGCGGCGGCGTCGTCGGCCGATCGCCGGTTCACCTTGGTCCGCTCGATGGGAATGGCGTTGAGGACCAGGGCCGACACCGACCCCGTGAGCCGATTGCGGAAGAAGTAGTCGGCCGCCGCGGCCACGAACATCTTGTGCCGCCACACGTCGGGGAGCGAGGTGAGCACGAGCGGCGTGTCGAGATGGCTGTGGTGGTTGGCGGCGAAGATCACCGGCCGCACCGGATCGGCGTCGGTCAGATCGGCTAGCCGGTCGACGCCCCGCCGCTCCGGGTCGGCCAGGGCCGCGACCGACGGCCGCATGACGGCTTCGAGCAGCACCCCCCTGGCCATGCGGGCCAACGCCTTCCTGGCCCACGCGGTTTCGTAGTCGAGCCCGGCCTTGCCCTTCTCGGCGGGCGGTGCGACGCCCCGCGGCACCGCTGGTGCGACGTAGGGGAACGACCGCCGCCGGAGGAGGGTGGCGACCGGACCCACTAGGAGACCTCGGCCATCGCCAGCGGCGGCACGTGGAGATGGGTGATGGTGGCGTCGCGGCCGACGATGTCCGACGCCATCTCGAGGGCATCGTCCATGGTGGACGCCGGGCGGAAGCCGAGGCGCCGCACCGTCTTCGGCTCGCCGCCGACGATGATCACGTGGTGGTGGCCGCCCAGGTAGTCGAGGGCGTGGGCCCCCCAGTACCACATGTAGAAGGGATGGACGCCGTGGTAGGCGTAGCTGGTCCGGTACAGGTGCCGGTACCACTCGTCCTCGGCGAAGCTCTTCTCGAACCGCTGCTCGATCTCGGCCGGGTCCGTCGTCTCCGCCAGCACCTGCTCGAAGAAGTCGATGTAGCTGGGATGGTGCACGGGATGGAACTCCGATGGCGTCGGGTGGGTCATGATCAGCACGCCACCCTTGCGCACCAACGGTTTGCCGCGGTAGAGGTTGAAGAAGTAGCCGAGCCCGAGGCACATGACCAGGATCGGGTTCATCACCGAGTTCACGTTGTACGGGCAGATGTAGGGCAGCCCGAGGGTGAGGATGTCGGTCTGGCCTTCGACGTGGACGAGCTGCTGCTCGAACACGTGCTCGAGGGTCCGGTCGTGCACCGGGCCCACCTCGCCGGCCTGGACCGACGTGAGCCCGTAGGGAGCCTTCATCGAGTGGAAGATGGTGCGGGCCAACCGGGCCGGGGTGTGGGCCAGCGACTTCTGGGTGGCGACGAACCCGGCCCGGTCGCGCGGCGACCACTCCCACTCCCGCTTCATCAGGAAGTCGAACGGCTTGGGGAAGGTCTGGGTGTTGAGCGTCGTCTCGATCTGGAACACGTTGACGCCGGCGTCGGTGATCACCTTGCCCATGCGCCAGTTGGAGTGGTGGAGGGCCGAGTGGTGCCGGTCCATGAGGCTGCGTGAGTCCAGCAGCGTGCGCACGTTGTGGTGGTGACGCAGGCTGCGGTACGAGGCCAGCCCGGTGGCGGTCGACTTCCAGCCGCCGTCCATGGGGACGAGGTTGATGTTGACGTAGACGAGGAGGTCGGACTCGGCCGCCCGCTTGTTGATCTCGATCTCCTCACCGGACTCGGTGGTGCCGAGATAGGCCAACTGGTCCGGATCTTCGGCGTCGAGGTTGTACAGCAGGCCGTGGGGGGCGAAGGCGTCGTACACCCGGTCACCGACGGCGTGACGCAGCTCGGGTTCGGTCATCCGCCGATGCAGGGCCAGGGCGGCGATGAGGTGGACGTCGTCGACGCCCGCGGCGGCGGCCTGGTCGAGCACGGCCTCGATGACCCGTTGCCGTACGTCGGGGCGGCGCATCGGCGGCAGCGGGAGCGAGATGTCGTCGAAGGCGATGGTCAGCCGCATGCCCGGGGTCAGCAGCGCGCTGAGCGGCTTCTGGTCGCCGAGCGGGGTCTCGAGGGCGCGCCTGATGGCGCCGTCGGCGTCGCGGATGCCGGGTCGCGGCTCGGGCGGATAGATCACGCGGGTGCGTTCGGCCGGCAGCCGTTCGAGCCGGAACCCCTCGCCGTGGTGGTAGAGGATCGGCGGCGTCGACCGGTCGACGTCGAGGACGAACCCGGGCCTGGGCATCAGCGGTTGCGCTCCTTCTCCTGGCGGAGGTCGAAGGCGATACGCACCGCGCCGCGGGACCCGGCCTGGGCCGCGTGCCCGATCGCCTCTTCGTAGCGGGCGATGGGGTAGGTGGCGGTCACCAACCGGCCGAGATCGGCCGAGTGCACGAGTTCGATGGCGGTGTCGAAGTCGGCCCGCTCGTAGGCGTAGCAGCCGCGCAGCGCCGCCTCCCGATGCCAGAGCGACGTTAGGTTGACCGTGACCGTGGCCGGCATCCCAACCACGAGCACCGTGCCCCCCGGGCCGATGACCGACAGCGCCTGGGTGATCGAGTCGTCGGTGCCGACGCAGTCGAACACGACCGCCGCCCCTCCGGTGAGCTGGCCGCCGGCCAGCATCGAACCGGTCGCCCGGCGGACGGTGCGCCCGAGCGTGTCGGGCTCGACCACGCGGTCGGCGCCGAGTGACTCGGCCACCCGGCGCTGCTCCTGATGCCTGGCCGTGATGAGCACCTCGGCGTCGGGATGCAGGTGGCGCAGGGCGGCCAGGGTCAACAGGCCGAGGGCGCCGGCGCCGATGATCGCGGCGTCGCCGCCCGGTGACTGGCGCACGGCGTGCACCGCACAGGCGGCCGGCTCGATGAGCACCGCCTCCTCGTCGGTCAGCGCGTCGGGCACGGGCACCAGCTGCGACTCGTGGGCGACCATCGAGGTCGACCAGCCGCCGCCCGTGTCGGCGCAGAACCCCGACTGCAGCCCGGGTTCGATGGCGCCGAAGGCGATCCGCTCGCACCGGTTGATCCGGCCCCCGGCGCACTGCGGGCACGGCGGCTCGATGCCTCGCGCCGCGCAGGCCAGCACCGGCACGAGGGCAACCCGTGTGCCGTCGTCCAGGTCGCCGACGACTTCGTGGCCGGGCACGAACGGGAACGAGACGATCGGCTCGAAGTAGCGGCTGGCGTGGCCGTCGATCGTGGCCAGGTCGCTGCCGCAGATGCCGGACAGCCTCGGCCGCAACCGAACCCATCCCGGCCCGGGGAGATCCGGACGGTGGATGTCCTTGAGGGCCAATGGTCCGTAGGCCGCGCCCCGACCCGGAACCAGCCGCCCGGCCACCGCGGCCGCCGCGTAGCGCACCGGCTTGCGGCTGTAGACGAGGGCCCTCACCTTCGCACCAGGCTGCCCGGTCGGGGCGGGGCCAGCGGCAGCGGCTTGAGCGGCGCGCCCGCCATCTTCGACCACTGCTCGACCAGCCAGCCCCGCTTGCGAGCGATCGCCGCCAGCCTGGTCTCCGGGTTGACCGCGACCGGGAACCCGACCGCCTCCAGCAGGGGGAGGTCGGACGACGAGTCGGCATAGGCCACGGACTCGGCCAGATCGATGTCCTCGGCTGCGGCGAAGTCAAAGAGGACCGACGCCCTGGCCTCGCCGGTCGGCGGCACCTCGGTCAGCTCCCCCGAGTACGTGCCGTCGGGCCGCACGGACAGCGAGGCGCACACGATGTCGTCGAACAGAGGACGAATCGGCTCGACGATGAAGTCGAGGGCCCCGGTGATGAGCACCGTCCTGTGGCCGAGCGCCCGGTGCTCGCGCACGCGGCGCAGCGCGTCGGGGAACGCCTTGGTGATGATGAGGTCGCTCAGCAGCTCGGCCGCGTCCTCTGCGATCTGGTCGACCGGTGCGTCCTCGTAGCGCCGGTAGAAGTGGCGGAGGAAGTCGCCCCGGTCCCGCCGGTCGAGGGCCAGGAGGCCGGGCGCCTCCGCCAGGGTCTTGGCCACGAACCGAAGCCGGTCGTTGATCGGCAGCCGGCGTGTCGCCAGCCACGAGTACGACGCCACCACGTTCGAGGCGATGATCGTGTTCTCGAGGTCGAATGCGGCCATGTGGCGCTGGGGTGACAAGACCTGCCCCCGCAGCCGTTCGTCCCGGTTGAGGCGGGAACGGCCGCCGCCGGTGGTGCGGACCCTGGCCTGCTGGACCACCGACGGCAGGTGGATGTCGTGCACGTAGGTGGCCCAGTCGATGGCCCGCGGGTCGAACGCGAACGCAGCCCGATCGTCATCGTCCACATTGGACCATAGTGCGAGCAGGCGGTCGACGCCGTAGATCGCCTCGCACTCGGCGTAGGCGCCGTACAGCTCGACGTAGCTGATGGCCCGGTCGACCTCCTCGCGCCGCTCCTCGATGCGGGCGTTCCACTCGGCCTCGCGGCCCCGCAGCGGGAGCGCGGTCAGCACCTTCTCGGCCCGCTCCATCGTCCGCTTGGCCCTGGTCAGCTGGCGCTGGACCCGGCCCCGGCCCGGGAACGACCAGTCGGGCACGACGATGGGCTGGCCCTCCCGGTCGTAGAGCGGGTGCTCGGTGAACCAGGTGCGCACCAGGTCGACCAGGCGCCGGTAAGCGAGCGGGTTGGTCGCCCCCGAGGCCACCTGCACCACCTCGACCCGGTCGGGCTCAGGGCCCTTGGCCGCGACCGCGCAGATCGCGCCGACGACCAGGTCGACCGGGATGACGTCGACGATGCCCTCGGGCACGCCCGGGAACTCCTTCAGGAGACCGCGGGCGTAGGAGATGATGATGGGCTCGGCCATCCGGAAGCCGCGGATCCAGCCGGGTCTGGGCTCGGCCAGGGCCGACTCGATGATCGACGGGCGCACGATCGACACGGGCACATCGCCCCGGGTCTCGTCGAGGGCCCGCTCGCCCAGGGCCTTGGTGAACGTGTAGGCGTCCGGCCAACCGACGGAGGCGGCGCGTGACCGGCCGGCCTCGGCCATCCGGTCGTTCACCCATTCGGTGCGGCGCTGCTCGGTCTTGGCGGCCAGCAGGGGCGCGCCCGCGGCGCCGAGCTCGCGCCGGGCCTGCTTGCGGAGCGACGCCAGCATCTCCGGGGTCCGGCTGGCCGTCTCGAAGTCGACCCGAGCCCGCCGGGCGGCGTCCACCTCGGCCCGCCAGTCGAGGTCGAGGAAGAACGGCCCCTCCGACAGCAGCTGCTCGGGGGCCGAGCCCCGGCGGTTGCCGGCGACGTAGCAGGTGGAGACGGCGACCAGGTGCGGGCGCACGCCGAGCTCATGGAGGACGGCGACGATCCGGCGCGGGCCGAGCAGGTTGACCTCGACCGCGGCGTCGAGGGGCGAGTCGAAGGCCACGGTGGCGGCGGAGTGGATGACGAGGTCGCAGGCGGCCAGGGCCGCCCGGCCGTCCTCGTCGAGCCCGAGGCCGTCCCGGGCCACGTCGCCGCGCACGACCGTCACCCGCCTGGCGATCTCGGCCTCGAACGGATCCCGCCCGCCCATCCGGTCCCGCAGCGCGTCGAAGGCGTCGTTGCGGAAGATCTCCCGTGTGGCCCGCTGGGCCGGGGTCGACCGCTTCCCGGCCCGCACCAGGAGCACCAGCTCGCAGTCGGGAACCGAGCGGAGCAGCCGCTCGACCAGGGCGGTGCCGAGGAAGCCGGTGCTGCCCGTGACGGCGATGCGCCGGCCGGCCAGACCGTCCCGAATCCGGATCACACCTCCTTTCTACCACTTGGTAGAGAGACGGCGGTTCAGCCCCAAAAAAACCACCTCTGTGTCGTCTGGGGCCGGAATGGCGAGCAGAAGTCGACAGAGAACCGACGGCTCGGGTCTACGGCTTCGGGACCTCCTGGCCCTTGCCCAGGACGACGATCCCGCCGGTGCTGACCGTGAACCTCCGCTCCCGGTCGGCCACCTGGTCGACCCCGATCTCGGCCCCCTCGGGCACGACCACGTTCTTGTCGAGGATGGCCCGGCGCACCACCGCCCCGGCCCCCACGATCGTGTTCTCCATGATCACACAGCCCTCGACCACCGCACCCTGGTTCACGCGCACGCCCGGCGACAGAACGGAATGGTCGACGACCGCGCCCGAGATCACCACGCCGGGAGCGACGATCGACTCGTGGGCCTCGCCCCCGAGCACGAACTTGGCCCCGGGCAGCTGCGGGTGGTTGGTCATGATCGGCCACTGCCGGTTGTACAGGTTGAAGACCGGCTCGATCGAGACCAGGTCCATGTGGGCGTCGTGATAGGAGTCGAGGGTTCCGACGTCCCGCCAGTAGCCGCGGTCGCGCTCGGTCGAGCCGGGGACATCGTTGTCCCTGAAGTCGTACACGTGGGCCACGCCCTCCTTGACGAGCATGGGGACGATGTTGCCGCCCATGTCGTGGTGCGACCCGTCCTCGGCCGCGTCGATTTGGAGGGCCTCGACCAGCACGTCGGTGGAGAAGACGTAGTTGCCCATCGAGGCGTAGGCCTCGTCGGGCGAGTCGGGCACCGCCGGTGGGTCGGCCGGCTTCTCGAGGAACGCCTCGATCCGGTTGCCGACCACGGCGGTGTCGATCACGCCGAACTCGGTCGCGCTCTCCCGCGGCACCCGGATGCCGGCCACGGTCAGCCCGGCGCCCCCGTCGATGTGGGCCTCGACCATCTGCGACGCGTCCATCCGGTACACGTGGTCGGCGCCGAACACGACCACGTACTCCGGCTCCTCGTCGTAGAGCAGGTTGAACGACTGGTAGATGGCGTCGGCGCTGCCCTGGTACCACCGGGGTCCCCGGCGCTGCTGGGCCGGCACCGACGTCACGTAGTCACCGACCAGTGACGACATGCGCCACGTGAGCGAGATGTGGCGGTCGAGCGAGTGCGACTTGTACTGGCTCAGCACGCACACCCGCAGGTAGCCCGAGTTGATCAGGTTGGACAGGACGAAGTCGACCAGCCGGTACGTGCCGCCGAAGGGCACGGCCGGCTTGGCCCGGTCGGCCGTGAGCGGCAGCAGCCGCTTGCCCTCGCCTCCGGCGAGCACGATCCCGAGGACATGTGGGCTCTTCGGCATGCTGACCCCTGACTCACAGTACGCTGCCGGCCCGTGCGCGTGGCGATCCTGACACGGGAGTACCCACCCGACGTGTACGGAGGGGCCGGCGTCCACGTCGACTTCCTCACCCGGCAGCTCCGCCGGCTGGCCGACGTCGACGTCCACTGTCTCGGCGAACCCCGCCCGGGGGCGACGGCCCACTCCGAGCACGACGACCGCCTGGCCAAGGCCAACTCGGCCCTGCGCATCTTCTCCGCCGACCTGTCGATGACCGCCGGGCTCGAGGGCGCCGACATCGTGCACTCCCACACGTGGTACGCCAACCTGGCCGGGCACCTGGCCCGGTTGCTGTACGACGTGCCCCACGTGGTGACGTCGCACTCGCTCGAGCCCCACCGGCCGTGGAAGGCCGAGCAGCTGGGCGGCGGGTACCGGCTGTCGGCGTGGGCCGAGCGCACCGCGTACGAGTCGGCCGACGCGGTCATCGCCGTGAGCCGAGCGTCGAAGGAAGGGGTGCTCGACGCCTACCCGTACGTCGACCCGGACCTCGTCCACGTGGTGCACAACGGGGTCGACACCGACTTCTACCGGCCCGACCCCGAGACCGGCGTCGTCGAGCGGCTCGGGGTAGATCTCGACCGCCCGTCGGTGGTGTTCGTCGGTCGCATCACCCGCCAGAAGGGCGTGCCCCATCTGCTGCGGGCCGCGCTGCGCTTCGACGACGAGGCCCAGCTCGTGCTGCTGGCCGGGTCGCCCGACACCCCGGAGCTGGCGGCCGAGACCGAGGCCGCCGTGGCCCGGCTGCGGGCCACCCGCAGCGGCGTCGTCTGGGTCGACGAGATGCTGCCCCGCGAGGACGTCCGCCAGGTGCTGACCCACGCCACCCTGTTCGTCTGCCCTTCGATCTACGAGCCGCTCGGCATCGTCAACCTCGAGGCCATGGCCTGCGACACGGCCGTCGTCGCCAGCGCGGTGGGCGGCATCCCCGAGGTCGTGGTCGACGACGAGACCGGGCTCCTGGTCGCCTACGACGAGCTCGACCCCGAAGCGTTCGAAGGGGGCATCGCCGATGCGGTCAACACGCTCGTCCGCGAGCCGGCTCGGGCCGAGGCCATGGGCAAGGCCGGCCGCGTTCGGGCCGTGCAGGAGTTCGGGTGGGACGCGGTGGCCGGCCGCACCCTCGACATCTACGAGTCGTTGCTCGCCTGAGATCGGCCGACACCCCCTGGCGAGCGATCGTTCGGGTGGCACCCCTCCTAAGAGGGGGGCCGGTACTCATCCCTGCCCGCCGGCGGCCGTTCATGATCCGGGTGTACCGGGTTCGAGCAGGCGACCAGCGAGAGCGAGGCCCTCGGCCACTGCCTGATCTCGCCGGCGACCGGCGACACCGTGCCGTTCGAGCTCGCCGCCGAGCCCATCGACCGCGAGATCGTCACCATGATCGACACATGGTTCGGAGGGCCGATCACGATCGGTGTGTACTGCGCGGTGACCGGCAACGCCGTCGATGTCATGCGGATCGACCTGGTCGCGACCCGCGTCGACACCGGCGCCTGAACGTCGGGAACACCGAGTCCGCCGGGCGGGCCGCAGGGTCAGGCGCTCGCCAGGGCGGCGTCGACCACGGCCTTGGCCTCGGCCTGGATCTGGGCCAGGTGGTCGGGGCCGCGGAACGACTCGGCGTAGACCTTGTACACGTCCTCGGTTCCGGAGGGGCGGGCCGCGAACCAGCCGCTGGCGGTCACCACCTTGAGCCCGCCGATGAGCGCCCCGTTCCCCGGCGCCGCGGTGAGGGTGTCGGTGATCGGCTCGCCGGCCAGCTCCGTGGCGGTGACGTTGCCGGGCGAGAGCCGACCGAGCACCTCCTTCTGCCGTCGGGAGGCGGGCACGTCGATGCGGGCGTAGGCCGGGTCGCCGAACCGCTCGGCGAGCCCGAGGTAGTGCTGCGACGGCGTCCGCCCGGTGACGGCGGTGATCTCCGAGGCGAGCAGGGCGAGGAGGATGCCGTCCTTGTCCGTCGTCCACACCGAGCCGTCGCGGCGCAGGAACGACGCGCCGGCGCTCTCCTCGCCGCCGAACCCGAGGCTCCCGTCGAGCAGGCCGGGCACGAACCACTTGAACCCGACGGGCACCTCGACCAGCCGGCGGCCCAGATCGGCCGCCACCCGGTCGATCATGGCGCTGCTCACGAGGGTCTTGCCGACGGCGGTCGAGGCGGGCCAGCCGGTGCGGTTGGCGTACAGGTACTGGATGGCGACGGCCAGATAGTGGTTGGGGTTCATCAGCCCGGCGTCGTTGGTGACGATGCCGTGGCGGTCGGCGTCGGCGTCGTTGCCGGTGGCCACCGTGAACCGCTCGCGTTGGTCGATGAGCGACGCCATGGCATAGGGCGACGAGCAGTCCATGCGGATCTTGCCGTCCCAGTCGAGGGTCATGAACCCGAACGTCGGATCGACGCCCGGGTTGACCACGGTCAGGTCGAGCTGGTGGACCTCGGCGATCTCCGACCAGTAGGCGACGCTCGCCCCGCCGAGCGGATCGGCGCCGATGTTGACCCCGGCCGCGCGCACCGCGTCGAGATCGACCGCGTTGACCAGGTCGGCGCAGTAGGCAGCCAGATAGTCGAACGGGCGGGTGGTGTCGGCGCCGCTGGCCCGTTCATAGGGGACCCGCTCGACGCCCTTGAGCCCGGCCGCGAGCAGCTCGTTGGCCCGGTCCTGCATCCAGCGGGTGGCGTCGGTGTCGGCCGGTCCGCCGTCGGGCGGGTTGTACTTGAACCCGCCGTCGTCTGGCGGGTTGTGCGACGGGGTGACGACGACACCGTCGGCCCGGTCCGGATCGTTGTCTCGACGGTCCCGGTTGTGGCCGAGGATGGCCAACGACACGGCCGGGGTCGGCGTGTAGCCCCCGCGCTCGTCGATCAGCACGGTGACCCGGTTGGCGGCGAACACCTCGAGGGCGGTCCTGGACGCCGGCTCCGACAGGGCATGGGTGTCGATGCCGAGGAAGAGGGGACCGTTCGTGCCCTGGGCGGAGCGGTACTCGCAGATGGCCTGGCTGGTGGCGGCGATGTGGTCCTCGTTGAAGCTGGTGCGCAGGCTCGACCCCCGGTGGCCCGACGTGCCGAAGGCGACCCGCTGCTCGGGGATCGACGGGTCGGGGTGGAGGTCGTGGTAGGCGGCCACGAGCCGGTCGACGTCGACCAGGTCGGACGGTTCGGCTGGCTGACCGGCCCGAGGGTCGATCGCCATGTCAGGCCCGCCGCCCGGTCTGCGCGAGGAACCGGGTTTGGGCATCGGCGTCGTCGGCGACGGGGAGCGGCTGACCGAGCGCACCAGCGCGCCGGAAGGCATCGAGGTCCGGCTCGATCGCGGCGGCGCACGCGGCCAGCAGGTCGGGGTCGAGCGTGGTGTCCTGGCCCGTCCCCTTGGCCAGGTCCCAGCCGTGGACGAACACGTCGAAGAAGCGGTGGCGGGCGTAGACCTCGCCGGGTACCGGTCCGTAGGATACGGCGACCGGCCGGCCCATGGCGCCGTCCCCGGCGAAGGCGGCGCCGGCCACGACGGCCGACTCGTCGTAGGCGGCCTTCGGGTCGACGCCCAGCAGGTCGCCGTCGAGCCGGTCGCCGACCTCCGCGATGGTCCTGCCCGCCATCACCTCGGCGGCCCAGAGGTTGCCGGCCACGAGGTGGTTGAGAACCTCGCGGACGGTCTGGCCCTCGCAGGGCGAGTCGGCGTCCCAGTCCTCGTCGCCGATGCCGGACACCACCCGGCCCGTGGCCTCCAGCGCCCGTCGGTGCAGGTGAGCGAGACCGGCGGCCATGGTTCGGGACGTTACTCCCGGCGGTCCGGCGGGTTCCTGGGCCTACCATCTGGTAGATGGCGATGCCGACGAGGGCGCGGATCCTCGAGTCGGCCATGCGCTCCTTCGGTGGCCGGGGCTACGAGGCGACGTCGCTCGATGCGTTGGCCGCCGAGCTCGGGGTGCGCAAGCAGACGATCCTCTACTACTTCCCGTCGAAGGAGGCCCTGCTCGAGGCGGTTATCGACGCCTGCGCGGCCGACCTCACCAGCGAGCTCGAGCACACCCTGGCCCGGGCGGGCCAGGGTTGGGACCGGGTCGAGGCGTTGGTGCGCAAGGTGTTCCGCCTGGCCGCCCGTCGGCCGGAGCTGCTCGGGTTCCTGCGGGAGGCGAGCCGGCTGGGGCCGCCGGCGTCGACCCGCCTGATCGCCGAGCTCGACCCGCTGGTCCGCCGGGCCCAGTTCTTCCTCCGGGCCGAGATGGACGCGGGCACGTTCTCCAGGCACGACCCGTCGATCGTGCTCCTCACCGCGTACTCGATGGTGCTCGGGGTGGCCACCGAGGTCGAGGTGCTGCGGGCGCTGGGCGGCGAGCCGACGCTGCGGTCGCTCGTCCGCCGCCGCCGGGCCCTCGAATCGTTCCTCCGGGGCGCCCTCGCCCCCGAGCCGGCGGGCGGAACCGCATTCTCGACGCAGTCATGATCGGATTTCGACCGTAGCTGCGTCGAGTTCGCGCCCTTTCCCTCAGCGGTAGCGGGCCAGCTCCCGCCGGGCGAGCGCCATGCGGTGGACCTCGTCCGGGCCGTCGGCCAGCCGCAGCGTCCGAATGCCGGCCCACAGCGCGGCCAGCGGAAAGTCCTGCGACACCCCGCCGCCGCCGTGGGCCTGGATGGCCTTGTCGACCACCCACTCGGCGGTCAGCGGCGCCGCGATCTTGATGGCCGAGATCTCGGCCCTGGCGTCGCGCACGCCGACTGTGTCGATGAGCCAGGCCGTCTTGAGCACCAACAACCGCAGCTGCTCGATCCGGACCCGAGCCTCCGCGATCCACTCCTGGATCACGCCCTGGTCGGCCAGCGACCGCCCGAACGCGGTCCGGGACAACACCCGCTGGCACATCAGGTCGAAGGCCCGCTCGGCCATGCCGATGACCCGCATGCAGTGGTGGATCCTTCCCGGCCCGAGCCGGGCCTGGGCGATGGCGAACCCACCACCCTCCTCGCCGAGCAGATTCGTCCTCGGTACCCGAACCTCGTCGAACACCACCTCGGCGTGGCCGCCGTGGGGACCGTCGGTGTACCCGAACACTCGCATGCCGCGGAGCACGTTCACCCCGGGCGTGTTCTTGGGCACCAGCACCATGCTCTGGCGGTAGTGGCGGTCGGCGTCCGGGTTGGTGACGCCCATGACGATGAAGATCCTGCAGTGGGGGCTGAGGGCGCCGCTCGACCACCACTTGCGGCCGTTGATGACGTACTCGTCGCCGTCGGCCTCGATGCTGGTCGAGATGTTGGTGGCGTCGGACGACGCCACGTCGGGTTCGGTCATGCAGAAGGCGGAGCGGATGCTCCCGTCGAGCAGCGGGTCGAGCCAGTCGCGCTGCTGGTCCTCGGTGCCGAACATGGCCAGGATCTCCATGTTCCCCGTGTCCGGCGCGGCACAGTTGACGGCCTCGGGGGCTAGGGCCGGGCTGCGGCCGGTGATCTCGGCCAGCGGCGCGTACTGGAGGTTGGTCAGCCCGGCGCCCCGGGGCGAGTGCGGCAGGAACAGGTTCCAGAGGCCCCGGTTCCTGGCCGCGGCCTTGAGGTCCTCGATGACGGCCGGCTTGGCCCACGGGTCTTCGAGCTTGGCCACCTGCTCGGCGAACACGGGCTCGGCCGGATAGATCTCGTCGGCCATGAACCGGAGCAGCTCGGTCCGTAGCTCCTCGGTGCGCTGGTCGAAGGCGAAGTCCATGGCGTCCTCTCGGTTCTCCGTTGCGGAGGCGATGCGTTCGTTCCGGATGGTTTACAGGGTGGTGACGACCGGAACCAGCGATCGAAGAGGCGCGGTTCAAGGCGTCATGAAGCCGGCCTCGGGTGGGAGGGCGCCGGCCGAGGAGTCCGCGGCAGACCGCGAGGGAGGCGCAGGACCGGTGGCCGATCCCGAGGCCCGGGCCCTCCAGCCCCGCCCCGAGGTCATCTCCACGGCCGAGCTCGACCTGGCCGTCGACGACGTGGCCGCCGCGGCCGAGTCGGTGGTGCGGGCCGCCGAGGACGCCCGCGGGTTCCAGTCCGGCGGTTCGCTCCTGCTCGACGCCCCGGCCTCTGGTTCCGTCGTCGTCCGGGTGCCGGCGGCGGCCTTCCGCCCGACCCTCGCCGCCATCGCGGCCCTCGGCGACCTGGCCGAGCAGCGCGTCGACAGCCAGGACGTCACCGACCAGGTGGCCGACCTGGAGAGCCGGCTGGCCAACGCCAGGGCCAGCGTCGACCGGCTCCGTGGCCTGCTGGCCACGGCTCTGGACTGGCCCGCGCCCGACCCAGCGACGACATCCCGAGCTTCCTCGACGGGCTCAACGGCAAGTGGGCCGCGTTCGTCAACGTCGTCCAATCGGCCCTCTTCGTCGTCGGGCTCCTGACCCCGCTGCTGGTGCCGCTGGCCGGGGTCGTGGTCGGCCTGGTGGGGTGGACCCGCCGGCGCCGGCGGCGCACGGTCGCCCCGGCGGCGGGCTAGCCCACCAAACTCAGCCCTGGCGGTGCCAGTCGGTGGCGAAGCGGCGGCGGCGGTCGTGCCGTTCGATGGCCAGCCGCACCAGCTCGTCGAGCAGCTTCGGGTAGGGGAGCCCCGACGCATCCCACAGCTTGGGGTACATCGAGATCGGGGTGAACCCGGGGATGGTGTTGAGCTCGTTCACCAGGAAGCCTCGGCCACCCTCCTCGAAGAAGAAGTCGGCCCGGGCCATGCCCTCGCAGCGCAGGACCTGGAACGCGGCCACAGCCAGCTCGCGCACCCGGTCGCTGTCGGCGGGATCCAGCGGCGCAGGCACCAACAGCCGGCTGGAATCGTCGAGGTACTTGCCTTCGTAGTCGTAGAACTCGTGGCTCGGGACGATCTCTCCCGGCACCGAGGCCCGAGGCTCGGCGTTGCCCAGCACCGCCACCTCGATCTCGCGGCCCGAGATCCCTTCCTCGATCACGATGAGCTCGTCGTACTGCGCGGCCAGCGTCACCGCCTCGGCCAGCCCGTTCGGCGACGCGACCTTGCTGACCCCGATCGACGAGCCCAGGTTCGCCGGCTTGACGAACACCGGATAAGCCAGACCCGTCTCGAC
>JBOGGX010000208.1:0-20986 GCA_050744245.1 Acidimicrobiales bacterium
ACCGTCAAGGACCTCCTTCTGCAGCCGTCGAACAGCCGCAGAATCGCGAGGTCCTTGACCGCGCTGGTGGATCCCTATCGAGCGGCGACCCTCAACACGACACCCCACGCTTCATCGCGAAGAGCCAGATTGATCGTGACCACCCCGTCGCTGATCTCGATGTCCTCGTTCTCGCCCCGCAGGACGCCGACGGCGATGCCGTGCGCCTGCCGCACGACCGCCACCCAGATGTCCTCGAACGCGTCGGAGGCGACGAACCGATCCACCTGATCGCCGATGAAACCCTCGACCGCGTTGGCCAGCGGCACGGCCAGGATCCGCGCCCGGTCCGCGGATCGATGATGCCCACCAGTTGCTGGGTGACCCTTCGGCTCACGGCCGCCTCGACGTCGGGATCCTCGATGAGTTGCTGGGCGGTGTCGGCGAATCGATCGGTGTCGAGGAGGTTGCGCCGGGCCCAGCCGCCGATGTTGGCCGCGATGAAGCAGATGCAGGCCAGGACGACGAGCGCGGCCACGCCGATCGAGCGGATCCTTTCGGCCCACCGCTTCCGTCGCTCGGCGCGGTCGACCTGGGAGACCAGGACGTCCCGCTCGGGCCTTGAGCGCGGCGACCTCCGCCTCGAGGTCGGCCGCGCTGGCGTCTGCGTCGGCGTCCTGGGTCACTGGGGTCTCGTCGTCCACCGGCACATTGTCCCCGGCGCCCGGCGGGGCGGGTGACTAGCGACGCGAGGCGAAGTCGCCGGGCTGGCTGGTGCCCGCCCCGACCAGGAAGGTGCCAGTACCGGCGAGGGGAGCACCGGTGTCGGGATGGGTCGAGGTGGCCGTCATCATCCGGGGTCCGATGGCGTCGCTCGGAAAGATCAGGACATGGACGTCGAGGGTGCCGGCCGCGCCGACCGCGACCGTGAGGTTCGGGATCCGGATTCCGTTCGACCAGATGAGCTCGAGGCTGGCGTTCGGCGGGTAGCCGCTGAAGGTGGCAGTGGTGACCGTTCCGGCCTGGCCCACCGCCGGGTTGAACGTGATCGTCGGCGCAAACAGTCGCGGCGTCGGCGTCGGCGGCTGATCCGGCGGCGGCTGACCCGGTGGCGGCGTCTGCGGGTCGGGGATGGTCACCGGGTGGTGGCGGGCCGCCATCGGCCGCCGGCCGCGATCGTCGGCCACCGTGCCGCCGACGACGATCCTTCCGTCCGGGGCGAGCGCGACCCCGGCCGCCTCTTCGCCCGCCCCGAGATCGGTCTGGACGAACCCATCGGGCCCGAACGCCGGGTCGGGCACCCCGGCCGGGGTGAGCCGCCCGACGACTGCGTCCTGGCCGGCGCCTCCGGCGAGGACGGCGTTGCCTGCCGCGTCGAGCGCCACGCCCCGGGCCGTGCCCGAGCGTCGGCCGTTGGTCGAGAAGAGCCCGCCGGCGCCGAACGACGGGTCGCGGGCGCCGTCGCTCGTCAGCTGCACCGTGACGAGATAGGGCGGGCCGGGAACCACCGCGGTGCCGACCGGGCCGACGTCGGCCGCGAAGCCGGCGACCACCATGCGACCGTCCGGTCGGAGCGCCACGCCGAAGCCCCTGTCCAGCGTCGCCCCGTTGTCCTCGAGTCGGATTCCCGCAGGCAGTCCGGGCGCGGGCGGACCGCCGAAGCCCTCGTCGAACGAGCCGTCCTGGTCGAGTCGGGCGACGACCATCCGGCCGCAGCATGGACCGCCCGCCGACGGCGACGCGAGCATCGCGCCCACCACGACCACCTTGCCGTCGGGCTGCACCGCAACCGCTCGGCCGTCGGCCACCGGTGCATCCGGGAACCGCATGCGACCCTCGGCCCCGAAGCTCACGTCCTCGGATCCGTCCGCCAGCCAGCGAGCGACGACGATGCGTTGGAAGGGCGCGCCCGAGTCGTCGACGCCATCCTCCGTCCCGACGGCGACGACCCGACCGTCGGCGTCGACCGCGACGCCGTTGAGGGCGATCGGCTCGTTCAGGAACTCGGACTGGACGCGGGCGCGCCCGTCGGTTGAGAAGCCGAGATCCGGCGAGCCGTCGGGCAGCAGGCGGAGCACGACGCCCTCGTCTGCATTCGTGTCGACGCCATGGTCCCCGCCGGCGACGAGGATCCTTCCCTCGCCGTCGACGGTCACGCCATGGATCTCGTGGTCGACCAGCACGACACCTGACCGGGAGGTGCCGCCGCATCCGGAGGCGTTGCCCCCGAACCCGGCATCGAGGAGTCCGTCGGACCGGAACCTGACCAGGAACCCGAGCGTGGCTTCGCAGCCTTCGTAGGACCCGGCCACGAGCACACCGCCGTCCGGCTGGACGGCGACCGCTTCGCCGAGCTCGTTCGTGCCCGCGGTGATGGTGACGAAGCCGCCCGCGCCGAAGTCGGCGTCCATCGTCGTGTCGGCGTCGACCCGAGCCAACATCAGCTCGCGGCCGATGGTTGCGTCGGTGTCACCGAACACCATGAACCGCCCGCTCGCCACCGGCACCACGGTCGTCACCCGAAGGTCGGCTTCTGGGATGGCGGTGACGGTCTGGGCCACGTTGGCGCCGGTCGGCGAGTACGAGACGACGGCTAGCCGCCTGGTCTCGGGTCCGGGCGGAGGCGTGAAGGTGTCGCCGGCGGCCAGCAGCCCGCCGCCGGGCCCGACGACGAGGCCCGCCGGAACGACGTGCTCGATCGACGGGTCGAAGCTCGTCGCGGTCGGAGCGCCGAGCGAGGCGCCCGAAGGGTCCCATCTGAACAGCCACAGCCCGTTGCGCTCGCCCGGGACCGGCTCCAGCGGGGCGAGTTGGCCGGCGAGCACGCCGATCGTGCCGTCGGGTTGGACGGCCACGAAGACGTTCGAGATCGTCGCCACCGCGTTGTCGGTGTCGGCCACCGCGTCGTAACCGTCCCCGCCACCGAAGGTCGGATCCGGCGCCAGGTCGGCCTGGAGCCGGATGACGCCGACCCCGTCGTCGTTCTGGTTACCCGTGGCGATCACGATCCGGTCGTCGGCCGTGACGACGGCATCGAGCGCCCGGACGACGTCAGAGTCCGCGCTCGGGTCGGCGAACTCGCTCAGGGCCACGTCGTCGCCGTCCGGCGTGATGCGGGCCGAGGCCACCAGCTGGGTCTGCTCCGGGCCGCTGGTGTTCGCCACCAGCACGAGGTGACCGGTCGCCTGCACCAGCAGGGCGGCCGGGATGAAGAGGTCGGCGTCGGGGACCAGGGCGACGCCGTCGTCACCGAAGGTGGCGTCGAGCGAGCCGTCGGGGAGGAACCGGGCCACGGCCTCCACCGACCCGGCGGCCACGCCCCACACGACGAACCGGCCGTCCGGCAGCACGGCGAGCAGGTCGGGAGAGAACGACGGGTCCGTGCTCACGGGCACGATGCCGTCACCGCCTCCGAAGCTCGGGTCGACCGACCCTTCCTCGGTGAACCGCCAGATGCTCCCGTCGGCGAGGGCGAGCATCGTCCCGTCCGGAGCGCGGACGGCGTCTGCGGTCGACGCCTGGCTCACGATCGCCGTCTGGGCGACGCCCGTGCCGTTGAAGCTCAGGTCGAGGTCACCGGCAGCCGGCGCGGCCGCGGCCGGGCGGACGCCGACCCGAACGGTCGCCCCAACCAGGGCCGCGACGGCGAAAAGGGCACCGAGGACAACCCGCCGACTTGTCCACGATGCCCGCATTCGCCACTCCCGCAGGGATCTGCCATCGTTCGGTGAGAGGCGCCATTGCCCCTCGCCGATCTATAGAGACCACGACCCCGGCGCTCGATACATGGTTCGTCGATCGGGGCCCTGCGGATTGCTGAGGACCGACGGTCACGAGAGCCAGCCGCCGTCCTCCTGGCCGGGCGAGGTCCTCGTCAGGCCGTACATGCTGAGCGACCGCCGTTCGATGTCTGCCTCGGAGGACCCGTCGTCATAGGCCGGCGAGACGAGCGGTGCGGCCCGCTCGACGTCGACCAGGACCACCGCCTTGACCCGTCCGCGCTCCGGCGCTTGATCCTTGCCATAGAACCGCAGGACGTCGTCGTGGAGCGGCCCGCCCGGACGACCGTGGCCCGCCCCTTGAATCGGTAGCCCTCTCTCCGGATCGGGTCGACGACGTTGATCTCGACCACGGAGTTGCCGGCCTCGATGTCGGCCACCGTCTGCGGCGAGTGCAGGTCGAGGAAGACGACGTGCCGGTCGTCCTCCAGGACCGGGGCCGTCAACGCGGCGAGTAGAACCAGGGCTGCCTCAGGTCGAAGAACTCCGGTTCTCCGACGCTGAGCGCGTCCATCTCCTCCATCTCGGCCTTGAGCTCGGGCGGTGGTTCCTTGCGCTCGCCCTCGCGCGCCGCCTCCTCGGAGGTGAAGTACAGGGCCATGGTGTAGGCCCCGTCGGCGTGTTCGGTCGCCACGCTCCCGATGATGTCCGGACGGAATGCGGCCCACTGCGACGAGTCCTCGCCCATGAGCTCACGGGCGCGCTCTGGGTCGCGGCTGCGGCCCTGGATGACCTGGACGAAGCCGGCGTCGTCCGGGTTTCCGATGACGTCGACGACGACTTCGCGACTGTCGGTGAACGTGGCCTGGCCCGTGAACAGCTTCGCGGTCGCCGACCACCACTGGTCCTGTTCGGGTCGCTCGCTGTTGCGCCGGGCCGCCTCCTCGGATTCGAAGCGGGCGATGGCGATGAACCGACCGTCGTCGGTCACGCCCGCGGTCGATCCGAGCCAGCCGTCGGCGCCGGGCGCCAGCTGCTGCACCCACCCGTCGAATGCCTCGCGGACCTGCGCCGCATCCGACACCTTGCCCTGGATCACCTGAACGAACATCCCGAGCCTCCTCTGTCCGACAGACCCGCCGGCTTCTTCGCTGGTGGGCAGACGCTACGACCGCCCGGGGCCGGCGTCGACACCAACGGGTGCACCTGGCCCGCACCGACCAACCTGCCGTGGATCTTTCCCCTTTTCGGGAATCATCCACCGAACATTCAGAAGGGGGGCGTGACTGCGTCGGCTCAGTCCAGGTAGAGGCAGAAGGGATGGCCGGCCGGGTCGAGCATCACCCCGCACCCGCGGTTGGGGCTGGTACTCGGCCAGCCTGGCCCCGATGCGACGGCGTGGGCCACGGCCGCGTCGAGGTCGTCGACCTGGATCTCGAAGTGCAGCATCTTGTCCTGACCGCCGGGCTGCTCGGGCCACACCGGGGCGCGGTAGTCGCGCTCGGCCTGGAACAACAGTCCGGTTCCGCCGCCCGGGTCGCGCATCGCGATCCAACCGGGCCCGTCGCGGCCCGTCTCCTCCCAGCCGAGTAGTCGGCCGTAGAAGTCGGCCAGCTCTTCGGCGTCGGCACAGTCGATGCAAACTCCCGTCCAGCGCAGCGACGGGCGGGGACCCTCCGGTGGGTTCGACACCCGCCCACACTGACAGATCATCCGATCCGGGCGATGACCGGCGAGACCCGCGAGTCGTAAGGTTCGACGCCTCGTGGAGATCGCGGGACCAGCGAGACGATCGGACGGAGGCACGGCATGAGTCCTGACCGGCATGCGCGCACGATGTTGCCGATCCCTGACCGCCCGGCGCCGGCTCAGACGACGTCTGACGCGAAGGACCCGGACACCGCCTACCCTCCGATCGAGCCCTTGCTCCCGCCGGAGGGCGCACCTCCTCGGCCGTCGCGTCCCCGCCGACGCCGAGCTCACCGCTCGGCACGCCGAGATCCCCGCGTGGGCTGACATGCCCGACGAGCTCACGCCGGTGCTCGCCCGCGAGATGGGGGTGTACGCCGGTTCCTGGAGCACACCGACCATCACGTCGGCCGCCTGATCGACGCCATCGAGGACCTCGGAGTCCTCGACAACACGATCGTCTACTACATCATCGGCGACAACGGTGCGTCGGCCGAAGGCACCGTCAACGGCGCGTTCAACGGGATGGCTGCGCTCGAGACGCCGGAGTTCATGGTGAGCAAGATGGACGAGTTCGGCTCACCCAACTCCTACAACCACTACTCGGTTGGGTGGGCATGGGGACGGCTGTCGGAGAACAGTGTGGTCAGCATCAAGAACAAGTCGTTCTCGGTCACGGCCGACGTCGATGTCCCAACCGACGGCGCCGAAGGCGTCATCATCGCCCAAGGCGGCCACTTCGGTGGCTGGACCTTCTACGTCAAGGACGGCAGAGCCAAGTTCGTCTACGACGTGCTCGGCATCCAGGAGTTCCCGATCGAGGCGGACGTGCCGATCCCGGCCGGGCAACCACCAGGTGCGCATGGAGGTCGCCTCTGACGGAGGAGGGCTGGCCAAGGGAGGCGACGTCACCCTGTACCACGACGGCCGGCGGTCGGCCGCGGCCGGGTTGGCGCCACCCAGCCGATGGTCTTCTCCGCCGACGAGACGACCGCCATCGGCTACGAGTCCGGCACGACCGTCACGCCCGACTACACCGCCCGGGGCAGCCGGTTCACCGGGACGATCAACTGGGTGCAGATCAATCTCGGCGCCGACGATCACGACCACTTCATCGACCCTGAGGAAGGCCTCCGCATCGCCATGGCCAGGCAGCAGCCGGGGCGTCGCCCGCGTCGGCGACGACGCCGCAGCCTGGCCCGGGTCAGAAGACCGGTACGTCGATCTCCTGCCCGACGAGCACTGCGCCGGCCGTGACGAGCGTGTCGGGTCTGACGAGGAAGTGCTGGGCGATCACGTTGAGGTCGCGCAACCGGCGCTGCAGCGGGCTCTCGTCCCACAACGAGCTGCCGCCGCCGAACCGGTAGGCGGACTCGGCGGCGGCGACGGCCGTGGTCGTGGACCATGCTGCGGCGGCTCGGGTCCTGGCCACCACCTCCCAGCCGAACTCGGCGCCCCGCTCGGCGGCGGCCCAGACCTCCTCGGCGCACTCGACGAGGAGGGACCGCGCCGCGCGAAGGCCGGTGTCGGCCCGGGCGAGCTCCTGCTGGAACGCCTGGTTGCCGGCGAGCGGCGAGCTTGCGAACAGCGGCACCTTGTCGAGGGCCAGCGCCAGGAGGTCGTCGAGCGCGCCCCGGGCGGCGCCAACCGCGACGGTGGCGAGCCCGAGGGAGAACAGCGACGGCTGCGGGATCCGAACGATCACCGCGTCCACGCACGGTTCGGCGCTGAAGGTCGCGAAGGTCCGTTCTGGAGGCACCACGACGGCGTCGGCGCGGAAGTGGTGGCTCGCGGTTCCCCGCATGCCCAGCACGCGCCACGTGTCCTCGATCTCGACCTCCTCGGGGCGGAACAGGATCGTGCGGACCGAGGGCTCGTCGCCGGCCGCCGTCTCGACGGTGTTGCCGTAGATCCAGTCGGCGTACGGGCAGCCGCTCGCGAACGACCACCGCCCGGTGACGTCGTAGCCGCCGTCGACCGCGGTGGCCGTGCCGCTGGGACTGAACACGCCGGCGATCAACCGATCGGGATCGGCGTACATCTCGTCGAAGGTCGAGCGGGGGAGGCCGGCCAGGTCGCACCACGCACCGGCGCCGATGGCGACCGCCCACCCGACCGACGCGTCAGCCCGGCTCAGCGCCTCGAAGACGCCCAGAGCGTCGGGGAGCGCCGCCCCGGCACCGCCGTGCGAGGGTGGCAGCTGGACCCGGAAGCAACCGGCGGCGCGCAGTGCGTCGAGCAGGTCGGGTGGCACCCGGCGGGTCGACTCGATCTCGTCGGCGCGCGCCGCGATCTCGGGCACCAGCGCCTTGACGGCGTGGAGCACCTGTTCGATCGCGGGCGCCTGGTCGGCGAGCGTGGACATGATCATCGGCCTCCTCGGGCGGCAGGTGGGGTCCGGTGGCCGGTCACGGGCGGATCATCGGGGCCTCGGCGGCGTGGCGGGCCCTTAGCTCCTCGTCCCAGGCCCCGTTGCAGTACACGGTCATGGCGGCGATGCGGTCGTCGCGGACCTGGCAGAGCAGAATCTTGCGCCCGGTGATCTCGCCGTCTTCGGTCATCTCCGACGAGCTCTGCTCGGTGACGAATCCATGCTCGGTGCGGGTGGTGTGCACCACGTCGACCGATGGCTGGTGGCGGGTGTAGTCCCGCAGCCAGGCCTCGAACGCGTCCAGACCCTGGAGCTGGAACCGCCACCGCGGCGGGCAGCCGTCGAGGAACACGTCGTCGGTGAACCTGTCACCCACCTCGCCGGTTCGGAACGCGTTGGCCAGCGCCTCGCTCAGCTCGGCGACGGTCGTGGACGTCCTGTCAGTGGTGGTAGCGGTGGTGGATCGCAACGGGTCGCCTCCTGCTCGCAGTGCCGGGAGGCGAACCTACGAAGCGATCCCTGCCCTCCGCATCGGGCAGAACGTGCATCCGGCGCCCCTGCGGGCGGATGGTCCGTTCTATGTAGGCGGCGCCAGCAGCCCGTTGTCGTAGGCCCATGCCGTGGCGGCGGCACGCGAAGGCGTGCCCAGCTTGGCGAAGATGTTGGCGAGGTGGCGGGCGACGGTCTTGTCGCTGATGAAGAGTTCGTCGCCGATGCCCCGATTGGTCGCCCCGCGTGCGGCCAGGGTGAGAACCTCCACCTCGCGAACCGTCAGCGACCCGAAGCCCCCTGCGGCCTTCGGGCGCGACAACCGATCGAGGGCGGCCAGGTCCGGTGCGGCGCCGAGTTCGGCGAACACGGATCCAGCTGCGTCCAGCTCCATGGCCGCCGTGTCGGCGTCGCCCAGCGCCAGGCACGCTCGAGCCACCCCCACCCGCACCCGCGCCGCCTCGTAGGGTGCGTCGATCTCCCGCCACATCCGCCACGCCCGGCGCAGATGCGCCAGCGCCCCTCGGGCGTCACCCTCGGCGAGCAGGAGGGCGCCGGTCGCCTGGGCCGCGACCGCGCGCAGGTAGCCAGCATCCATCTCCCCCGCCAGGGCCGACAACTCGTCCGCGGCCTCGCGAGCCTCCGTCAGCTCGCCGGCGGCGATGGCGATCTCGACGTACGGGCCGAGAACCCCGGCGCGGTCCACCCCCGTCCTCGCCTCGTCCACCACCCGCCGGATCGATGCCGCCGCAGTCGACGTCCGGCCCTGGGCCAGCCGCAGCAGCGCCAGCCCCGGCTGGGGTTCTCGACCCGCACGAGTGGCGGCCCGGTAGGCGTCCTCCGCCTCGGACGACTGACCCCGGAGCCGGTGCATCTCCGCCCGCCGGTACCAGGCGTCGCCCACCGCCGGCACCCCGGCGAGCCGCTCGCACGCCCGCCGCAACTCGTCCGCCGCCGCCGACCACGCCCCGTGCAACTGCAAGACCTCGGCGCGGTGCACCAGACACTGACCCCGGTACGGGACCAGATCCGGTTGCGCGTCGCACCAGCTGGTCAACGCCTGCGTCCACTCCCGAGCCCGGCCAAGGTCGAACGTCCTCTGGCAGGTCTCGATCGCCGCGCAGAACACCAGCCCGGCGACCATGGGCGACACGTCCTCGGCGGTCACCACCACGATCACCTCGTCGAGGAGCGCCAACCCCGCCGCCCGATCTCCCTGGCCCACCAGCGCCTGTCCCCGTCCCAGGCGACCGAGCGCGCACAGATCGTGGTCACCGAACCGATCCCCGAGCTCCAGCACCTCGGAGAACATCGCCAGCGCGCCCTCGGGATCCCCAGTCTCGAGGCACCCCATCGCCTGCGGGACGATGAGCAGTCCCTGGGCCGCGCCGACTGGACCAGCGTCGTCGACGAGCTGCTGGGCTCGGTGAAGCCACCCGCCGCCCCGCGCGGCCTCGCCCCGGTTCGCCAGCCCGAACCCGAGCCAGAACGCACACCTCGCCGCCCGGGCAGGCTCGCCGGCCGCCACCCACGCGTCCTGGGCGCGCTCCCAGATCTCGGAGGCTTCGTCCCCGACCAGGTGCGCGGCCGTCGCCCACCGCTCCAGATCCTCGGCATCGAGCGGCGCCGCGCCGTCGGCTTTCGCCAATGACTCGAACGCGACGCGCCACGAGCGACCGTCGAACGCCTCACGACCTCGCGCGAGGAATGGGTTCATCTGGCCAGTCTGGCCCGCAGGATCTCCCGATCCCCCGCACTCCGACCGGGCGCTTGACAGCTCGTTAGGACTCCTACAACTATGGGCGTGATGTCCGAGAGGTCAGGCGCTCGGGTGCCGGAGCCCGACACACCCGCCCAACGGGTGGCGACGGCGCTGGCCAAGATCGGTCTGGCCCTGCGTACGCAGGCGTGGGAGGAGGCCGGGCGCCGGGGACTCACGCCGACGCAGGGGCAGGTCCTCGCCGTCGTCCACGCCCGCGGCCCTGCCCGCATCGGCGCCGTCGCCCGCGAGGTGGGGGTGACGTCGGCCACGATCAGCGACAGCGTCTCGGCGCTCGAGGCCAAGGGGCTGATCCGGCGGCGGTCGCTTCCCCACGACGGGCGGGCCGTCGAGGTCCGGTTGACCGGCCGAGGGCGGCGCATCGCCGTGAGCGCGGCGGCCTGGCCCGACGCCATCGCCGACGCCGTCGGCTCGCTCCCTTCGGCGGAACAGACGACCATGCTGCGAGCCCTCGTCGGCGTCATCCGAATGCTGCAGGACACGGGGCGGATCCCGGTCGCCCGCATGTGTGTCTCGTGCCGCTACTTCGCGCCGCACGTCCACGACGATCCCGCCTTCCCCCACCATTGCCGCTTCGTCGACGCCAGGTTCGGTGACCGGTCGCTGCGCATCGACTGCGCCGACTTCGACGCGGCCCCCGCAACTCAGGCGGCCGACGGGCTGTCGGCCGTGCTCACCGTCCGGACCCCAGGAGGCAGTCCATGACCCAACCATCGATCGCCGGCTACCGCTCGGGTGACCCGGCCCTGGCCCGGTCCCCGGTCTCCCTCGACGACCTCGCCCTGATCGAGGCCACCCTGCTGCTCGGCCCGGACGACGTCGATGCCCTGCGCACCGCCCGCGCCGTGGTCGCGCCGTATGTCGAGGAGGTCCTCGACGTCTGGTACGCGTTCGTGGGCGACAACCCCCATCTGCTCGCCGCGTTCACCGACGCCGACGGGCAGCCCGACACCGAGTACCTAGCCGCGGTGCGGGCCCGCTTCGGCCAGTGGATCCTCGACACGACCGCGGCCGACTTCGACCAGTCGTGGCTCGACTGGCAGCACGAGATCGGGCTGCGTCACCACCGAACGGGAAAGAACCGCACCGACGACGCCCGGGCCGTCGCTCCCCTCGTGCCGTTCCGTTACCTGGTCGCCCTGACCTACCCGATCTTCGCCACCATCCGGCCGTTCCTCGAACGCGGCGGCCACCCGCCCGTCGAGGTCAGTGCCATGCAGCACGCCTGGCTCAAGGCGGTCCTGCTCCAGGTCATCCTCTGGAGCCAGCCCTACGTCAACGAGGGCGACTACTGACGCATCCGCCCGTTCAGGACTTCGACGGGAACGAGTGGTGTTCGTGGGCGACGACCCACGTGCCGCCATTCTTGCGCAGTCCCAGCGTCAGCCGGAGACGGTTGGCGGGATCTCGCTCCAGCTCCGCGGGCGTCCCGCACCGCAGGAGCGCCCAGGCGAAGGCGACATCGTTACCTGCGGTGACCTCCAGCGACTCGACCTCGAACGACGTTCCCGACCGCTGCCACTCACGATGTCGTCGGCATGGTGCGCCACCACCGTTTCGAGATCGCCCGCGTGCACCGCTTCGGCCCATCGATTGATGAGGTCCCGGACCTCGTGCTCGTTCCCGGCCATGTGTGCTGCTCCCGTGCCGTTGCCTTGGTCGTGGGTTGAGACGGAGCGGGAACCATCGGCTCATCGCTCGCCCGTTCTCTCGACTACTATTGTCTCAATGATTGTTGAGCGAGAGGTCTCTGTGTCCCTGCGGGCTGCTCGTCATGCCGCGCTCGGGGATCGTCATCGGCTCGCGATCGTGGATCTGCTCGCGTTGTCGGACCGGTCGCCGACCGAGCTTAGGGTTGAGCTCGGCATGGAGTCGAACCTGTTGGCCCACCACCTCCGGGTGTTGGAACGCGTCGGTCTGGTCGAGCGGAGGGTGTCCGATGGGGATGGCCGTCGCCGATACGTGCGCCTGAGATCGTGGGACTTCACGGGCGGAGTCCGGCCCATCGTCGCCGGGCACGTCCTGTTCGTCTGCACCCACAACTCGGCTCGCTCGCAGCTGGCCGCGGCCCTGTGGAACGTCGCCCACGAGCCACCCGCGACGAGCGCAGGAACACATCCGGCGGCGCGAGTCCACCCCAAGGCGGTGGCGGCGGGGGCGGCGGTCGGTCTCGACCTGGGTGCTGCGCGACCGCAGTCACTCGACGAGGTCGCGGTCGAACCCGGGCTGGTGGTCACGGTGTGCGACCGGGCGCACGAACAGCTGGCCACGATGCCGTGGCCGAACCTGCACTGGTCGCTGCCCGACCCGGCCCGCAGCGGCCGCCAGCGCGCGTTCGACGGCACCGTGCGGTCTCTGCAGCACCGGATACGTCATGTCGCTCCTCTGGTTCGCCCGCCGGGCGGCCTCCAGAGCCGCCCCGCGTCACTCGAGGACACGCGTCGTGCCCGATCTCGCTGATCTGGCCGTTGAGCAGCGGCTGGCCTTGCGCAGCGCGGCGGTGAACCTGCACCGCGAGTTCGACGGCGTGTTCGGCACCGAGACGATCGAGTTGTTCCTGGCCACGAGCTACGAGCAGTTCGCCAGCCGGGCCCGGTTCCCGACCTATCTCGTGTTGTTCGCCGAGCGATTCGCCCGGCAGCGGCTGAAGGCCTTGGCCAAGGTCGAGGGCAGGATGACCGACACGACGCCGGTGGTGCTGTTCTTGTGTGTCCACAACGCAGGGCGTTCCCAGATGGCCCTCGGCTGGTTCAACCACATCGCAGGTGAACGAGCGGTGGCCTGGTCGGGAGGTTCGGAGCCCGGGATCGAGGTGAACCCGGCGGCGGTCCAGGCGATGGCCGAGGTCGGCATCGACATCACCGGCGAGTTTCCCAAGCCGTGGACCGACGAGATCGTCCAGGCCGCCGACGTCGTGGTCACGATGGGTTGTGGCGATGCGTGCCCTGTGTTCCCGGGCCAGCGGTACGAGGATTGGCCGCTCGACGATCCCGCCGGCCGGGACGTCGCCGATGTCCGGCCGATCCGCGATGAGATCGGCGAACGCGTCCGTGCCCTGCTGGCAGGGCTCGGGATCACCGGTGCCGACTGATGTACGTCACCCGGGTGGCGGGAGCGGGCGCGAGGCCCGGTCTGAGCTTGCTGTCAGCGGGGGCGTGTCGGCCGGCTTGACGGCTCGGATGATGGCCGAGTGCATGCCGTCGGCCACCTGGTGGGTGGGTTCAAGGCTGACGTCGGCGAAGCCGGCCGCTACGAGGCCGGTGCGGTACTCGCCCATGGACAGGGCGCCGGCGACGCAGCCGACGTAGCCGCCGCGCTCGGCCCGGTCGGCCGGGGTCAGGTCGTCGTCGGCCACGACGTCGGTGACCCCGAGGCGGCCGCCCGGCCGCAGCACCCGGTAGGCCTCGGCGAATACCGTGGGCTTGTCGGTGGACAGGTTGATCACGCAGTTGGAGATGACCACGTCGATCGTGGCCGCGGGCAGAGGGACGGCTTCGATGTGACCCTCGAGGAACTCGACGTTCGTCGCGCCGGCCCGGCTGGCGTTGCGCCGCGCCAGGGCGAGCATCTCTTCGGTCATGTCGAGGCCGTAGGCCTTGCCCGACGGGCCGACCCGCCGGGCCGACAGCAGCACGTCGATCCCGCCCCCCGAGCCGAGATCGAGGACGATCTCCCCCTCCCGCAGGTCGGCCACGGCCAACGGGTTGCCACAGCCCAGGCTGGCCGCGACCGCGTCCGCCGGGAGGGCGTCGAGCTCGGCCGGGTTGTACCGCTCGGCCCCAAAACCCGGCTCGGCCGTCGCGGTCGCGCCGCACCCGATCGGACCGCAAGCGTCGCCCCCGACGACGTCGCCGTTGTCCATGCGCCCGGTGGTCACCGCGACGGCCGCGGCCGCGTACCGGTCGCGCACCCGGTCTCGAAGCTCGAGCCTGTCCTCCGCCATCGCGCCCACGTCCTCCCAGTTCGACAACGTTCGAAACCGAAGGTTGCCCCTTGGTTCGACGGATGTCAAGATAGATCCGTGTCGAACTATTCGAGCGAGGTGGCCTCCGGCGCCGCAAGCCGCAGCCCGATCGTCGGCGACCCGCTGAGCGCGGCCGAAGCGATCGACCGGGCCAGGGCCTTCAGGGCGCTCGGCGATCCGATTCGACTGCGGCTGCTCTCGCTCATCGCGGCCGCGGCCGAGGGAGAGGTCTGCGTGTGTGACCTCAACGCCCCCTTCGACGTCGCCGGGCCGACGATCTCCCACCACCTCAAGGTGCTCCGCCAGGCCGGCTTCATCCAGGGCCACCGCCGCGGGACGTGGATCTACTACCAAACCATCCCCGCCGCCCTCGACGAACTGGCGACCCTGCTCACCTCCATCGGCGACCACCAGCCGGTCCCCGCCCTCGGCACCGTCTGACCGGGGCGACGAAACCCCGACGAGCACGGTCCGTCCCGTTGGCGTCCCGGCTTAGGCAGGCAAGGTGTTGACGATGTTGACGCCTGCTAGGGTGGTGACAGTGTTGACGCCGAGGAGGTTGTAATGGCGACGCCCATGCGGAGCGATGACCTTGAGTTCATCAAAGCCGCGACCCGGCAGTTCGAGGCCGACCTAACCCGCGTCGTCGCCGAGCACGAGCGAGCGGGTCGTCGTGCTCGTGCTGTCCTCGGTGAGCCGAGGACCTTCGCGAACCGAGCAGTCCGGGCGACCGCACCGGTCGCGTCGCCATGGGACGAGTTGGTGGGCCCCTTCACGCGCACGGCGGGAGTGCAGAGTCGACTGAACATCAGCCGTCAGGCGGTCGCCGCGAAGGCCGCCCGCAGGCGGTTGCTGCGCGTCATCACGGTCGACGGCGACCACCTCTACCCGGTATGGCAGTTCGACCGCAGTCAGCTGGTCTCAGGGTTCGCCCAGATCCTCAGTCGGTTCCCCGAGCGCGCCGTGGACGGCTGGACGCTGGCCGCATGGTTCCGGTCCCCCGACCCCGACCTGGGCGAGCCGCCGATGGACGTGCTCGCTCGCGGTGACGTCGACCGAGTTCGTGTCGTCGCAGGCACAGCTGCGCGCTCCCTCGCGACATGAGCCCGGTGCTGACCTTGGGCGAGCCCGGTGACCTGACCGGTTTCCCGGCGGTCCCGCCACCGAACCGCTTGCTGCGGGTGTGCCGGGCGGGACAAGCGACGTGGTGGTTCTCGTCGGACGGGACCGGCCGGTTCGACCTCGATCGACCCGAGGGCACCTGCTACCTCGCCACCGACGCCTACGCGGCCATCCGGGAAGCCACCCGACTCGGCCCCGTCACGACCGACTGGGTGCAGGACCGCGAGCTCCGAGAAGTGCGCCCACCCAACCCGGACGCCCGGGTCGCGGCGACGAGCCGAAAGGCCGCGGGTCGGTACGGAGTCACGACGGAGCTCGTGACGGTCCTCCCTTACGACCTGCCTCGCCGGTGGGCGACGGCATTCCGCGCCCACGAGTTCGACGGGATCCGCCATCAACTCCGGCACGATCAACGCGCCCGGCCGTCGGGCATCGCGCTGTTCGGAGCTGCCGGGCCAGGAGCTTTCCCGGAGGGGCGCGCCGAGGCACTCATGCCGCACGACACGGAGCGCGCGGGCGTGAACGTGCTGCCACCGCCGAGCAGCATCACGCTCACCATCGTTCCGTAGTCGGTCGGACGGACGTCGACGGGTCGGCGCCACAGGCAGGGTGACCATCCGGCCGCGACCGTCAAGCGGCGGCGTGCGGTGTAGTCAGCGCTCCGCCCGTGACCAGGGTTCTGGCCCTGGTCACGGATCAGATCCGCTGGGCGCCCTCGGCAGGAATCGAACCTGCGCACACGGCTCCGGAGGCCGTGACGCCGATGTCGCCAAATCCCTGCTCAGGGGGCTTGTAGAGCGAGACCTTGGGGGCTCTCCCCACGGTCTCCCCAACGAGCCAGCCGGCGTCGTCCGGCAGCAGGGAGAGCGCAGTGGCACGGCCGTTTCAAGAGGTGAGCGTGTTTGGCATCCAGGACCGTCGGTCGCAGGCAACGGCTCGCAAGCCGTGGCTGATGCGATGGTCGGTGGACGGGCGTCAGCGCAGCAAGGCGTTCCGGACGAAAGCTGAAGCGGACCGTCAACGTGCCCGGCTGCTGCTCGCGGTCGAGGGTGGCGAGCTGTTTGACTCAGCCTCATGCGAGCCGGTCTCGTGGACCCCCGAGGCGCCGACGCCGTCGGTGTTCTCGTGGGCGTGCCGATGGCTCGAGGAGCAGTGGCCCGAGTGGCAGCCCAGGACACGCCGGTCAGCGGTCGAGGCGATCGCTCGCCTCGTCGTGTTGGCCCTGGATGACGGCGCTCCGTCGCCGCCCCGCGGATGCCGGCTCGAGATCGCCCGAGGTCTCGAGCCTGGTGGCGCGCGTGGGATGACGGGCTCCGTCGCCCGATGGGTCGACCGCTGGTCGCTACCGCTCGATGCTCTCGACCGAGCGCTGCTCGCCGGCGTTGACCACCGGCTCGGCGTAGGGGACCGAGGCCAGCCGCTCTCGGCCGCCACTGCGTCGCGCTACCGCAAGAACGCGCGAGCGTGCATCCGCCGCGCCGTCGAACTCGGCCTACTCCGCACGGACCCGTGGCCGACAAGCCCGCGGGGGCGATCGAAGCGGAAGGCCGCTCGTCTCCGCCAGCGCATCGACAGCCGCCGCCTTCCGGACCCCGCCACGATGGCCCGAATCATCGATGCCATCCCGAGCCAACAGCCCGCGTCCCGCAGGTACCAGGTCATGACCGCCGTCAGCTACTACGCAGGCCTACGCCCCTCGGAGGTCGTCATGCTGCGACGTCGGTCGCTCGACCTGCCGCAACGAGGGTGGGGTGAGATCGATGTGACCGAGGCCGACATCGGTGACGACGAGCCGGGCGAACCGAAGACTGGACCACGGCCGGTACCCATCCCGCCCGTGCTCGTCGACATGTTGCGCGAGTGGGTGGACCTCCACGACTTCGGTGCCGAGCAACTGATCTTCCGCACCCGGTCCGGCAGGGCGCCAACGGCGTCGAACTGGAGTCGCGCGTGGCATCGCGCTCTGCGTGCGGCGGGCGTCGAGCCGCTTCGCCTCTACGACTGCCGGCACGCTGCAGCGACCACGTGGCTGAAGGCCGGCGTCCCGCTCGGCGAGGTGGCGAGCCGCCTCGGGCACAGCGTCGAGACTCTTGTGTCCACGTACGTCGGCTCTCTCTCCGGCGACGACGATCTCGCCAATCGGCGCATCGAGGAGGTCCTCTCCTCGGCCCGGGAAGCGTCGTGACGACTTTGCCTTCACCGACCGGCCCGCCGAAGATTAGATCCAATACCGTTCAATTAGAGATGTGGATGGCTTGGTCGGGTGGTCGGTCGGGTTGGGGCCAGTCTCGGTGGCGGGATCGCTTTACGTGCCAGCGGGTGTACTTGCGTTTGATGACTCTGGGGTTGGCTCGGGGTCACCGTCGGGGCAGGAGCCGAGCGATGAGTTCGCGGATGGCGTGTCGCCAGAGGCGGCTGGTGGTGTCGGTGGCCTCAGGGGGAACGGCGCCCGCTTGGGCGATGGATCGGCGGGAGATCCGCAGGGCGGCGACGAAGGAGACCCGGTCGGGATCGCGGCCGGCGTGGGCGGTGGCGTCGAACATGAGGGCCCGGATGGCGTAGTGGTAGCACAGGTTCCATGAGGTAGCGAAGTTCAACGCTGTGTAACGCTACCGACCGCTCGAACCCCACATTGCCAGCGTTTTTGCTTCTCACGGTGCTTCTCACGAGCGCTCCTCGGCGTTGGCTCCGCGTGCGAGATCGGGCAGTAGGTCCAGCTCTCGCCCTGGGGGAGGCGTCCGGTCGAAGTCGTCGCCAAGCCCCCGGCGGCGACCTGAGGATCGATCCTGACCCGCGGTCGCTAGCAGCGGCCGAAGCCGGCGCGGTACTGCACTTGGTCGCCGCCACAACGGCCAGCCGGAAGGCGCCGCCTTCGTGCGATGTTGGATCTCCCGCTTGCGCCGGGCCAGCACGCGCACGCAGCGGAAGCACACGCCGACCTCGGGGTGCTGGTCCAAGCGGACCAGGCTTGCCCGCACGGTGCGGTCGCCGCAGCACCAGCAACCCATCGCGCTGGGCGGCTCGAACGCGTCGGTACCGACCGCAGTGATCGCCATCCCGCCATTCTCCCACCCTCAACTCGGGTCGACGGCGCCAGTCGCGTCGAACTCCAAGCGCGGCGCGGCGCACGTTGGTTCCTGAACGCGGGTGCGCTGGCTGGCGGTCAGGTCTTCGGGCGTTCCTTCCCACCGGCCTTGAGGAGCGCGACAACCTCGGCGATCCGCTCAGCACGGAGGACTGGTCGTCGTTTGGTCGCGTCGATCCATCGCAAGTAGGCCCCCCTGTAGAACTGGGCGAGGGAGTCGAAGAACGCGCCGGCCTCCGGCTCGGCCCGCAGCGCCTCGGCGATGTCGTCCGCGAGGTCGTCGCGCTGCGGTCCCTCTGGGAAGAGCACGACCTCGACGGTGTCGCCCGGCGCGATGCCGCAGTCTCGTCGCCATGCCGGACCGAGGAGGATGCCGTGCCCGTCGTCGAGCGGCTCGACCACGGCGCGCACGCCCATGCCGTTCACAGTGCCGGCGACGGGGTGCGACGGCTTGGCGCCCCAGACGCCGTCAGGATCGAACGGGACAGGGACCAGGACGCGCCTTCGGCGGTCCTTGACGACGGTGACGGTGTAGGTCCTGGCTCGCTGTCCCACGCCGCTGATCGTCGCAGAGACGGCAGCGCGGCGACAGACCGGTCCGACGCAACCACGCGTCCACCGTTGGTCGATGCGACATCCTTCCGTTGCGTTGATGTGAACGGTCACGGAGCTGCGTCAGGATGGATGCACGCAACCTCGAAGCGAGGAAGGCGCCGGGGCCCGCTCGGGCGCGAGCAGACGTCTTCACCGATCGGCCGCGATGGTGGGTGACGCTCCTACCTGTGGTCGCCTGGCTCAGCGCCGCCATCGCGGTGTTCCTCATCGAACTCCTCGGGTAGAGGCGGCCAAGCCGATCGCCGGGTTGCACGCGTGACACGCGGTACGGAGCCGTCACCGCGCCCGATGGGCTGTCCGTCGAGATCCGTTCGGCGGACGCGACGTCGGCTGGAGCCCGGCGATGATGAGGTCGACGCCGGTGGCGAATTGGGCGTCGCTGTCGCAGTTGCAGCAGACGGCGATCCCGATCTCGAAGAGGTGGTCGGGCACGTCGCTGGGGAGCATCTGCGCGACGCGGCGGATGCGCTGGGAGTCGGACTCGGGGCTGTGGGCGGCAGCGGCGGCGTTCCCGGCCGCCACTTCCATGGCGGCGTAGCCGAAGGCGTGGCCGAGCACGGCGCACACGGCCTGTGCGGCGGCGTTGCGATCGAAGCCGGCGTGTTCCATCGGGGCGATGCAGGCGGCATACAGCTCGAGGGCTTCAACGGGCATGAGCGAGCGGCGGCAGATCAGCGGCGCGGCCTGCGGGTGTCGGCGTACGACGTCGCGCAGGCCGGCGGCGGCTGAGCGCAGCACGTCCTGCCAGCTGCCGGTGGTGTCGGCGGCGGCCAGGGCTTCTGACCAGAGCAGCTCCACGAGCCCGTCGAGCAGCCCGTCTTTGCCCTCGACGTGGTTGTAGAGGGCGGTGCCCTCGACGCCCAGGGCAGCGCCGAGCTTCCGCATGGTGAGCGCCTCGAGGCCGTGCTCGTCGACGAAGGCGAGCGTGGCATCGAGGACGCGCCGGCGCGTGAGCCGCGTCGGGGAGTCCGGTGCGAGTTCGGCGGCCGGAGTCACCGACCGGGGTGCTGTGGTTCTGGGCATCGCTCCACCTGTCACGAGACGAGGTTGACATGGTACATCACTGGCGCTAATGAGTGATGTCCATGAACGATGTTCACACCGGGAAGCGGTCGCTGCGGTCGACCGACGCTGGATCCGAGCCGGTGCCGGTGCTCGAGGCCCGCGGGTTGACCAAGGTGTACGGCACTGCCGACAGGCCCATGCCGGCCGTCGACGGCGTCGACCTGTCGGTGGCGGCGGGAGAGGTGGTGGCACTGCTGGGCCCTAACGGGGCCGGCAAGACCACCACGATCAAGATGGCGGCCGGGCTCGTCACCCCGACCGGCGGGACGGTGGCGATCCTCGGCCACGACCTGCGCGCCCATCGGGGCGCCGCCGTGCGTCGCCTCGGCGCAGTGCTGGAAGGGGGCCGCAACGTCTACTGGGCCCTGTCGGCCTGGCAGAACCTCATCTACTTCGGTCGTCTCCGGGGCCTGCGGACCCGGGACTTCGCCGAGCGGGCCGAGTGGCTGCTGCGCCAGCTGCGGTTGTGGGACCGTCGCCACGAGCAAGTGGGCAGCTTCTCGCGGGGCATGCAGCAGAAGGTCGCCGTCGGCGCCGCCCTGGTGATCGACCCCGCGCTGCTGCTGCTGGATGAGCCGACCATCGGCCTCGACGTGAGCGCGGCCCGAACCGTCAAGGACTGGGTGCGACGCCTGGCCGTCGAGGAGCAGACCGCGGTGGTGCTCACCACCCACCAGCTCGCCGTGGCGCAGGAGCTCGCCGATCGGGTCGCGGTGATCGCCGAGGGTCGCATCGTCGCCGACCGGCCGGTCGCCGAGCTGCTCGAGCAGTTCCGCGACGACCGCTACCAGATCGAGTTGGCTGCACCTGCGCGCGACGTTCCGCTCAGCGGTCTCTATGACGTCGTCGACGGCGACGGGACCGCCGCTCGCGCCACGCTGGCGGTGACGAGCACTGACAGCGAGGTCCTGTACGAGGTGCTAGCGTTGCTCGCCCGGCACCGGCTGCCGCTCGTGTCGGTTTCCAGGGTGCAGCCCGACCTCGAGGATGTGTTCGTTCGCCTCGTCGGCGCCGACCGGTGACCGCCACCTCCACGGTGGCCGCTCGAGACCTGGGCGCGGGCGCCGCGGCGCGCATGATCGGCAACGAAGCCGGCAAGGGCGTGCGG
>JBOGGX010000209.1:0-5618 GCA_050744245.1 Acidimicrobiales bacterium
ACCGTCAAGGACCTCCTTCTGCAGCCGTCGAACAGCCGCAGAATCGCGAGGTCCTTGACCGCGCTGGTGGATCCCTATCGAGCGGCGACCCTCAACACGACACCCCACGCTTCATCGCGAAGAGCCACGAATCGGGAGCTGAGCGGCGCCGGGCCCAGCCGGAGCAGATCCGGTGGGCGGTAGTCGGCGACGACCCGGGCGCGACGCCGCAAGGCCTGCGAGATGGCGCCGGCGTCGGGGTGGGCCAGGCCGACATGGGCGCCGCGGCGATCGGCGGCTCGGGGCGACGCCAGCTCGAAGCCGAGGTCGTCGAGCCATCCGTCGACCAGCTCGATCAGCAGCGATGTCAACCTCTGCCCCTTGTCCCGCACCGCCCCGATCCCGGCCTCGGCGAAGAGGCGGACACCCTCCTCGACCGCGATCGTCCCGGCCAAGTTCGGCGTTCCGATCAGGAACCGGCCGATGCCGGCGCTCGGCTCGTAGCCGTCGGCCATGGCGAACTGGTCGCGGTGGCCGAACCAGCCCCAGATCGGTTGCCGCAGCCGGGGCTGCAGGTCGTCGCGGACGTAGAGGAACGCGGGTGCCCCCGGGCCGGCGTTGAGGTACTTGTACGTGCAGCCGACGGCGAGATCGACGCCGGCCCGGTCGAGCTGGATGGGCACGCTCCCGACGGCGTGGCTGAGGTCCCACAGCCCGACGGCACCCGCGTCGTGGATGAGCCGGGTGATCTCGACCAGGTCGGCGACCGCGCTGGTGCGGTAGTCGACCATCGACAGGCAGACGAGTGCGACCCGCTCGTCGACCACGGCCGCCACGTCGTCCGGGCCGACGCCGTGGATCGGATCGGATCGCATCATGCGCACCTCGTGGCCGAGCCGGGAGGCGAGGCCCTCGAGCACGTAGCGGTCGGTGGGGAACTCGCCGTCGGGCACGACGAGCACCGAACGATCCGGGAGCGCGGCGAGCGCGGCACCAGCCAGCTTGTAGAGGTTCACCGTCACCGAGTCGCACACCACGACCTGCCCGGGAGAGGCGCCGAGGAGCACTCGCCCGAGCTCGTCACCGACGGCGGTCGGCAGGTCGATCCAGCGATCCCAACCCTCGACCAGATCGCCGGCCCACTCCCGCTCGAAGAACTGGGCCAACCGGTTGGCGGTGGCCCGGGGCGGCCGCCCGAGCGAGTTGCCGTCGAGATAGCAGAGCTCGGCCTCGGCGACCACGAAGCGGTCGACGAACGACCCGAGCGGGTCGGCGGCATCGAGCGCCTCGGCCTGGGCCCGCGTCGGTGGGTCAGGCGAACCGGAGATCGGTGGCCTCGTCCGGTTCGACCACCCGGTGACAGGTCGGGCAGTACCAGCGGGCCTCGACCGGGGTGCCGCACGTGGCGTGGGTCAGCGGTTCGGCGTCGGGCGACCGGGCCGCGCCCCAGTCGGCCAAAAGGCGCAGGGCGCCGGCCAGGTCGCGACCGGCGGCGGTGAGGGCGTAGGCGAAGCGGGGCGGCCGCTCGGAGTAGGCCGACGCGACGATGACACCGTCCTGCTCGAGCCGCTTCAACCGGTTCGACAGGACGTTCGGCGCCAGCCCGTGGAGCAGTTCGAGCAGGCCGTTGAACCGCTGGGGCCCGTCGAGGAGCGCGTTGATGACCAGCAGGCTCCACCGGTCGCCGACCCGACGCACGGCCTCCTCGAGCGGCGAGGGCGTCGCGGCCATCCTCGTCGCCGCGGCCGTCCCGACGGTTGACCGGGCCGGCCGAGGGTCAGCGGGGGCCGTGGCGCCGTGGCCCGTGGAAGCGGGGTCCGTGGAAGCGGGGTCCGTGGAAGCGGGGGCCATGGCGTCGAGGTCCGTGCCTGCCGGGCCCGCTGGCCGACGCCCCGGGCGCGCGCGTTCCATCAACGTCGTTCTGGAGCTGCATCAGAGGGTTCCTTCCCCTTGAGAATGGTGGCTCGGAGTCTACGCAGCGTGCGTTGATGACCGCTACTGGTCCCGAGCCCGCCGACTCGCAGCGTGCGCCCGCTCACCCGGAGCGCGTTAGCCTCCGACTGCGGGTTACTGGATGGCGGAGGGACGTGTGGTGAACCGGCTGAGGGCGCTGACCTCCCCCCTGTCCCACCACGATCTCCGGGTGTTGTGGACCTCGCAGCTCTTCAGCGAACTCGGTGACTGGGCGGCGCGGGTTGCCCTGGCCGTCCTGGTCGAACGGCGTACCGGATCGGCTGCCCTCACCGGTCTGGTGACGACGGCGAGCCTGGTGCCCTTCGTCGGTTCCGGCTGGCTCGTGTCCAGCGTCGCCGACCGGTTCTCGCGACGGACGGTGATGATCGTCTGCGACCTGGGCCGGGCCGCGTTGTTCTGCGTCCTGATCGTGCCGATGCCCATCTGGGCCGTCCTGGCCCTGGTGTTCGTCGCCGCGTGTCTAACGCCACCGTTCGAGGCGGCGCGCGCCGCTCTGCTGCCGCTGACCGTGCCCCGGGAGACCTATCGCGACGCCATCGCCCTGACCCAGCTCACCGGCGAGCTCATGCTGCTCGTCGGGTTCATCGGGGGCGGGGCCCTCGCCGCGCTCATCTCGCCCCAGGCCGCCGTGCTCGTGAACGCGGCGACGTTCATCCTCTCGGCCGCGGTGTTGGTCCGGCTGCGGCTCGGTCGCCTGCCGGCCGCCGACGCGGCGTCGCCGCCGGGCGTGCGGGCCGGCCTACGGGCCGTCTTCGGCGAACCGTTCGTACGCCGGTTCGCCGTCTCCTACACCGTCACCGGGGCGTGCGCGATCGTCGGGGAGGCCCTGGCCGCCTCGTACGCGGCGGAGGAGCTCGTCAGCGGTTACTCCGAGGCGAGGGCCGAGACGGCGACCGCGGCCTACACCGGGTTGCTCACCGCGGCCGTCCCGGTCGGCGTCATCATCACCACGCTGGCCCTGCCCAGGGGGGAGGACGACACCGCGTCCATGCGCATCGCCGGGATCGTCGCCACCATCGGCTCGGTCGCCGCCATCGCCCTGTTTCTTCTCGACCCGGGGATGCCGGCGGTGCTGCTCCCCTTCGCCGCCCTCGGCATCGTGTTCGCCAGCCGCATCCCGGCCAACCAGGTCGCCGGCCTCCGAATACCGGATGCCGTACGGGCCTCGGCCTTCGGCATCCTCGCCGGGCTCATGCTGGCCACCCAGGGGCTTGCTGCCCTGCTCGGCGGGGTCGTCGCCGACGAGATCGGCGTGCGCATGGCGTGCGTCGCCTTCCTGGCCGTGGGGACGGTCGTCGCGGTCTACTCGGCGGTGGCGCCCCCGCGCGACGCCGTGACGTCGCGCCCGGCGGCCGAGGCCGACCGGAGCAGCACGGCGATGCCGTCGGGATCGCGAGGTTCGGCGAACAGGTAGCCCTGGGCCTCGTCGCATCCGTGACGCCGGAGGAAGGCCCGCTGGGCCTCGGTCTCGACGCCCTCCGCCACGGTCTTCAGGTTCAGGCTGCGGGCCATGGCGATGATCGCGACGATCAGCGGTGCTTCGGCGTCGTCGGCCCGCACCTCCGACACGAAGGAACGATCGATCTTGAGCCGGTCGACGGGGAAGCGCTGGAGCCGTCCCAGCATGGAGTAACCCGTGCCGAAGTCGTCGATGGCGACCCCGACGCCAAGCTCCCTGACGCGGTTCAGCGCGCCCGCGACCTCCTCGCTCTCGTTGACCGCGACGCTCTCTGTGACCTCCAGTTCGAGCATCGACGCCGGGATGCCGGTGCTGGCCAGGTTGGCGACCACCGCCCCGACGACCCGGTCGGGAGCCTGGAAGTGTCGGCCCGAAAGGTTGACCGAGATGCGGATCGCCGGGAACCCGGCGGCCAGCCATTCCTGGCCCTGTCGGCACGCCCGCTCCATCACCCAGTGATCGATGTCGATGATGAAGCCAGACTCCTCGGCGATGTTGAGGAAGTCGGCCGGGCCGAGCAGTCCGAGCACCGGATGGTTCCACCGCAACAGCGCCTCGACCCCGGCGATCCGACCGGAGGCCAGCTCGACCTGGGGCTGGTACCGCAGGGTCAGCTCGTCCCGCTCGACCGCGTTGTGCAGCTCGCTCTCGAGGGCGAGACGCAGGTGGGCCAGGGCGTTCATGGTCGCCGCGTAGATCTGGTAACCGCCGAGCCCGACCTCCTTGGCTCGATGCATCGCCGCCTCGGCATTGCGCAGCAGGTGTTCGTGACTGGTGCCGTCCTCGGGATAGAAGGCGATGCCGAGCGACGCGGTCATGAACAGCTCCTGGCCGCCGAGCCGTACCGGCCGGCGCACCGCGGCCAGCACCCGCTCCGCCGCCGCTCCCGCGGCCTGCGGTCCGTCCACCGCGGGGAACAGGATGGTGAACAGGTCACCGCCGAGCCGGGCCACCGTGTCGAGTGGTTGGACCGAGTCGGTGAGCCGGCGGGCGACGAGCGACAACAGCTCGTCACCGACCGAGTGGCCGAGGCTGTCGTTGACCTTCTTGAACGAGTCGAGGTCGAGCACGGCGACCGCGAACCGATGTTCCTGCTGGCGGGCCAGGGTGATCGCCTGCTCGACGCGATCGTCGAAGAGCAGCTGGTTCGGCAGGTCGGTAAGGGCGTCGTGCACCGCCCGGTGGCGGATCTCGTCGACCAGCCTGGCGTTCTCCAGCGCCGAGGAGCCCACCGCGGCCATGGTCTCCAGCAGGGCCAGGTCGTCCGCGTCGAGGGGCTCGTCGGAGTGGCGGTCGGCCACGACCAGCCACTGATCCTCCGGTCCGGCCACGGCGAGCCGCACGCCCCACTCGCCCCGCTCGGGTGGCCGGCCGAGGATCCGGGCCGAGCCGCAGCGCAGCAGCCGGGCTGCGGCCTGGGTGAACGCCTCCTCCACCTCGCCCAGCCGGACCGAGGCATGGGCCTCGTTGGCCGCGGTAAACAACCCGAGCGTTCGTTCGCGGTCGCGTCTGGCCTTGAGATGCTCCGACAGCACCAGCTGGAAGGCGGCCAGCGGCGGGATGGCGAAGGCCAGCGCCCACGGGGTCGAGCGGCCGGCGAGGCCGAGGAGCACGCCGCCGGAGGAGATCCACGGCGACCAGCGAAAGCGGAAGCGGAGGTTGGCGGCCAACTCCGGCCAGAACGGCCGGCGGCTGACGGCCCGCGACCAGACGCCCATCAGCACCTCGTTGGTCAGCGCCAGCACCGACCCGCCGACCAGCATGGCCAGGATCAGCCGGGGTCCGACGTCGGCATCGAGCGGCGACACGACGCGGGCCACACCGAGGCCCGCGGCCGCGGCAACGGTCACGATGGCCCCGCTGTAGATCAGCATCACGGGGCGGTGCCTGGCCACCAACAGCCCGAGGGGCACGCCGACGGCGAAGGTCACGAGCACCCCGAGGGGTGACACGAGTACCAGGGCGCAGACGAAGATGGCCTCATCGAGCTGCCACAGGTCGGACTCGCCCTTGGGCTGGAGCAGGATGGTCGAGCCCCAGCTGAACGCCTCGACCACGGCCAGGGCGATGATGACGCCGGCGGGATCGAGGCTCGGGTCGGCCCAGGCGACGCCGGCGATCGTGACCAGGGCGGCCCCGGTGACGACCGCCGTCACCAGCCGCATGCGGTGGGCGACCTCGGGCGCAGCCGACTCGGGCGCAGCCG
>JBOGGX010000210.1:0-5511 GCA_050744245.1 Acidimicrobiales bacterium
GCCACGTACCGCTCGGGCACGAGGTCGACGACCACGCCCGCCCGCTCGAGCACCGCCGCGGTCGCCGGCCCGATGGCGGCCACCCTGGTGGCGGGCAGCGTCCGCTCGGCGCCGAGGGCGGCCACGACCCGGTCGGCGCCGTTGGTCGAGGTCACCACCAGCCAGTCGTACATCCCGTTCGCCGCCTCGGCGACCGCCCGCCGGAGGGCGGCGCCGCCGTCGGCCGGACCGACGATATCGATGACCGGCGCCTCGACCACGTGAGCCCCGAGGTCGGCCAGCCGGCGAGCCAGCGGCGCCGCCTGATCGCGGGCGCGGGTGATGACGACGGTGACCCCGCCGAGCGGCCGGGTGTCGGCCATCAGTCGATGTCGGCCAGGTCGGCCCCGAGGCGGTCGAGCCCGAGCTCGGCCGCGGTGGTCATGGCCTCGTCGACCAGGCGCGCCCGCCGCGTCCGGTCGCCCGGCCAGCCCCGCTCGGCCAGCACGCGGGCCAGGTCGGACTGGGCCGAGGCGAGCAGCACCGGGGCCCCGAGCCGGCGGTGGACGTCGATCGCCTCCATCAGCCGGGCCTCGGCCTCGTCGAGCCGGCCCCGCGCCAGGGCCGCCAACCCCAGGAAGTGGGCGACCGAGCCGAGGACGGTGGCCCGGTCGGCCACGATCTGGCCGCCGAACGGCTCCAGCACGGGCACCACCAGCTCGGCCGCCTCGGGCAGGCCGAGCCGCTGCGCCCCCACCGCCACCACCGCCGCCATCGAGAGCCGGTTGCCGTCGCTCGGCAGCCAGCCGAGACCCTCGGCCACGGCCTGCTCGAGCCGCACCCGGGCCTCGTCGACCCGGCCGACGTCGTGGAGCACCTTGGCCTCGATGGCCAGCAGCGCCGGGTGGTCGCGGAACTCGGTGACCGCCTCGGCGAGCAAGGGCAGCCCCTCGGCCGACCGACGCTGGAACGACGACAACGCCAGGTGCTGGATGGCGAACACCAACGGGGCGTCGGGCTGGCCCGCGGCCTGCCCGAGCTGGAACGCGGCGCCCGCCAGCTCGCCCGCCTCGGTCAGCCGTCCGGCCAGCGTCAACCGCTTCGTCCGTTGCACCTTGACCTGCCACCCGGCCACCGGATGGCCGAGGTCAACGGCCAACCGCTCCGCCCGATCGAGGCGCTCGTCGACCAGCTCGAGCCGGCCCGCTTCGAAGCCGGCGGCAACCCCCTGGAGCAGGGCCAGGACCAACAGCGCCGGCTCGCTGAAGGGCACCAGCCGCTCGATCTGCTCGTCGGCGAGCCGCAGCCGCTCGTCGAGCGTCGACGGCTGGTCGATGGTGTCGCTGCGCAGCACGAGCACGTCGGCCAGCGTCGCCGGATCGCCCAGCCGCCGGGCCATGGCCACGGCCCGGTCGCTCAGCGCGACCCGTCGCGACCACTCGCCGGCGGCCGTCAGCTCGAACCCGAGCTGGGCCAGCAGGCGGGCCAACACCGGGCCCTCGTGCCCGGACTGGAGGTCGACCGCCGCCTCCAACAGGGCCAACCGTTCCTGGTCGGCGACGGCGACCGGGCCGAGCCGGACCCGGCGGTTGGCCAGGGCCGCGGCCGCAACCACCGCGGCGTCGCGCCGGGCCAGACCCAGCCGTCCGGCCTGGAGCAGCGTTTCGCGATGGACCGGATCGCCGGCGAGGCGTTGGGCCTCGCCCAGCAGCAGGAGGAGCCTGGTGTGCTCCGACTCGTCCGGCTGCTCGTGCGCCGCGGTCAGCTCGACCGCCAGCCGGAAGCAGTTGGCCGCCTCCTCGTAGGCGAGACGCTCGACCGCCGCCTCCCCCGCCCGTACCGCGTACCCGACGGCCCGGTCGTCGTCGCTCCGGGTCGCCGCCTCGGCATAGTGGCCGGCCAGCTCGGTGAGGTACCCGTCGAGGTCGTCGGCGTGCACCGACTCGAGCGCCTGGGCCACCCGACGGTGGAGCCGGCTGCGCCGGGCCCGGGCCAGGCCGTCGATGATGCTCGAGCGGATGAGGGCGTGGACGAACCGGAAGCGGAACGGCCCGGTCTCGGTGAGCAGCCGGGCGCCGACCGCCTCCTCCAGTCCGGTCAGGACGGTGTCCTCGTCAACCTCGAGGGCGGCGGTGAGCACGGGAAGCTCGAACTCGTTGCCGGCAACCGCGGCGACCTCGATGGCCTGCCTGGCGTCGTCGGACAGCCGGCCCAGGCGCCTGGCCATCACCTCCCGCACCCCCTCGGGGATGCCGAGCGGTTCGGCGACCTCGAGGACCGTCCAGCGAGCGTGGTCGTCGGTGGTCAGCGTGCCCGTGTCGATGAGATGACGCAGGAACTGGCGGGCGAGGAACGGGTTGCCGCCGGTCTCGGCCCGGACGGCGCGCGCCACGGCCCGGGCCGCGGGCGCCAGCTCGCGCCCGGTGGCCAGGGCCAGAAGCTCGACCACGTCGCCGGTGCTCAACCCGTCGAGCGTGGTGCGCTCGACGCCCGGCAACCGGTAGAGGTCGGTCAGGAGCTCGTCCAGCGACCGGCGTCGACCGGACTCGGTGTCGCGGTACGTGCCGACGACGAGCAGCGGGGCCGGGTCGAGCACCTGGACCAGGTGGCGCAGCAGCTGCAAGGTCGGCCGGGTGGCCCAGTGGAGATCGTCCAGCACGAGGAGGAGCGGGATCACGCTGGTGATCGAGCGCAGCCAGTCGGCCACCGCGTCGAACAGGCGATGCTGGTCGGCGTCCGGGTCGCCGGTGGCCGACGGCTGGAGCTGCGGCAGCCGGGTCGCCAGGTGGGGCACCAGCCGGGCGAGATCGGCGGGATGCCGACCGAGCAGCGGGACGCCGCCCGCATCGAGGGCGTCGTCGACGGCCTGGGCCAGGGCGGTGGCGAACGGCTGATAGGGAATCTGGAGGCCCTCGTCGCACGACCCGTAGAGCACGGCCCCGCCGTCGGAGTGCACCGCTCGGGCCAGGGCGAAGGTCAGATGCGTCTTGCCGATGCCCGGTTCGCCGGCGATGAGCACGACGTGGCGGTCGCCCACCCTGGCCTGGCGCCAGGCGCCGAGCAACCGCTCGAGCTCGGCGGCCCGACCGACGAACGTGGCGTTGCCGAGCGTGGTCAACGCGTCGGGCAGGCCGACCGACGACGGCGGCAGCCGCGACGGCTGGCCGGGCGGGGCCACCGGTTCGACGGCGGCCGACCGGGCCAGGTCCGGATGGACGACGGCGAAGACCTGCTCCCCCCGGGTCAGGTCGCGCAGCTCCTTGAACCCGAGGTCCGACAGGGTCACGTCGGTGGGGAGGGCATGACCGGCGAGGTCGGCGGCCGCTCCGGACAGCACGACCTGCCCGGCCCGGGCCACCGCCCGCAGCCGCGACGCCCGGTTCACCGTGCGCCCGAAGTAGTCGCCGTCCCTGACCTCGGCCTCGCCGGTGTGGATCGCCATCCGCACCGGCAACCCGAGCCGGGCCAGCGCCCGTTGCGCGTCGACCGCGGCCGCCACCGCGTCCGAGGCGCGGGCGAACACGCTGAAGGTGGCGTCGCCCTCACCGCGCGATTTGAGCAGCCGGCCGTCGTGGCTCTCGATCGCGTCACCGATCATGGTGTCGTGCGCCGCCACCAGTTCGGCCATCGCATCGGGATCGGCCTCCCACCGGGCCGTCGACCCCTCGATGTCGGTCAGGAGAAAGGTGACGATGCCGGTCGGCAGATCGAGGGCCAGATGGCCGCGGAGCCGGCCGATGAGGTCGGCCGCGGTGCGCGGGCGGCGGGACGGGTCGATGGCCAACCCGCGCCGGAGCGCCCGCTCGATGGCCGCGGCGTGGGGCACGCCCTCCCAGTCGGGCCGGCCCACGCTGGGCGGCGCCCCGGTGAGCAGGGCGACCGCCGTCGCCGCCAACCCGTAGATGTCGGCGGCCGGCGTGGTGGCCCCGCCATGCAGCTCGGGTGCCGCATACCCCGGGGTGCCGATGTGGAGACGACCGGGCTCACCCGCCCGCCGGGCGATCCCGAAGTCGACCAGCACCACCCGCCCGTCCGGCGTGAGGACCAGGTTGGCCGGCTTGACGTCGCCGTGGACGACGCCCTGGGCGTGAAGGTGGCCGACCGCGTCGGCGGCCTGCTCGAGCCAGGCCACGACCGAGCCGAGCGCCAGGCCGGGATCGCCGGTGTCGTTGAGCACCTGCCGCAGATCGGCACCGTCGATGAAATCCATGGCGAGCACGTAGCGGTCGAGCCAGAAGAAGTCCTCCCTGACGATCGGCAGGTTGGGGTGCGGGCGCAGCGTCAGCAGGATGCGCGCCTCGGCCAGCAGCGCCTGGCGGTCGCCCTCGTCGAAGATCGGTCGGATCTTGAGGGCGACCTCGCGGTCGTGCTGATGGTCGATGGCGCGCACCACCTCGCCCTGCCCACCCCGGCCGAGCACGGCGACCGGTTCGTAGCGGCCGCGGATCAGCGAGGAGGCGGCTGGTGGTGCCGGTGGTGCCGGTTCAGGCTCGCCCAAAACTCACCTCTGTGGCGTCTTGGGCTCGAATTGCCCGCACAAGTCGCCAGAGAACGCGACACCATACTTCCGCCGCCGGTGGGTGGCTCACGAAGCGAGCAGCGCCGCTCCGCCGCTGCGGTCGAGCAGGTGGCGAGCGGCGGCGACCCCGACGGCACCGGGCTCGGTCCCCTCCGCTCGGTGGCGCAGGATGACGTGGCCGTCGAGCGAGGCCAGCAGCGCGGTCAGCGCGAGGTCGCCTCCCGGCTCGACCGTCGCATGGGCCCCGGCCGGCAGGTTGCAGTCGCCCCCGAGCTCGCGCAGAAAGGCCCGCTCGGCGTCGACCGCCCGCCGGCTGGGCTCGTGCTCGACCGCGCCGAGCAGCTCCGCCAGGGCTGCGTCGCCGGCGCCCGAGCGGCACTCGACGGCCAACGCGCCCTGACCCACCTGGGGAACGACGACCCAGGGCGCCAGCACCTCCGCGGCGCGATCTTCGAGACCGAGCCGCTCCAGCGCGACGAACGCGAGCACGATGGCGTCGAAGTCCGCGGCCTTCTCGAGCCGGGTGTGGATGTTGCCCCGCAGACCGGCGTAGGTGAGGTCGGGCCTGAGGTCGGCGAGCTGGGCCCGGCGCCGGACCGAGCCGGTGGCCACCCGGCCGCCGACGGCGATCTCGTCGAGGCCGGCGCCCACGAGCGCGTCACGCGGGTCACCCCGCTCGGGCACGGCCGCCAGGACGAGGCCGTCGGGCCTGGCCGACGGCAGATCCTTCGCCGAGTGGACGGCCACATCGGCCCGCCCGGCGAGCACGGCGGCCTCGACCTCCTTCACGAAGACGCCCTTGCCGCCCATCGTCCAAATCGGAACATCGTGGCGGCGATCTCCGGACGTCTCGACCAGCACGTACTCGGGCTCGATGCCCGGGTCGACGGCCCGCACCAGGCCGGCGACGTGCTCGGCCTGCCACCGCGCCAGCGGGCTGCGCCTGGTGGCGATCCGCAGCCTCACGTACCCGCCGCCACGGCCAGTTCTCCGGCGGGGGGTTCGGGGGGCAG
>JBOGGX010000211.1:0-7716 GCA_050744245.1 Acidimicrobiales bacterium
GCGCCTGGGCCGCAGCCAACACCCGCGACACCTACCTGTCCGCCCAGTTCTGGCGCCTCGCCCGCCGGATCGGCAAGAAGAAAGCGGCCATCGCGGTCGGACACTCCATCCTCGTCATCTGCTGGCACCTGCTCACCGAGGACGCCGACTACGACGACCTCGGCGGCGACTACCTCACCCGGCGCGCCAACCCCGACCGCCAACGCGACCGCCTTATCGGACAACTCCACGACCTCGGCTACCAAGTCACCCTCAAGAGGACCGCCTGACAAGCCGGCCGAGCGCTTCCACGGTTGATTCACCTTTCAGAGGATTCCTTTGCCGGCCAGTACCGATGCCCGGCCGAGCCAGGGAGAGTGTGCGTACGTGAGCCCCGAGTCCACGACCCCGGCCTCGCTGACCTGGAGCGGCATCACGGCCCGGCGGATGGCCCGCCACGCGTTGACCGAACCGGTTACGGGCCTGGGTCCTGTCGACCTCGCCAGCGTGCTGTGCGGAGCGCCCGCCCAGGTCCTCAGCGCCGCTGAGCTGTCCTTCGGGCGCCGCATCGCGGGGGCAACCGCGCCGATGTGCAGCTCGCACTGTGGGAGGAGCGCACCCTGGTCAAGACGTTCGGTCCGCGCGGCACCGTCCACCTGCTGTCCACCGCTGACCTACCGATGTGGACGGGGGCGCTGTCGGCCCTGCCATCGTCGGTGCCGATGCATCCCGAGCCGGTCCGCTTCACCCGCGCGAAGGCTATGAGGCATCGCGGCCATCGGCGACGCGCTGGCGGACACGGAGCTGACCGTCGACGAAATGACCGAAGCGATCGTGGAGCGCACCGGCCCTTTGGCCGGAGAACGGGTGATGGAGGCCTTCCAGGACAAGTGGCCGCGCTGGCGGCAGCTCACGAGCACCGCCGCGCACCACGGCATGCTCTGCTTCGAACCAAACCGGGCCGCAACATGACCTACACCAACCCGCACCGCTGGCTGCCGGGCTACCGACCCGACGACGGCGACGCCGCCCCTGCGCACCCTCCTCAGGCGCAATCTGTACGCCTACGGCCCAGCCACACACCCCGGCAGTTCGCCACATGGCTCAACATCCCGCCGCTGCACGCCGTCAAGCTGTTCAACGAGCCGGCCGATGAGCTGGAGCACGTCGACCTGGACGGCGAGCCGGGCTGGGTGCTGGCCGGCGACACCGAAACGCTGCCGCAGCCGCACCGAGGCACCCGCCTACTGCCCTACTTCGACGCGTACGTCGTCGCCGGTCAGCCATGGGAGCGGCTGTCCCCCGGCCCCGCGGCGACCCGCGCGCTCACCCCTGCGGGCCAGGCCGGCAACTACCCGGTGCTGCTCGTCGACGGCGTGGTCGGTGGGGTATGGCACCAACGGCGCTCCGGTCACAAGCTCGCCATCACCGTCGAACCGCTGCGCGAGCTGACCGCGACTTCCCTCGACACCCGATCTCGAAGCCGTCCGCAGCGGATGGTTCGAAGGGCTCGACCTCAGCGACCCGCATTCGCCGAGGTCGCTTCGACCCGACTAGCACGATCGGTGAGGAGTGGATGAGCCAACGCGCAGAGGAGCCGCGGCTCCTGGGAGAGTAGGCATGCCTTGGCCTTCTGTGTCCGGGTCGGGCGCATGGGTTCGCGGTCGCCGCTCGATTCAAGCCTGACGGTGCCGTCGGGCGGGCGTGGTCATTGTCGCGGGCGTGTCCCACCCCGAGAGCGGTGAGTTTGGGTTCGCCGGTCGCTCGGGGCGCGGTTACGTCCGCCCCTTCAAGCGCAGGCCGACGCGTTCGCCAGGCACGTCGCAAATGGTCGGCGGGCGTTGACCTACCGGTCCGTGGACCAGCTCGTGGCTTGCTTGGTGATGGCGGCAGTGATGGCCTGACCGTCGCCGAGGGTCACCTTGACCGTGGACATGACCTGTCCGTGGGTCACCGACTCCACGGTGGCGTTCAGCTGGTTGCGGGCGCTCAGGCGCATTGAATCCGCCATGTCTTTTCGTGTCGGAGTGGGATCTCGGCGAACCCCCGGCACCGAGAGAGCCGCTCGAGGTATCGGTCAAAAGTCACGGCCCGGCATCGGGTACCACGACCGGGATCCGACGTCGTTCCGGATTTGCGGCGATGCCGTGGGGCAGCTGCCCGTTTTCCGCGCCGGCCGGGCCGCAGGCGCGACCTCGAAGTTCTTTTGTGCGGCAGTTACTAGCCACAGAGCAGCCCATTGCCAGATTCGCTGGTTTTTTGGTAGGTTCGGCTCGCGATGGCCTCATTCTACCGCCCTGGACAGGTCGCCGACCTTCTGGGGGTCAGTGTCGACACGGTTCGCCGCTGGGTGGATTCCGGTCGACTGCACGCGGCACGCACCGCGGGAGGTCAGAGGCTCATCGACGGCAAGGACCTGGCCCGATTCATGCAGGACCAGCCGGGGGCGAGCGAACCCGACGTCGTCGTGGCCCAGTCGGCCCGGAACCGGTTCGCTGGCATCGTCACGCGCGTCGTGAAGGACAAGGCGTGCGCCACGGTGGAGATCCAAGCCGGTCCGCATCGCCTCGTGTCGCTCATGACCCGTGAAGCGGCCGACGAGCTGGCACTGGCGCCGGGTGTGTTGGCCGTGGCCGCGGTCAAGGCGACGAGCGTCGTGGTCGAACTTCCAGGCAAGTACTGACCCATGGAGAGGAGTTCTTGTGCGTCACCACCGACCGCTGCGATGGCTGACTGTTCTCGCGGTGCTGACCCTGATCGGTGCCGGGTGTGGTGACGATGACGACGATCACGCCGGCCCCGGCGAGACGACAAGCGAGCTCAGTGGGACGGTGCAGGTGTTCGCGGCGGCGTCGCTCACCGACGCCTTCACCGAGATTGGCGACGCCTTCATCGAGGCCAACCCCGATGTCACGGTCGAGTTCAACTTCGCCGCGAGTTCGGCGCTGGCCACCCAGATCCAGGAGGGCGCACCGGTCGACGTGTTCGCGTCAGCCGACGAGAACAACATGCAGAAGGTGGTCGACACCGGCGAGGTGACCGCCGACCCCGAGATATTCGTGACCAACACCCTCGAGATCGCGGTGCCGGCCGGGAACCCGGGCGGGGTCGACGACCTCGACGACTTCGCCAATCCCGACCTTCTCATCGGGCTGTGCGCCGAGGAGGTTCCTTGCGGACGCTTCGGCCGGGAAGTTCTGGCGAATGCCGGTGTCACCCCCTCGATTGACACCAACGAGCCCGACGTCCGGTCGCTGCTGACCAAGGTCGAGGCGGGCGAGCTCGACGCCGGGATCGTCTACCAGACCGACGTCCAGTCGGCCGGGCACACCGTCGAAGGGATCGAGATCCCCACCGACGTCAACGTGGTGGCCACCTACCCGATCGCACCCATCGCCGTCACCGAAAACCACGAAGCGGCCGAGGCGTTCATCGAGTTCCTGCAGTCGGGCGAGGGGCAGGAGATTCTCGCCTCCTACGGCTTCTTGCAGCCGTGACCGCGACGCTGGCCATCAAGGGCGCCCGCGACGTCCGACGCCAGCGGCCACCACTGGCGCTGGTGCCGTTCGCGGTCGTCGGCGTCGCGTTCATCGTCGTTCCCTTCCTCGCCCTGCTCCAGCGCACTCCCTGGTCCGACCTCATGTCCCTCCTGGGGTCGGACCAGGTGAGCGACGCCCTTCGGCTGTCGCTCTTCACGTCGCTATGTGCGACCGGCATCGCCCTGGTGCTCGGGGTCCCGCTGGCCTGGGTGCTGGCCCGTGTCGAGTTCCCCGGCCGATCCCTGCTGCGGGGGATGGTCCTGCTGCCGATGGTGCTGCCCCCGGTGGTCGGTGGCGCCGCTCTGCTGTTCGCCCTCGGCCGGCGTGGCGTGATCGGCCGGGGGCTCTATGAGACATTCGACATCCTGCTGCCCTTCTCCACCACCGGGGTCATCGTCGCCGAAACCTTCGTGGCCATGCCCTTCCTGATCATCACCGTCGAGGCCGCCCTCCGCTCGGTCGACCGGCGCTACGAGGACGCGGCCGCCACCCTCGGCGCGGGGCGGTGGCTGACATTCCGACGGGTGACCGTCCCCATGATCACTCCGTCGCTCATCGCCGGAGCGGTGCTGTGTTGGGCCCGGGCCCTCGGCGAGTTCGGGGCAACCATCACCTTCGCCGGCAACCTTCAAGGACGCACCCAGACCATGCCGCTCGCCGTGTACCTCGCCCTCGAGGACAATCGCGATGCGGCCATCGCCCTCAGCCTGGTACTGGTGGCCGTGTCCCTCATCGTGTTGGTGGCACTGCGCGAGCGGTGGTTCACCACCGTCTGAACCGATCGGGCCCGAACAAGTGAGCCTCCACGCGGACGTGACCGTTCGGCTGGGGACGCTCGACCTCGACGTTGACCTACGTGTCGACACCGGCGAGATCGTCGCCGTGCTCGGCCCCAACGGTGCGGGCAAGTCCACCCTGTTCCGGGCGCTGTCCGGACTGCTCCCCCTCCAGGCGGGGCGAATCGAACTCGACGGGCAGGTCCTCGATGACACCGCCACCGGCGTCCATGTCGAAACCGCCGACCGACCGATCGGGGTCGTGTTCCAGGATTACTTGCTGTTCGCCCACCTCTCCGCCCTCGACAACGTCGCCTTCGGATTGCGGGCCCGCGGCTTGCCCCGCAAGCGGGCCCGCGCCGCCGCCGGGGCCTGGCTCGACCTCGTCGGCCTGGGCATGGCGAAGGCAGCCAAGCCCCGAGCCTTATCCGGTGGCCAAGCCCAACGCGTTGCCCTGGCCCGCGCCCTGGCCACCGAACCGCGGCTCCTGCTCCTCGATGAACCCCTCGCCGCGCTCGACGCCGAAGCCCGGGTAAGCATGCGAACCGAGCTCCGCCACCAACTCAGCCGGTTCTCCGGCACCCGGCTGATCGTCACCCACGACCCCCTCGACGCCATGGTCCTCGCCGAACGTCTCGTCGTCCTCGAGGCTGGGCGAATCACCCACGACGGCAACCCCACCGAACTCAGCACCCGGCCCCGGTCGCGCTATGTCGCCGAACTCGTCGGACTCAACCTGTGGCACGGCACCGCTCGAGACAACCTCGTCGAACTGCGCGACGGGGGCACCCTCATCATCGCCGACCGCATCACCGGCGATGTCATCGTGACCGCCCGCCCCCAAGCCGTCGCCCTCGACACAGAACCCCCCCATGGCAGCCCCCGCAACGTGTGGTCAACGACCGTCGACACCATCGAAAGCGCCGGCGACCGAGTCCGGATCAGGCTCAGCGGAACACCCTCGGTCGTCGCCGAGCTCACCCCCGCCGCCGTCGCCGAGCTTCGACTCGACCGAGGCGACCACGTGTGGGTGGCCATCAAAGCATCCGAGCTCTCCACCTTTCCCGAGTAGCACTCCCCGGTCGACGCGCCCGGCGCGCCGTGTGCGGGGTCCCGACCGGCACCGCCCCGGCCCTGATCCGTACTCCGAGCACACACCACCCATCTTGTCCGCCTCCGGTGTCGGGACGCGACCGGTCGACGCGGACACGACTGCGAGAATCAGGGGCCGCCACAGCCCCGGCGAGGTTCGGGCTGCGGGAGGACCCGGCTCGTCCGGCTAGAAGATCCGGTTCGAGACCTCCGCCGGGGCGACGAGGAGCTCCGTGAGCTCGTCGTCGACCCTGAGCAGGGTCAGCGCGGCGCCGGCCGTCTCGAGCGACGTGCAGTACTCGTTGACGTAGCTCGAGCAGCGATCGTCGGCGTCGTCGAGCAGCTCGACGCTCCGGTCGACGGTGGCCCGCAGCGTGCTGGCGCTCGGGCGTGTTGAGGGGACCGGTCCCCACCGTGTCGAGCGAGACCGCCAACCGGGCCAACAGCGCGTGCAAGTCGAGCCGCCGGGTGCGGGGCCGCAGCCAACTCGATGGCCAGGGCCAGGCCGTCGAGGCGCCGGACCACCGCAGCCACGTCGCCCGCGTTGGCTTCGGTCACGTGGAAGTCGGGACGCACGGCCCGGGCCCGCTCCGCAAACAGCCGGGCCGCCCCGCTGGGGGTGACGGCCCGGAGGTCATCGGCCCGACCCGCCGGCACGTCGAGCGGCTCCACCCAGAACTCGTGCTCGCCACCCACCCGGAGCGCGGCCCGGCTGGTGACCAGGGCATGCACCCCAGGGGGCGCGGGCCAGCAGGTCGGCCACCGGCCGGGCCCCGTCGACCACCTGCTCGAAGTTGTCCAGCACGAGCAACACCCGCTGGTGGGCCGGGCCGTCGGCCAGAGACTCCAGCGCCGACCCGCCCACCGGGATGCCCGCGGCATCGGCCACCTTGACCAGAATGCGGTCGGGGTCGGTCTCGAACGACAGGTCGACGAAGTAGACCCCATCGGGGTAGTCGGCCGACACCTGCCCGGCCACCGCCACCGCCAACCGAGTCTTGCCGATACCGCCCGCTCCGGTCAGGGTGACGAGGCGGGCCTCGCCGCTGCCGAACAGCGGGGCGACCTCCACCGTCTCTCGGTCCCGCCCCACCGGCCTGGTGAGCTGGGCCTGTAACCGCACCTTGGTCGGTCGGCGGGGCCCGGGGCGGCGGGAACACCCGGGCCAATCCGGGGGCGTCGAGCTGGTACAGTCGCTCGGCCCGGGACAGGCCCTTCAGGGCGAACGAGCCCAGGTCCCGAAGGTCCCATTGGTGGCGACCCACGACATCGAGTAGCAGGCCCTGGACGCGGGGCGAGACCAGGATCTGGCCTCCATAGCCGGAGGCGCCGATCCGAGCGGCGGTACACATCGAGACCGACGTAGCCCTCGTCGGTCAGCGTGGCCCGGCCCGTGTGCAGGCCGACCCGAGCCCGGACCTCCACGCCGGACGGGACGGCCTCGACGCCCCCCGCCGCCCGTGAACCGCTCGCTCATCAACACCGCCAGGTCATCGAGCAACAGCTCGGCCAGTTCCCCGGGCGACTCGAAGCGCGTGTAGGACGCCCGGTCATCGGCCCGCGCCCGCTCGAGCAGGGACTCGAGCCGGGGGTCACGATCCGGTCCCGGCTCCTTGACGTAGATCAGTCGGGACGGTAACCCGACAACGCCCACTCGTCCTCGATGCCCGACACCTCCATGTCGGGTGCGACCCAGCCGTAGCTCTGCCAGTAGATCCCCACGAACACGTCGCTCCTGTCGACATAGGAGCGGTAGCGATCGCGGGGCGGATGCGGCCGAGCGCCCAACTCGAACATCACCGGGCTCCACCGAAGGGTGCGCCGCGCCGTGTGGGCCGCCTCCCGCTCCGCCGCCAACTACCCCAACGTAGAACTCACGAACACCCGCAGGCCCTGATCGGGCGTAGAGATCGGGGTCCGAACCGAAGCTGGACCCATCGCTGCGTGGTCTCGACCCGTCCGGGCACTCTAACCCGCCGACCCGCGCCCGACAGGTCGTTGGAACGAGCCTGCCCCCGACGGACGCCGAGAACTGGCGACAAGATTGGGCACGCGTTGGGCACGACCGACCGTGCGCCCAACGGCTCCATCAGGAAGGGGGGAAGAAAACCGTCGACCTGCGGATTTGTCGGTGGGGCCAGCAAGAATCGAACTTGCGACCTCATCCTTATCAGGGATGTTCACGGCACGTTCCTGACGTGCGAGAAGGCCAATCTGAGCAGGTCAGCGGTCACTTCTGACGAGCCTACATTGACCGTGTCCGACCCGTGGTTACCGCCCGATTGGGCACGTGTTGGGCACGACCAGTCCTGTGGCCGATAGCCACGCGC
>JBOGGX010000212.1:0-3348 GCA_050744245.1 Acidimicrobiales bacterium
CGCGTTCCAGGCGGTATGCGTGGAGGGTTTCGTGGCGTCGTGGTCGGCGCGGGGGTTCAGCCCGGTGACCATCGAGAACGCGACCGGCGTCTTGGACCGGTTCTTGGAGCTGCTGGGGATCCCGGCGTGCGCGGCGGGGCCCGAAGATGTCGACCGGGTCGTGGGCGAGCTGGTGGCGCGGGGCATGGCGGCGTCGACCCGCCGGGGCTATGTGCAGGCGTTCAAGGATTTCTACCGGTTCCTGGCGGCCCGCAAGGCGCACGAGATCGAGGCGACCTTCGGGGTGGTGCTCGATGACCCGGTCGACGAGTTTCAACGCGGCCCGCCATGTCGGCAACGACGGCTCCCCATCGACACGGCCGCCGCCGACCCCCGAGCGGATGGAGGAGTTCTTCGGCTTCTTGCGTGACCGGGTGGCGACGGCCCGCAAATACGGGTCCGCCGGTCGGGACTACGCCCTGTTCCGCACGCTGTATCACTGCGGGCTGCGCGCCGATGAGGCGGCGTCGCTGGACCGATCGGACCTGCACTTCGATCGGGGCCCGTTCGGCAAGATCCATGTGCGGTTCGGCAAAGGCACCCGAGGTTCGGGTCCCCGACCGCGATGGGTGCCGATGCTGGATCAGGTCGACCTGATCCTGCGCTGGTTCCTCGACGATGTCCGGCCTCGGATGGCGGACTCGGCGGCGTTGTTCTGCGACGAGGGTGGCGGGGTGCTGCACCGGGGCACGATCCGCAACCGGCTCCGATATCTCCTCGAGCTCGAGAGTGGCCCGCTCGAGGAGCGCTTCTCCCCACACGGGCTACGCCACGCGTGCGCGACCCACAACTACGAGCGGGGCGTCGATCTGGTCGCCATCCAGCAGATGCTCGGCACTGGCATGTGGGCACGACCATGCGGTATGTGACGCCGTCGGCGACCTTCATCGAGAATGCCTATCGGCGAGCGGTGTCGACGACCCTCGCCGACTTGGAGGTGGAGGAATGAACGTCCGCTGGAAGCTGCGGATGGCCGCCGCCCAACGCGAGGTGTGGACCGGCGCCGAGCTCCGTCGCCTGCTCGTCGAGCGGGCCGGCGTGCAGCTCTCGGCGGCGTCGGTGTCGGCGTTGCTGACCAGGCAGCCGGCCCAGGTGAAGCTGTCCACGCTGGCGGCGTTGTGCACGGCGCTGGACTGCAGCCCCAACGACCTGTTCGAGATCGACACCACCCCCGTCGCCCCGGCCAAGAAGCCGAAACCGAAGCGAGAGACCCCCACGGCGGCGCGGGACCGGTCGATGCCACCGCTGTGAGGAGAATCAATCGTGAGTTGGTGGCGCGGTCCTCATGCGACTTGAGGGTGACCTGGTAGCCGAGGGCGTGGAGTTGTTCGATGAGGTGGTCGCGTCGTTTGTCGGGGTTGGCGCGGCGGGTGAAGTAGTCGCCGCCGAGGTCTTGGTAGTCGCAGTTGTCGGTGAGCATGTGCCAGCAGGCGACGAGGATCGAGTGGGCGACAGCGACGGCGGCCTTCTTCTTGCCGATCCGACGGGCGAGACGCCAGAACTGCGCCGACGGGTAGGTGTCCCGGGTTCGGGCCGCGGACCAGGCGCATTGGACGAGGATGTCGACGAGCCAGACGTCGCCCTTGGTGGTCTTGCCCGACTTCCTCTTGCCGCCGGTGATGTTGTTGCCGGGGGCGACACCGGCCCATCTGGCCAGTGCCCGGCGGTCGGGAACCGGGACATGTCGAGGCCGATCTCGGCGAGGATGCATTCGGCGGCCCGCTTCCCGACCCCGGGGATGGTGTCGAGCCAGTCACGGGCCTCACCGAAAGGGACACCGGCCTCGCTGGTGCTCGCAGCCATGAGGGCGTCGACTCGCTGGTCGAGCTCGGCGGTGGCGCCCTCCAGATGGGTGCAGTGCTCGAGGCTGAGCCGGATGAGCAGGGCGTGGTGGTCCCGGAACCTGCCCCGCAGGGCCTTACGCAGCTCGGGGATCTTCTTGCGCAGCACCCCTTTGGCGAGATCGGCGAGGACCTCGGGGTCCCGTTCACCAGCGACAAGCGCCTGGAGCATGAGGCGCCCCGACACCCCGAGGCTGTCAGAGGCGACCGAGTCCAGCTTGATGCCGGCGTCTTCCATCGTCTTGTGGATCCGCTGGCACTCGGCGGTGTGGGCCTGGATGAGCCGCTTGCGGTAGCGGGTCAGGTCCCGCAGCTCCCGGATCACCGGTGGCGGCACGAAGCTGCCGCGCAACAGGCCGTGCTCGAGCAGCTCGGCGAGCCACTCGGCGTCGAGCACGTCGCTCTAACGGCCCGGGAGGATCTTGACGTGCTGGGCGTTCACGAGCTTCAGCTCGAAGGCCTCGCGGTCCTCGAGCACATACCAGTTGGGCTTCCAGTACGAGCCGGTCGCTTCCATTACCACCTCGGTGACGCCCTCGGCGGCGAACCAGTCGACCATCGCCTCCAGGTCGGCGGTGCACGACAGGAACGTGCGGGTCTCCTTCCGACGGCCCTCGCCGCCCGGTCCCGGTGTCCGCACGCAAGCGACCACCTCGTCCTTGCCGATGTCCACACCGGCGCACCGCTGCACCATCAGATCCATCCACGGCCTCCCTGCACTCGTCGGGTTGGGGTGGGACCGGCAGGGTCAACGGATCAACGACGCTATGAGGCGTGCACAAGGCGACAGTTCGTGGGGCCGGGAAGACCCCTGACGTCAAGCTGTGAATCGGGCTTCGCTGCACCAAGCAATACCGAGCTCAGCCGGACCCGACACGATTCTCATCCGTCGATGGTCGCCCCGCCAGGGGCGGTGGGGGATCTGTGAGGATCGGCGAGTGCGTTCGTTGCGGCGGCGGGATCGGCCGCAAGGGAACCGACCTGTGTCACCGCTGCCGGGCCGCTGACCGGGAAGCCACCCAGCGAGCCGAGTGCCCGATCTGCGGCAAGCTCCTGCGGCTGTCCCCAGGGACGGGCCGTTGTGCCCGTTGCTCGCGGACCTGCGTGGAGTGCGGCCACGTCCTGCGGTTCAAGACGAGCTCGCGGTGCCGGGACTGTCGACGCCGTCACGAAGCCGCAGCCGCCAAGGAGCCGTGCCCGCACTGCGGTCGGTCCGGGTTCATCCGAGCAGCCACCGGTTGGTGCGGCCCTTGCTCGCGGCCGGCGCCGGCACCGAGACCCGCCCGGCCCTGTTTCGTGTGCGGCGCGTTGGCCCCCAAGCGGGACGGGCTGCTGTGTGGGCCCTGCTGGCAGAAGCACCCGGACCGGGCCCGGAACCAAGCCGACAACCTGGCCGCAACGCTCGATGACCCGCCGTGGTGGCTGGGAGACTTCGCCGACTTCGCCGCCGACCGGCATTGCATGGGAC
>JBOGGX010000213.1:0-19236 GCA_050744245.1 Acidimicrobiales bacterium
CCTATAGGCGCGATAACCACCCCACATTCGGGTCGGCGGCTTAGGCGCGTTCGATGTCGGCGCCGATGCTGGCCAGCTTGCCGACGAGGTCCTCGTAACCCCGGTCGACGTGATGGGCGTCGTGCACGTCGGTCTCGCCCTCGGCGCGGAGCCCGGCGACCACGAGGGCGGCCCCCGCTCGGATGTCGGGCGCCCGCACCGGTGCTCCGGACAATTGCGGCTTGCCCCTGATGACGGCGTGGTGGGCGTCGGTGCGGATGTCGGCGCCCATGCGGTTGAGCTCGTCGATGTAGCGGAACCGCCCGGAGAAGATGTTCTCGGTGACGATGCCCACCCCGTCGGCCACCGTGAGCAGCACGACCAGGAAGGGCTTGTAGTCGGTGGCGATCCCCGGGTAGGGCAGCGTGGCGACGTCGGCCGACGTGAGCCGCCCCGGCGCCATGGCCCAAAGGCCGTCGCTGGTGGGCGAGACCCGCATGCCCATGTCGCCCAGCTTCTGGATGAGCATGTCCATGTGGTCGGCCCGGGCGCCGACGATGGTGACCTCGCCGCCGCTGACGCCCACCGCGGTGAGCAGCGTGGCCGCCTCGATCCGGTCGGCGACGACGGCGTGGTCGACCCCGGCGAGGCGGTCGGGCTCGACCCCTTCGATGTGGATGGTCGACGACCCGGCGCCCTCGATGGTGGCGCCCATGCGGTTGAGAAACGCGGCCAGGTCGGCGATCTCTGGCTCGCGGGCCGCGTTGTCGATCACGGTCGTGCCCTTGGCCAACACCGCCGCCATGAGGGCGTTCTCGGTGGCGCCGACGCTCGGGAACTCGAGCAGGATCCTGGCCCCTTGGAGGGTGCCGGTCTCGGTGGTGGCCTCGATGTAGCCGTGCGACTGGTCGAACACCGCACCGAGATGCTCGAGGCTGCGCAGGTGCATGTCGATGGGGCGGGGCCCGAAGTCGTCGCCGCCGGGCAGCGCCACCCGGGCCCGGCCCTCCTTGGCCAGGAGCGGGCCGAGGACCACGATCGAGGCGCGCATCCGTTCGACCAGTTCGTACGGGGCCTCCGGGATGATCTCGGGCGGGCGGGTGATGGTGACGGTGTCGCCGTCGGCGCCGGCGCGGCCGACGGTCATCCCCATCGCCCTGAGCAGGTCGCTCATGCAGTCGACGTCGGCGATCCGGGGAACGTTGCGGAGCACATAGTCGCCCTCGGCCAGGGTCGTGGCCGCCATCAGCTTGAGCACGGAGTTCTTGGCTCCTCCAACGGCGACGGTGCCCTCGAGCGGGCCGCTCCGGCGGACGAGGATGCGATCCACGCCATCAGTATGCTCGCCCGACCGGAGCCGGCCGTTCCACCGGCTCCCGCCAACCGATGCCTCGAGTCGTCGCCACCCACGTCGTGTCCCCAGTCGAGGCCGAGGCCTTCCTCGCCCCTCGCGACGACCTGGTGGTCGAGCGGCTCGTCGTCCCCGGCCGCTTCGAGGCCGACGGAGGACCGTTCTCCTCGTATCTGAGGACCGTCGAGCTGCGGCCCGACGGCGACCGGGCGGTGGTCGAGGAGCGGATCGAGTTCGCCATCGACGCGCCGTTCTGGCGGTTGCTGGTCGGCCTCCCGATGCGCCGGGCCCTCGGGCGGTGGCCGCGGCCGACGGCGCTGCCGTGGTGGCACCCGCCCGACCGCTTCGACCGCCGGTCGGCGACGGTTCTCGCCCTGCTCTGCTCGATCGCCATCGTCGGCGGGTACCTCGGCACCCTCATCACCCAGACGATCACCTTCGCCGCCGACGAGTTCGGGGCCAGCCGGACCGATCAGGGCGCGATCCTGGCCGTCACCCGCGTCGGGGTGCTGGTGGCCGTGGTCCTCGGTGCGGTGGCCGACCGGCGGGGCCGACGCCGGGTGCTGGGCCTGGCCGCGGCGGCCGGGTGCGTGGTCACCGCGACCGGGGCGCTGGCCCCGACACTGCCGTGGCTCGGTGTCAGCCAGGTGGTGGCCCGAGGCTTCGCCGGCGCCCTGCTCCTGCTGGTCGGGATCGTCTCCGCCGAGGAGATGCCGAAGAACTCGCGCGCCTGGGCCTTCAGCCTCATCACCATGACGGCCGCCCTCGGCGCCGGCATGTGCGTGTGGCTGCTGCCCCTGGCCGACCTGGCGCCGTGGGCCTGGCGCCTGCTGTACGTCGTTCCCGTGCTCGGCCTGCCGCTCACGGTCTGGGTCGTGCGCCGGCTGCCGGAGTCGCGACGCTTCCAGCAGGAACACGTCGAGGCCGAGATGGCGGGCCACGGACGCCGGTTCTGGCTCTTAGCCGTCTCCGGCTTCATGCTCGCCGTGTTCGCCGCTCCCGCGACCCAGTTCCTCAACGAATTCCTGCGCGACGAGCGCAACTACTCGGCCGCCGACATCACGATCTTCGTCCTGGTCACCTCGACCCCCGGCGGCATCGGCATCCTGGCCGGAGGCCGCCTGGCCGACCTGAGAGGTCGTCGGCTGATCGGCGCCATCGGCATCCTCGGCGGCACGCTGGCGGTCGTGGTCCGGTTCGGAACCGCCGGAGCGGTGATGTGGCTGGCCTCGATCGTCGGCACCATCATCGGCGGGCTCGTCGTGCCCGCGCTCGGCGTGTACCGGCCCGAGCTCTTCCCGACGTCGTTGCGGGGGCGGGCCGCCGGGGTGCTCGAGCTGATCGCGCTGGCCGGCAGCAGCGCCGGCCTCCTCGCCGTCGGCTACCTGGCCGACCGATGGAACGAGTTCGCCTGGCCCATGGCGATCATGGCCGGCGCCCCCCTGATCGTCGTCGTGCTCGTGCTCACCGTGTATCCCGAGACGGCCCACCGGTCGCTCGAGGAGCTCAACCCGGAGGACCATTTGACAAATCAAACTTCCGAATCGTAGGTTGTCAATCCATGTCGAGTGCACCCGTCGAGCTGCTGGTCGAGCCCGACCGCGTGCGGCTGGCCCTGTCGCCCATTCGCCGTCGACTCCTCCAGCGGCTGCGCCAGCCGGCATCGGCGACCGAGCTGGCCGCCGAGTCCGAAATGAGCCGGCAACGGGTCAACTACCACCTGCGGGCCCTCGAGGCGGCGGGGCTGGTCGACCTGGTCGAAGAGCGCAGGCGGCGAGGCTGCACGGAGAGGGTGCTCGCGGCCCGGGCCGACGCCTTCGTCGTCGATCCGTCGGTGCTGCCCGGCAGCGCGTCGTCGCTCGCCGCCGCGGCGGCCCAGGACCACTACGCGGCCGAGCACCTGATCGGCACGGCCGCAGGCGTGGTGCGCGACGTGGCTCGGATGCAGACCGACGCCGAGCGGGCCGGCCGCCGGCTGCTCACCTTCACCATCGAGGCCGAGGTGCGCTTCGCCGCCCCGGGCGACCTCGAGCGCTTCACCACCGAGTTGGCCGCCGCGGTCGACGCGGTGGCCACGAGGTTCAACGCGCCCTCCGGTGGGCGCCGCTACCGCCTGGTGGCCGCGGGCCACCCGGCGCCCCGAGCACCGAGGAGGCGATCGACATGACCGAGTCCGACAGCCAGCGGGTGCTGCTCGAGGTGACGGTGGCCGCGCCGGTCGACACCGTATGGCGGGCGCTGAGAGACCCGGCCGAGATCCGTCGGTGGTTCGGCCGGGACTACGACGGTCTTGAGGACGAGATCCGCTTCATCTTCGGCGAAGGGGCGAAGTACGTCGACGACGAACGGTCGGTCCGGTGGGACTACGGCGACCAAAAAGTCGAGCGGTTCCAGCTCGAACCGCTCGGTTCGACGACGCGGCTTCGCGTCATCCGGTCGCGGCCGCCCGGTGAGGACTGGGTCGAGATCTACGACGACATCAGCGAGGGCTGGACCACCTTCGTCCATCAGCTCCGCTGCGCCCTGGGTCGTCATCCCGGCGAGGACCGCCGCACGCCGTACCTCAGCGCGCATCGCGAGGCAGCCGACGCGGCCAAACCGGTCGAGGCCCTCGGCCTGGACGCAGTCGGCGCGGCCGAGGGATCGCCCTACCGGCTCACGGCGGCCGACGGCGAGGACCTGGCGGGCGAGGTGTGGTACCGCTCCGCGCACCAGCTCGGTCTGACGGTCGACGCCTACGGCGACGGGCTGGTGGTGGTCACGACCGATGCCGCATCGAGCAAGCCGCCCCACGGCGGCGGCAGCTCGACCGTCACCACCTGCGGGTTGGACGATGACGAGTTCGATCGGGTCAGCCGGGCGTGGACCGGCTGGTGGCAGGAGAACTACCCCGAGCGCGTCGACGACGCGTCGGCGACAACCCCGTGACCCAGTCGGCCACGGCGTCGGCCACGACGACATCGGCCCCCTTGAGGTCGTGGCCGCGGTCCTCGATCCAGCTGTGCGTGACCGGGCCGGGTATCGCCGCGCCGTGCGCGGTCAGCTCGGCGGGCGAACCGAACGGATCACGGGTTCCCGAGACGAACAGGCAGGGAACGGCCAGGGCGGGGAGGTGCTCGACCCGCAGCCGGTCCGGCCGGCCCGGCGGGTGGAGCGGGTAGCTCACCAGCACCAGTCCGGCGGCCGGCCAGCCCTCGGCCACCGCCAGCGAGCACATGCGCCCGCCCATCGACCGTCCGCCCAGCACCAGCCGCCCGGGCTCGGCGCCGATGCGGTCGGCGAAGGCGGCCGCCTCCTCCCGGATGCAGGCGATGAGCTTCGGTGCCCGGTCGGGGGTCTTGCGCCCCTCGCGGCGATAGGGAAAGTCGACGCGGGCGACCGGGAGGCTGGCCAGCCGCCGTTCGATGGCGACGAGCGACGGATGGTCGCGGCCGCTGCCCGCCCCCGGGGTCAGGAGGACGCCCGCCACCGGTGCGGCCGCCGCCCTGGTCATCCGAGGAGGATCCTCCTGGCCTGGGCCAGGTCGCCGATGCGGGCCGCGGCGTCGTCCGTGTCGCCACCGTGGTCGGGATGGGCTTGGCGGAGCGCCTGGCGGTACCGCCGTTGGACGTCGCGCCGGCTGGGTCTCGCGTCGCCGGCGTCCCCCGCGTCCCCGTTCCCGTTCCGAGCCGCACGGTCGTCGTCGTCGACGTCGAACCCCAGGATCTCCTTGGCCCAGCGCACCGGGTCGACGATGGCGACCGCGGACCAGGCCGGGGGACGCTCGTCACCGGACAGGTGGGCCAGCAGCTCGGCGCCGATCTCGCCCCGCCAGCGGATGGCCTTGCGGAGCATGGCGAAGGCCCGATGCCGGGCGGTGGGCGCCATCTGGCCACCGGCGTACGCCGCGGCCAACGTCATCTGCAGCGGTGAGCCGTAGCCGTCGAGGTCGAAGCCGAGCTGCTCGCCCTGGCCGACGAGCGCAGCCCGCGTCCTGGCCAGCCCGTGGTGGTCGGACTGGAACCGGTTCCGCAGACGGGGCTGCACGACCCGTTCGCCCTGGTCGAGCTGGAACAGGAGTCGTTCGAGCTCGGGCCCGAGATCGGGATCGAGCTCCTCGGCCGAGATGGCGACGATCCCGCCCAGCAGCAGCGGGCCGAAGTCGGGATCGGTCGGCAGGTGCCGGCGCCCGAGGGCGATCCTCCGGGTCGGCGAGTAGACGCGGGAGTGGAACACCTCCAACTCGGCCAGGATCACCGGCCCACGCTACCGGCCCGAACCCCACCCGTTCTGTGGTGACTTTCGCACGCCAGAGCACCCCCAAACCAACACCCACAAGTCTCCACAGAACGGGGGTCGCTGCGGCTACACGTACTCGCGGAGCAGGCTGCGCAGGGTGGTGGCCCGCTCGATGATCTCGTCGTCGTCGGCCTCGCCCTCGAGCGCCCGCCGCAGCGCCTTGGCCTGGCCGACCAGGTCGTTCCACACGGCCGGGGTGAACCCGAACGGCAGGGCCAGGGCCTCGGTCCACCGGGCCGCGTCGACCGCGGCGAGCACGCCCTCGTGGTCCTCCGGGTCGTGCATCAGCCGGTCGGAGGCCACGAACAGCTCCGACATCGCCTCCTGGGCGGCCAGACCCTCGTCCGCCCCGGCGCCGCCCGCGGCCAACGCGTCGGCCTCGTCGCCCTTGGCGTCGTCGTCGACCGGGAGCTGGTCGGGGTACTCGATGCTGTCGATGATGGCCTCGACCCGGTCGGCCTCGTCCGCGTTCACCAGCAGATCGTCGGTCTCGTCCTCCCACTCGAACGGGATCTTGGCCGCCTCCAGGGCCGACGTGAGCTCGTCGCGCTTCTCCTTGGTCCAATCCCCCAGCTCGTAGCCGACGACCCCCTGCTCGTCGCCCAACCCGGCCGCGTCGGCCACCTCGTCGACCATCGGGTCGACGGCGTCCTCGTCCGCCTCCCGGATGATGAGCGACTCGGCGTCCCACGCGTGGACCACGCCCGTCTCGGTGAGCCGCCGATCGAGGTCGAACCGGTCGTTCGGCGCCAACTCGTCGAGGTCGTACGCGATCTGGGCCTCGTCCTCGGCGCCGACGTCCTCCGCCGCGACCGGCTGCTCGTCGACCAACGGCACGAGACAGTCGGCGCACTCGAGCACCCCGGCGACGTACTCGCCCCCGCACAACACACACCACCGCGACGCCATCGGCCCCCCTTGGTCCATCAGCTTCGCCAGCGCAGGACGTGCCGACGCAGGAAGTCGTCGATCCGGCCCAGCTCGTCGATCACCGTCTCCGGTCGGTTCCAACCATGAGCCTCGCCCTCGTAGACGTGGAGCTCGACGACGCCGCCCCGGCTGCGCAGCTTGTCGGCGATGGCCTCGGACTGGGCGGGCGGCACCACCTTGTCGGCGTCACCCTGGAGCACGAGCAGCGGCGCCTCGATGACATCGGCCACGTTGCTCGGCGACCGCTCCCGGTAGGCATCGGCCGCCTGCGGCAGCGGGCCGATCATCGTGTGCAGGTAGTGCTTCTCGAACCGGTGGGTGGTCTCGTCGAGATCGAACAGGTCGGCGACGCCGAACAGGTCGACGCCGGCGGCGCAGAGTCCGGGATGATGGGCGAGCAGGTTGAGGACGGTGAACCCACCGGCCGACCCACCGATGGGCACCATGCGCCGACCATCCGCCCAGCCTCGCTCGGCCGCGGCCCGCATACCGGCCGCGGTGTCGGCCACGTCGACCACGCCCCACCCCTCGAACATGGCCTGGGTGTATGCCCGGCCGAAGCCGGTGGAACCTCGGTGGTCGGGCACCAGCACGGCCCATCCCCGCTCGACGAAGAACGAGAAGCGGGCGTTGAAGCCGACCGGCCACTGGCTGGTCGGACCGCCGTGGATCCAGACGAGCATCGGGGGCGGCTCGGCACCCGTCGCCGACCGCCGGGGTCGGTAGAGCCTTCCGTTGACCGGCGTCCCGTCGTCGGCCGGCCAGGTCACCGCCTCAGGGGCCGGCAGGTCGAGCCGCTCCCACCCGGCGACCGGGCCGACGCACAGCGTCCGGCGATCGGCCAGATCGTCACCGTCGTAGACGACGATCCTCGTGGGCTCGTCGGGTCGGGAGTAGAGGGCGGCCAGCCGGTCGCCGGCCCACGACAGTGCGGCGTGGAAGCCGTCGGCCACGTCGCGGACCGCGCCGGACGAGACGTCGAGCACGCTCAGGCCGAGGAAACCGTTGCGGTTGCGGGTGAATGCGATGTGAGTGCCGTCGGGCGACCAGGCGAACGAGCGCTGGCCCAGCCCCCACGTCGGGAAGCCATGCTCGATCTCCTCGGACAGGAGCGGCTGCGGGTCGGCGCCGTCCGACGCCGCCGCCCAGAGGTTGAGCCACCCGCCGTCGTCGGACACGAACCCGAGCCGGGCTCCGTCGGGCGAGAACCTGGGTTGACCGGTCGAGACCGCGTCGGGCAGGTCGTCGCCGCCTCCCGCGACCACGGTGGCCTTGCCCCCGACGGTTGCCTCGGCCACCACGATGCGGCTCGAGTCCCATGCCATGGCGGGAACATCCCACTCGTGCCAGGCCACCCGGTCGCCCGCCGGGGCCCAGGCCGGGTCGAAGCAGAAGTCGGCGTCGGACGGCAGCCGCACCGGCCAACCATCGGCCGGGTCGATCGGCGCCACTGCGACGTGGTGCTGGTCGACGACGTAGGCGACGCGGGTGCCGTCGGGCGCCACCGCGGGCGCGCCGGCCGGGCCGACGGGATGGGGATCGACCACGGCGAGGGCCGGGCCCCCGCCGATCGGCACCCGCCACAGACCCCCGTCGGTGCCGGCGAACACGAGGCCATCGCCGTTCGGCATCCAATCGAAGATCCCGCCCCCGTACGAGGCCGCCGCCGGCGGCGCCGGGTCGGACGTGAGCACCGACTCCGGGCCACCCCCGGCCGGAATGACGGCGACTGCGGCCCGGCCCTGGCTGGTGGTGACGTAGGCCACGTGCCCGCCGTCGGGCGCCAGCCTGGGCTCGCCCAGCACCCGGCCGTGGGCACACATGGCGGCGGTGACCCTGGGCCCGGCGCGGCGCTCTCCCATCGGCGGGGGAGGCTAACCCAGAGAACGGACGGTAAATCGCTTGCGCCGACCGTGGTCCGGTGCGACCATCCCGCCCGAAGTCGGACGAGACGACGAAAGGAGGAACCGAATGACGCCCAGCATCACCGCCGCCACCAACGGGATCGGCGCTCCGGTTCCGTTCGTCGTGTCCGGTCCGCGCCACTGAACTGTCGGCGCTCCCCTGGCGTATCACTCCGGGCCCGAGGCCCTCTGTCACCCGCCACCTGACGCGCACCCAGCGCGTCGCTCATCCAGCACCAATCCTTCAAGGAGCCATCACCATGCTGAGCAACATGCTGGCCGCACGCGCCCTCGTGGCCGAGCGGCGTCACCGGTACGAGTCAGAGGCCGAGCTTCGCCGGCTGCGGATCGTGAGCCGGAGCGTCCGCCACGACGGGCTGCGGCACGGACGTCGGGACCGCCACCAGGTGCACCGACTACGCCCCCGCCAGGCCTGATCGCCTGACCTCCACCACCAATGTTCGGTGGATCTTTCCCCTTTGTGGGCAGGATCCACCGAACATTCGGTTTTGGCTAGATGACGGGATCCTCGACGTAGCGGCCGAAGACCTCGGCCAGGGTGTCCATGACCTCGCCCTCGGTGGCATAGGTGCGCACCGCCTCGATGAGCGCGGGCATGAGGTTGATCTCCGGGTCGGCGGCCTGCGTCCTGAGCTCGGCCAGGGACCGGTCGACGGCCCGCTGGTCGCGGTCGGCCTTGACCGCCTGCAGCCGCTTGATCTGCTGTTGCTCGTGCTCCGCCGTGATCTCGAGGATGTCGAGCCCCGACTCCTGGTTGCCCTCGGTGAACGCGTTGACACCGACGACGATGCGCCGGCCGGCGTTGATCTTCTTCTCGAGCGTGTAGGACGACTCGGCGATCGCGCCCTGGAAGTAACCGTTCTCGACGCCCATGTAGGCCCCCTCGAGCATCGAGCCGTGGCCCAGCTCGCGCAGGTGGTCGAAGATCGCCTCGGCCTGGCGCTCCATCTCGTCGGTGAGCGACTCGACGAAGTACGAACCGGCGAGCGGGTCGGCCACGTGGACCACCCCCGTCTCGTGACCGATGATCTGCTGGGTGCGCAGGGCGATCCGCGCCGCCTTCTCGGTGGGCAGGGCGAGGGCCTCGTCCATCGAGTTGGTGTGCAGGCTCTGGGTGCCGCCGAGCACGCCGGCCAGGGCCTCGATGGCGGTGCGGGCGATGTTGATCTCCGGCTGCTGGGCGGTGAGCGACACCCCGGCCGTCTGGGTGTGGAACCGCAGCAGCCACGACCGCTCGCTGGTGGCGCCGTAGTGGTCCTTCATCCACCGGGCCCAGATGCGGCGGGCGGCCCGGTACTTGGCGATCTCCTCGAAGAAGTCGATGTGGGCGTTGAAGAAGAACGAGAGCCTCGGGGCGAACGTGTCGACGTCGAGCCCGGCGTCGCGAGCCAGCTCGACATAGGCGAACCCGTTGGCCAGCGTGAAGGCGAGCTCCTCGGCCGCGGTCGAGCCCGCCTCACGGATGTGGTAGCCGGAGATCGACACTGGGTGCCATCGGGGCATCTCGGCCGCACTGAAGGCGATCGTGTCCCGCACCAGCCGCATCGACGGTCGCGGCGGGAACACGAACTCCTTCTGGGCCTGGTACTCCTTGAGGATGTCGTTCTGCAGCGTGCCGCCGAGCTCGGCCCGGGGCACGCCCGCCTTCTCGGCCACCGCGATGTACATGGCGAACATCACCGCCGCCGGCGAGTTGATCGTCATCGACGTGGTCACGTCGCTGAGATCGATGCCGGCGAACAGGTCCTCGGCATCGGCCAAGGTGTCGATGGCGACGCCGCACTTGCCGACCTCGCCCTGGCTGTGGGGGTCGTCGGAGTCGCGCCCCATCAGCGTGGGCAGGTCGAACGCGGTCGACAGACCGGTGCCGCCCGCCCGCATGATCTCGAGGAACCGGGCGTTGGTGTCCTCGGCCGTGCCGAAGCCGGCGAACATGCGCATCGTCCACAGCCTCGACCGGTACATCGATGCGTAGGGGCCGCGCGTGTAGGGATAGATCCCAGGGAACTCGCCGTCGTCCGGGCCGTACACCGGCTCGAGAGCGATGCCGGACATGGTCTCGAAGTCGGCGTCGCGGCGCGGCGCCCGCTGGTAGAGGGCCTGCCACTCGTCGCGTTGGGTCATGGCAAGAGAATACATGGACATCCAACTATCGGTCCACCTAGGATTTCGCTCGTGGCCGAGCACCGCGTCGCCGGACTGCCGTTCGACCCCATCGTCGAGGCCAGGCGGCACTGGGACGACCGATGGGAGGAGGGCCGGGCCATGGCCGCGGCGACGTCGATCATGCGGGCCCAGCAGCTGGTGCTGGCCGAGGTCGACCGGGCCCTGCGGCCGTTCGGGCTCACGTTCGCCCGCTACGAGGTGCTCGTGCTGCTCCTGTTCTCACGTCGGGGTTCGCTGCCCATGGGCAAGATGGGCGACCGGCTCATGGTCCACCCGACCAGCGTCACCAGCATCGTCGACCGGCTGGAGCGCGACGGGCTCGTCCGGCGGGCGGCGCACCCCGACGATCGCCGCATCATCCTGGCCGAGCTCACGGCCGAGGGACGCGAGCTCGCCCTGCGGGCGACCAAGGCGGTCGAGGCCGTCCGGTTCGGGCTCGGTGCGCTCGGCGACCGCGAGCTCGACCAACTGACCCGCGTGGTGACCAGGCTGCGCAAGGGGGCCGGCGACTTCACCGGTTGAGCCAAGAACGCAGGGGTACTGTCCGCCCATGGACAAGCAGGTCCCCGACCGAAACCTGGCCTTCGAGCTCGTCCGCGTCACGGAGGTGGCCGCCCTGGCCGCGGCGCGGTGGATGGGGCGGGGCGACGCCAACGGAGCCGACGGCGCCGCGGTCGACGCCATGCGGCTCGTTCTCGAGACCGTGCCGATGGACGGCGTCGTCGTCATCGGCGAGGGCGAGAAGGACGAGGCGCCCATGCTCTACAACGGCGAGGGCATCGGCGACGGCTCCCCGCCCGCGGCCGACATCGCCGTCGACCCGATCGACGGCACCAAGCTGACCGCGCTGGGCCGGGCCAACGCCCTGTCGGTCGTCGCCCTGTCGGAGCGGGGCACCATGTTCAACCCGGGACCATGTGTCTACATGGAGAAGATCGCCGTCGGTCCGGAGGCGGCCGGGGCGGTGAACCTCGACGCCAGCCCGAGCGAGAACATCCACGCCGTCGCCAAGGCCACGGGCAAGTCGGTGCAGAACGTCACCGTGGTCATCCTCGACCGACCCCGCCACGACGAGCTCATCGCCGAGGTGCGCGACGCCGGGGCCCGCATCCGCCTCATCCCCGACGGCGACGTCGCCGGCGCCATCTCCACCGCGTGGCCAGACTCCGGCGCCGATCTCCTGTACGGCATCGGCGGCACGCCCGAGGGGGTCATCAGCGCGGCCGCCCTCAAGTGCATGGGCGGCGACATCCAGGGGCGGCTGTGGCCCCGCGACGACACCGAGCGCGAGACGGCGATCGACCTCGGCTACGACCTCGACCAGGTGCTTTCGATCGACGAGCTCGTGCGGGGCGACAACTGCTTCTTCGCGGCCACCGGCATCACCGACGGCGAGCTACTCAAGGGCGTGCACTACGACCGGCGGGGCGCCATCACCCAGTCGCTCGTGATGCGGTCGAAGTCGGGCACGGTCCGCCTCATCACCGCCCGCCACAACCTGGGCAAGCTCGGGGGGTTCTCGGCCATCGACTTCGGCTGAGGCGGCGACCGCAACCGCTCAGCAACCGACACAGAGGTGGCTTGGGCTGGCCCAGCCTGCACAAGTCGACAGAGAACGGCTCGGTCGTTCAGCCCCCACGACCGGACGCGGGCGGGATGGATGCGGATGAGGGCCGGTGGTCCCGCGACCGCCTCGGCCGGACCGCTGACCTCGACCGCCCAGGGATGCCAACCCTGCTGGTCGTCCACGCCGTCGATCACGATCGCGGCCCGGCCGGTGGCGTCGACGTCGCGGTACTTCTTCGTCCGCTCGACGGATCGACCCGTCGCATCGATCGTGTCGAGCTCCCGGTTGTAGGTCCATCCCGTCGGCACGACGTGCAGGGTCCCGTCGGATCCGACCGTCGCGATCCGGCCCAGCGCCCGAACGCCCGAGGTGAGAAACCGGCGCTCCTGCTCGTCGAACGCGGAGCTCATCGGGCCGGACCGCCGACGTGGTCACGCCGTACCGACTCCACGCCGGCCACGAAAATCGCCCCCGTGGCGAGGTGCATGGCGGCCAGGACCAGACGGGTGGATGCGTCGGCATCCACGCCGAGCGGCAGGGCCAGCGACACCACGGCCACGACGGCGCCGATCACCTGGACCGCTCGCAGGCTCGGGCGACCCCAGCGTCGTGCGCTCGCGACGAGCGCCCATCCCGCGGCCAGGGCGACCAGGGTCGACAGGATGACCGCGAGCGGGTTGACGGCCATCGTGGTGTCGGATCGGAACTGCGGGACGTCGAAGTCGACGTCGGCGGCCGCGCCAATGCCGAGGATGACGAGGTTCACCGCCACCGCGGCCAGGGCGGTCAGGCCGGCGCGGCGCACGACCGGCGGGTGAGCAACGGACGCGCCTGACGCGGACGTCGTCATTTGCATGCTCCCTTCAATAGTCGAGGTCTTCAACCTTATGCGAAATGCTTGAGATTGGCAAGTAGTTGTAGGATCACATCGTGACTACTTCGAGCAAGGCCGACGAGGGCTACGTGCTTGTCCGCCTGGTGCACGAGGTGGTCGAGGGCCAGCGCCGAGCCTTCGCGGACGTGGCCGGGGCGTACGGCCTGACCGCCCCCCAGGCCCGGACGGTGCTCCGGCTCTTCGAAGCGACACCGATGCGCTACCTCGCCGACCACCTTTCATGCGACGCGTCGAATGTCACCGGCATCGCCGACCGGCTTCGCGCTCGGGGCCTGGTCAAGACCCGGACGGGGACCGACCGTCGGGTCAGGCTGCTCGAGCTGACGGTGAAAGGACAGCGGCTGAGGGCGTCGATCCAACAGCGGCTCACGGAGGAGACACCGACGATGACCAGGCTCAACGCCTCGGAGCGTCGCGAGCTGGTCGCGTTGTTGGAGAAGCTGGCCGGCGCCGACCACGCGAGCTGATCGGCTCCGTACCTCAGGGTCGCAGTTCCGTACCGATCACGGATGACGACCGACGAGGGTGTCCGTACCGTCGGACCTCATGTTCAGCTCGCACCCGAATCATCCGTATCGCCCCGCTCGCCGCCTGGCGTCGTTCGTCGTCGGCCTGGTCATGGTGCTGGGACTGGTCGCCGGCGCCGGACCGGCCGCGGCCGATGCCGAGGCCGACGGGGCCCAGCGTCCCAGGGTCAACCTGGGCATCACCCCCTTCAAGCCCCAGCCCGACGGACCGGACGACCCGGCGTTCAGCCGACTCGGCCGGATCGACGACTACTTCGAGACCGACCGCTACCTCGCGTTCAAGGCCGATCTCCAGGCCGAGGCGGCCGAGCGCGACCTGCGGATCGCCGAGATCGAGGAGGCCGCTGGCGTGTTCGAAGGCGTGTTCGAGCCGAGCGTCTCGGTCGACCTCCGCGGCGACCCGGCGGCCGCGGCCGACCTGGCCGACGAGGTCGGTGGCCGCTTCCTGCGGCAGTCGGTGCTGGTGTTCGAGGCCGACCCAGACGGGCCCGATGTCCTCTACATCCTCCCGGAAGTCGGCGATGACTCGAGGGAGATCCGCCGGGCCGTGCGAGCGATGGCGGACCTCAGCCTGCTCGGCGGGCGGTTCGTCGACGGAACGCTCGAGATCGGCGACTTCGGCGACACGAGCTTCGACGAGGTGGCCGAGCTGGCCCGCCGGCTCGACACCCGGCTCGGCCTGCGGCGCGGCCACCTCCAGTTCCTCGAGCCGTAGAGGAGGGGATCGATGAGCAAGCGCGACCGACGTCGGCACTCGTCCGAAGAGGAGATGGTCGCGTTCGCCCGCCACCGCGGGGTCGACGCCTACGTCCTCGACGACGACGAGCTGCCCGCCCTAGACACCAGCGAGGGCGACGGCGCCGAATGACACGTTGAAGCGGTCGCACCAGATGCTGACACTGGTCAGCCGCGAGAGATCGGCGTCGGCCGGGATGTCGTAGGTCTGATCGCCGATGTTGCCCTTCAGCGGCCCCAGCGTCAGGTGGGCCCCGTCGTCGAAGACGTGCCAGCCGTCGCGTCCGTCGATGACCGGCGCCTCGGCGAGCCACACGTGCAGGTCAGGGCCGTTCGACGTGTGCAGACCGCGAAGGGCCAGGATCCGGTGCCCGTCGGGGAGCTGGATGACCTCGGCCGTACCCGTCGTCGCGTGCTCGTGGCTGATGAAGGCCCCCCGGGCCAGCAGGACGGGCCGAGGCTGGGTCGGGGCAGGCGTCGGTGCCGTGGCCGGCGCCTGGGTCGGCGCGGCCGGCGATGCGCCGGTCGTGGACGTCGGCTCGGAACGGGCCACGGCCTCGGGTATGGCCTCGTCGACCACGTCGTCGACGAACAGCTGCCACGGCTCGAACACGGCCAGCGCGACGCCGAGCGCGGCCAGGACGGCGCCCGCCGCCACACCCAGGACGACCCGGCGGGTCTTCGGGCTAGCCATGACGCTCCGTCTCGGTTCGCGGCCGCCCGTTACGCCGTGCCGGCCTCATTCTCAAAACGCCCGGGTGGCGACGCCGGCGCCCCACCGCTTCAGCCAACGCGGCGCGGGCGCGGTGGCCACCGCGAAGGCCTTGTAGCCGAGTCCTGGCACGCAGTTCGGATCCCCCTTGGCCGCGGCGGCCAACCCGGCGGCGGCCACGGCGTCGGCCGACATCCACAGGAACCCGGGCAACCGCTGGGTCTGCTCGTCGGTGGCGGCCCGGCCGACGAACTCGGTGTCGACGAAGCCGGGCATGACGTTGGTGATGCTCACCCCGGTGCCCCTGGCCTCCTCGACCAGGGCGTCGCTCAGGCTGGTCACGAACGCCTTGGTCGCGGCGTAGACGGCGTGCTTGGGCAGAGGCTGGAGGGCAGCCAGCGACGATACGACGACGATCGCGCCCTTCCCTCGACGCCGCATGGCGGTGAAGCCGGCGTGGGTCACCCGGACCACCGCGACGACGTTGAGCTCGATCTGACTCTCGAGCTCGTCGGCGTCGACCTCGTGGAACGATCCGACCATGCCGATGCCCGCGCTGTTCACGAGGAGGTCGATCGGGCGCTCGTCGCCGGAGAGCCTGGCCTCGACCGACCTCCGCTGATCGGGCCGGCTGAGATCAGCGGGCACCACCTCGACGTCGACCTCGAGCTCGGCGGCCATCGCGGTCAGCCGGTCGCCCCGTCGTGCCACCAGCACGAGATCGGTCCGGCCGGCGGCCAGGCGCCGGGCGAACGCGGCACCGATGCCGCTCGACGCACCGGTGACCAGGGCGCGGGTCCATCGGGGGGTGGCCATGGGCTGCGACGGTAGCGACGCCCGTTCGGGCCGGCCAGCTGGGGTAGGTTGCGCGCGTGCGGCGCCCCGTCCCGCTGGCCATCGTCTTCGCCCTGCCGCTTCTGGCCGGGTGCGGCGACACCCGGTTCTTCGCCCCCGACCCGGCATCGGACCAGGCGGACGACATCCTCCAGCTCTGGCAGGGCACGTTCGTGACCGCCATGGTCGTGGGGGCGATCGTCTACGCCCTCATCATCTTCGTCATCGTGCGCTACCGGCGGCGCTCGGACGCCGTGCCCCGGCAGGGAGAGCACAACACGCCCCTTGAGGTCGTCTACACCGTGATCCCGATCGCCATCGTGGCGGTCATCTTCGGGTTCAACGTCGTGACCCAGGACCGGGTGACGGCGCTCAAGACACCCGATCTCGAGGTCGACGTCACCGGCTTCCAATGGCAGTGGCAGTTCACCTACGTCGACGAGGACGTGACCATCACCGGCGCAACCGACGTGCGGCCGGAGCTCGTGCTCCCGGTCGACCAACGGGTCAGGTTCAACCTGCACTCGCCCGATGTCATCCACTCGTTCTGGGTACCAGAGTTCTTCGAGAAGCTCGACGTCATCCCCGGGGTCGACAACCGGCTCGAGCTCGTCCCCGACAGGGAGGGGACCTACACCGGGCGCTGCGCCGAGTTCTGCGGTCTCGACCACTGGCGGATGTCGTTCACCGTCTCCGTCGTGTCGCAGGCGGCGTTCGACGACTGGCTGGCCGAGCAACAGGACGGGGGTTCGGCATGACCGTTCTGGCCGAACGGCCCGCGGTCGCGGAGGAGCCGCCCGAACCTGAGCACCACCCCAGCGGCGTGCTCGCCTTCTTCACGACGACCGATCACAAGCGCATCGGCATGTCGTACATGGTCACCGCGTTCATCTTCTTCCTGATCGGCGGGGCGCTGGCCATCACGATCCGGACCGAGCTTTACAGCCCGGGGACCCAGCTCGTGAGCGAGGACCGGTTCAACGAGCTGTTCACGATGCACGGCACGATCATGGTCCTGTTCTTCCTCGGGCCGTTCGCCCTCGGGATGGCCAACTACATCGTGCCGCTGCAGATCGGCGCCCGCGACATGGCGTTCCCGCGGCTCAACGCCCTGTCGTACTGGTTCTTCGTGTTCGGCGGGATCATCGGCCTGTCCGGGTTCCTCACCGCGGCCGGGGCGGCCGACTTCGGCTGGACCGGCTACACGCCGCTCTCGTCGATCATCCGGTCACCGGAGGTCGGCGGCGATCTCTGGCTCATCGCGCTCGTGCTCACCGGGCTGTCGAGCGTCCTCACCGCGGTCAACCTCATCGCCACCGTCTTCTCGATGCGGGTTCCGGGGATGACCATGTTCCGGCTGCCCATCTTCACCTGGAACATGCTCGTGGTGAGCACGCTCATCCTCATGGTGTTCCCCGTGCTCACCGCGGCCGGGCTCATGCTGTTCGCCGACCGCCACTTCGGGGCCCACATCTTCGACGACGCCGGGGGCGGGTCGAGCGTGCTGTGGCAGCACCTGTTCTGGTTCTTCGGCCACCCGGAGGTCTACATCGTGGTGCTGCCGTTCTTCGGCATTGTCACCGAGATCCTGCCGGTGTTCTCGTGGCGGCCGGTGTTCGGGTACAAGACGCTGGTCCTGGCCACCCTGGCCATCGGCGCCCTGTCGATGGGGGTGTGGGCCCACCACATGTTCACCACGGGCGTCGTGCTGCTGCCGTTCTTCTCCGGGCTGTCGCTGCTGATCGCGGTGCCCACCGGCATCAAGTTCTTCAACTGGATCGGCACCATGTGGGGCGGGCGCATCACGTTCTCGGCGGCCATGTGGTGGGCGCTGGCGTTCCTCTTCACGTTCCTGCTGGGTGGGTTGACCGGTGTGATGCTGGCCGAGCCGACGATCGACTTCGCCGCCCACGACACCTACTTCGTGGTCGCCCACTTCCACTACACGATGGTCGGCGGTTCGGTGTTCGCCTTGTTCGCCGGGATCTACTACTGGTTCCCGAAGTTCACCGGCCGACGCCTGTCGGAGCGCCTGGGGAAGCTGCACTGCGCCCTGTTCTTCCTCGGGTTCCACATGACGTTCCTGGTCCAGCACGTCCTTGGCCTGCAGGGGATGCCGCGCCGCGTGGCCGACTACCTCCCGGGTGACGGGTTCACGTTCATGAACCGGATCTCGACCGTCGGGTCGTGGCTCCAGGGCCTGGCCATGCTCGTGTTCCTCTGGAACCTGTGGCGGTCGTGGCGCAGGGGCGAGCGGGCGGGGGACGATCCATGGGGCGGTCACACCCTGGAATGGTGGACGCCGTCGCCGCCACCGGCGGGCAACTTCGTCGAGCCGCTGCCGCCCATTCGCTCGAACCGACCGGTGTGGGACGCCCGCCACGGGACGCCGGTGTGAGATGACCACGACGCCCGACGCGCCGTCCGCCGCGCCGCCCACCCGTGGGGTCAAGGTGCAGTACCGGGTCTACCTGGGCACGGCCGCGTTCCTGATCGTCATCGGGGTCGTGTACTGGTTCGCCAGCTACGAGGACGCGGGCACGGTCATGCTGCTGCTGTCCGGCGTGCTCGCGCTGATCATCGGCGGGTGGCTGTGGATCCAGGCCCGCAAGGGAGCGGGCGCCGCCCCGTCTGCGGCGCACGCGGCCGAGGAGGAATGGCTGCCGCACGCCAGCATCTGGCCCTTCTGGATCGGGCTGGGCGCGGCCTTCGCCGCCGGCGGGTTGGCGATGAGCCCGTGGCTGGTCGTGCCCGGGGTCTTCGTGCTCCTCATCGGCGTGGTCGGGTGGGCCCGCCAGAGCCGGTACCGCACCTGATCCGTCCGCGATCCGAGGCGTGCCCTCGACCACCGCCACGGTGGTGAGCTGCACAGACCTCGAGCCCAGGCTGTGTGATCTTCATGTCATGTCGTGTTATTCTCGTTGGTCCATGACGGGGACGGGGTTCGCATACCCGCCGGACGACCCGGCGACCGTGCGCACCTGCGCCGCCTCCTGGCGGACGGCCCGCGACACGCTTGGCTCGGCCGCAACGAGGGTAGGCTCGGCCGCGGCCACCGTCGGCTCGGTGTGGCACGGGGATGCGGCCCGGACGGCGACTGCCGTGCTCGAACGGACCGCGACACGTCACGACGATGCCGCGGCCGCCATCGACGAGGCGGCCTCGGTCCTCGACCAGTACGCCGCCGCCCTCGATGCCGCTCGAGCCGACATCGAACGGCTCAACGCGGGGGCCACCGCCGCTGACCAGGCGCACCGGGCCGACGTCGATAGGGCCCGGGCGCTCCCCGCCGCCGACGACGTGCTGCGGTCGACCCGGCTGGTCGACGCCGTCGCCG
>JBOGGX010000214.1:0-1786 GCA_050744245.1 Acidimicrobiales bacterium
CGCTTTTGAGGGTGAGGGGGGCGGCGGCGATGACGCCCTTGAAGGTGGCGTGGCGTCGCTCCAGGCGTGGTTGTGCCTTGTAGATGCCGAGCAGCTCGGCCGGTGTCGCGTCCTTCTCGGTGGTGACGAACGGGAAGCAGCCATCGGAGGCTGCGTCGTGGGCGACCGCGTCGGCGTCGACCGACCACGACAGGCTGAAACGGTGACCCTCCACCCGCCGGTAGCGGGTGTTGGCCCCTGGCCGGCCCCGGCGTTCTTGGCGGTGGGTGACCTCGACGTGGTCGGCGACCTCGAAACGCACCCAGCGTCCCGCGCCGGCGTCGGCGACGGCTGCCGCCGCGGCCTGTTCGATCGCGACACGCGACTTGAGGCGGCAGCGAGGCGCAGCCAGGCGCGCGTTGAGCTCGTCCAGCCCGCTGCCGGCCCGCTCGATGCGGTCGGTGCGCGCCGCAGCATCGATGGAGCGCTTCTGGGACGAACGCATCCAGCAGATGCGCAGCCCCTCTTCGGAGCAGACCGGCGCCTCGACGGCCCAATAGACCTCGTCGGGATCGCCGAGGCGTGTGCCGGGGCGGCGGGCGATCTCGGTCCAGTCGATACCTCCGGCTGCGATCCAGGCCCGACCCTTCTCGTCCTCGCGGCGGGTGCGGGGCAGCACCGTCAGCAACCGCCCGTGGTTGGAGGCGATGTGGGCCATGTTGTCCCGGGTGGCCAGCTTGCAGTCCGCGACGTAGACGAAGTCGGCGGTTCCCAGCAGGCAGACCAGCTCGTCCCAGGTGGCGACATGGGTCGTGGAGTCCTCGGTGGACCCGTCACAGAGCCGGCAGGTGAGCGGGACGGCCCCATCGGCAGACACCGTCAGGATCCACACCAGCTGCTTGAGGTCGGGTCGGTGGTCCTTGCTGTGTCCCCGGGCCGGCACGGGAGGGCGGACCCCGCCTCGCCGGGCGCCGGTCGCCCCGGCATAGGCGCCGTAGAGGGCGAGGGAGGTCGAGTCGTTGTGCAGCTCGGAGCAGTCGATGCGGTACACGCGGATGACGGCCAGGCTGAGCGCGGTCATCAAGCTGGCACGATCGGCGACGAACAGCTCATCGAGGGCTCGGCCACCCGGTCGTCGTTCAACCGTGCCGCTTCCCCCGGCTCCAGGCCGACAAGGTCCGCCTCGTGTTCTGCGGCCCAGCCGGCCAGCCCGTAGAGCGGCTCGCGGCCCACGGCGAGATTGCGGATGAGCGCACCGATCGCCTTGGCCGGGGCCAGCCCGACTCTCGGGTCCGGCTCCGGCAGGTAGGCGGCCAGTAGCTCGTCGACGCCGAGGCGGCCCAGCACCGCGTTCACCACCGGCAGGGCGCCGATGCGTCGGTGCTCGACCTCGATCGCCTCGGGGTCCACCAGCACTCGCCGTGTTGGCGTCATGTCCACCTCCTGTGTGCTATCCTTCATCGTAATCAGTGAAGGACACACAGAGGTGGATGATGACTGGACCCACACGAGTAGAACAGCGTCGCCAGCAAGCCCTGGCCCGCCGGCTGGCCGAGACCGGCTTCGTGCTACCCGGGAGCGTTCTCACCCGCTACATGCGCTGCGGGAAGGCCAACTGCCGCTGCCACGCCGAACCGCCCGAGCTCCATGGTCCCTATCTCCAATGGAACCGCATGGCCAACGGCAAGACCCTCACCCGCCTGCTACCCGCCGAGCTCGCCGACCACTACCAGGGATGGTTCGAGAACTCCCGGCAACTCCGACTGACACTCAGCGAGCTCGAGGCGCTGTCGGTCACGATCGTGGA
>JBOGGX010000215.1:0-3278 GCA_050744245.1 Acidimicrobiales bacterium
GTCGTCGCCCTCGGCGCGGCCGCCGCCGTGTGGGGGTGGCGGCGCCACCAGCGCGCCGACCACTGCGACGTCCCCTCCGACGCCCCACCGGTCGGCCAAGACCACGACTCGACCCGCGCCAACTAACGGCTAGCACTACAGATGGCCCGCCAGAGACCGGCTCGATCGTCCCGCACCGCTCGCCAGCGGGCCGCGGCCCGAGCGGGACGCAACCGGCGCCTCGCCGTCACCGGCGCCGTCGCCGCTGCCGTGGTGGTGCTGGCCGTGGTGGTCGTGGCCGGCCGGTCCACCTCGTCCGATGACCAGCCCGGCGCGGCGACCGACGGCGCGTCCGCGGGCGGGGTGGCGCTGCAGATGCTCGACGGGTCCACTGCCGATCTGGCCGACTACCAAGGGCGACCGCTGGTGGTGAACTTCTTCGCCTCCTGGTGCGTCCCGTGCCTGGCCGAGATGCCCGGCTTCGAACGGGTCCACCAGGATCTGGAAGGCCAGGTCGCGTTCCTGGGTGTCAACCTGCAGGACCGGACCGCGGCCGGGCTGCGGGTCGTGGAGCAGACCGGCGTGACCTACGACATCGCCCGCGACCCCGACGCCTCCCTGTTCCAACACTTCGGCGGGATCGCCATGCCCACGACGGTGTTCATCGACGCCAACGGCCAGATCGTCGACGTCCACGCCGGCGAGATCTCCGCCGGCGCGTTGGCCGACTGCATCGACGAGGTGCTGTTGTCGTGATCGACGCCCCCATCGCCCTGGCGTTCACGGCCGGGCTGGTCGCCACCGTGAACCCGTGCGGGTTCGCCATGCTCCCCGCCTACCTGTCCTGGTACCTCGAAGGCGACGCCGACACCGCGCACCCGACCCCGCCTGGGGGTGGGGCGACGCTGGCCGACCGGCTCGCCCGTGCCTTGCTCGTCGGCGGCACCGTGTCGCTCGGGTTCCTCGTCGTGTTCGGCATCACCGGCACGCTCATCACCGCCGGCATCCGCAGCTTCGTCGACTACGTGCCCTGGGTCGCCATGATCATCGGCGCCGCCCTCGCCGCGTTGGGCATAACCCTGCTCGCCGGCCGCGACCTCACCGTCGCACTGCCCAAACCACAAGCCGGCACCGGCAGCCGTCGGCTGCGCTCGATGCTCGCCTTCGGTGCGTCTTACGCCGTCGCTTCCCTGTCCTGCACCCTGCCCGTGTTTCTGGCCGTCGTCGCCTCCACCTTCACCCGGTCCAACACGGCCTCGGGCGTCGCCACCTTCGTGGCCTACGCGGTCGGGATGAGCGTCGTGGTGCTCATCGTCACCATCGCCCTCGCCCTGGCCGAGCACTCCCTCGTGGCCCGCATCCGGGGGCTGGCCCGGCACGTCAACCGGGCCGCCGGCGCCCTGCTCGTGATCGCCGGCGGCTACATCGTCTACTACTGGGCCTTCAACCTCTCCACCGACCCCGGCGAGACCACTGGCGCCGGCCCCGCCCGCTTCGTCGAAGGCCTCTCCGCCGACGCCACCGCGTTCATCCAGGACCTCGGAACAACCCGCATCCTGGCGGTCGGCCTCGTCGTCATCGGCGGCGCGGCGGCCATCGCCGTCCTCGGCCGGCGCCGCTCCGGTGCCGCCCCTGCCGACGAGACGCCCGCCTCCGGCGCACCCGACCCGCAGCAGGAGCTCACAGGCGCGGATCTCTCCCACGCACCATGACCGCTCGCGGCCCGGCCGGCCCGGCGAGCGATCAGGCGCAGCGAGCCGGGACCGAGACAGCAGCCACCGCCGGCGCGCTGGCGGGACTGGCAGGGGCCATCCCCATCATCGGCCCCGCCCTCGTCGCGGGCTGCCTGTCCTGCGTCGGCGTCGGGGCTGCCGCCGGGATCGGCGCCACCGGCGTCCTCCCTCCGATGTGGTGGACCGCCGGGCTCAGCGTCACCGCGCTCGCGGTCGCGGGGCTCGAACGCCACCGTGCCCGGCGATGCAACCGCCCAGCCCGCACCGCCGCGACCGTCGGCACGCTCATCGCCGTCGCGGCCGTGGCGTGGATCGCGGCCCGCTATGCCCTGGTGCCGCTCATCTACTCGCTCACCGGACCTGACTCGCCACCGGTGGACGGTCCCATCCTGCCCTGAATCGGGCTCACCGCTGCCGCGCCCGCTCCGCCACCACCCACCGGTGCAGACGGACCAGGTTCTGCTGGGTCGCTTCGATCCGGGCCAGGACCTCACCGGGGTCCACCAGATGCTGCCGCGTCAGGCTCGGGGTGTCGTCGAGCAGGGCACCGATCTCGTCCAGCCTCAGGCCGGCGGCCTGACCGGCCCGGACCAGCGCCACCCGTTCGATCATCGACGGCGCATACAACCGGTACCCGGCAGGCGACCGAGTCGTAGCGGTGAGCACACCGGCGTCGTCGTAATAGCGCAGCGTCTTGGTCGACTCGCCCGTCGCCTCAGCAAGCTGACCGATGCGCAGCCAACCCCGCCCGCCGCATGCCTCGGCGTATGCCATGCCCGCATCGTGCACCCCTCCAGTCGACGGGAAGGTCAAGCGGGCGATTCGTCAGCACGCCCGCGTGGGCGGCCGGTTCGCCTCTCCTCGGCGTGGTCGATCCTCGAGAAACCGGTCAGCCCGCACGTCGTCACGGCCCCGAGCGCCACCCAGCAGATTGCTGACGGCCAGGCGTTCGCGTCAGGTGCGCGGTGGTTGACATCGAAGATCGTTGCCGACCGAGGTTCGTCACGTTCTGGGTCTGCCGACGTCGCTGCCGACCTCGGGGCTGCCCCGGGTCATCTTCACCAGCCCACAGGTCGCCGGCGCCGGGCTCACCGAAGCCCAGGCCCGCGACGCCGGCTACCAGACCAAGACGTCGGTCATCGGCCCGTCCGCGGTGCCACGCGCGCTCGTCAACCGCGACCGCCACGGCGTCATCAAGCTCGTGGCCGACCCCGACACCGACCGGCTCCTGGGCGCCTCGGTCGTGGGCGACGGCGCCGGCGACGTGATCCAGACGGCCGTGCTGGCCATCCGCCACGGCATCACCACCGCCGAGTTGGCTGCCACCTTCCACCCTACCTGACCATGGCCGAAGGCCTGAAGCTCGCCGCCCAGACCTTCACCCGCGACGTCTCCCGCCTGTCATGCTGCGCCGCCTGAGCGACAACAACGGTCACGAGCGTCATGTCGACTGACCGCGAATCCACCGCCGGACTCCTCGCCCTCGCCGGTGCCGGCATCGCCGTGTGCTGCGGACTGCCGCTGCTGCTCGGCGCCGGCGTGGCGGTCGGCGTGGCCGGCCTCGCC
>JBOGGX010000216.1:0-20599 GCA_050744245.1 Acidimicrobiales bacterium
GCCGCACCGCTCGCTCGGGGCATCGCACTCCTTCGCGCGCCAAAGGGTGTCGCATGCTACGGACGAGGCCGGTGAATTACAAACCTCGGATTACCCCCGGGCGCGTCGATCCGCGGGGCGGTCGCCCCGCCGGCGGCTGGCGTCGACCAGGTCGCCGAGGGTCCGGTCGAACGCCTCCGGGTCGACCCCGGCGAGCAGGAACCGCTTCGACCGGCTCTTCTCCCCGGCGACCAGCGCGACCTTGTTCTCGGCCACGCCGAACTCGACCGCCAGCTCCTCGATCAACGCCTGGTTGGCCCGGCCGTGCTCCGGGGGCGCCGCCACCCTGACCTTGAGCGCCGCTCCGTGGCGGCCCGTGATCTGGGTCCGACCGGCGCCGGGTTGGGCGTGGACGTTGAGGACCACGCCGTCGTCGGTGACTTCGTAGAGGTCGTCCACCATCGCGACGGGACCCTATATGGATCGGAGCGATGGGACGGCTCCAATACGCTGGCGGAATGTCCGAGCCGAGCACCGAGCGCTATCCCGAGGTCGAGCGAGCCCCTTCGTTCCCCGCCATCGAGACCTCGGTGATCGGGTTCTGGGAGGCCGACGGCACCTTCCCCGCCTCGATCGAGCGGCGGCCGGCCGACCGCGAGTTCGTGTTCTACGACGGCCCTCCGTTCGCCAACGGACCGGTCCACTTCGGCCATCTCCTCACCGGGTTCGTCAAGGACGAGGTGCCCCGCCACCGCACGATGGAGGGCTTCCGCGTCGAGCGGCGGTTCGGGTGGGACTGCCACGGCCTCCCGATCGAGATGGAGGCGGAGAAGACCCTCGGCGTGACGGGCCGGGTCAACATCATCGAGTACGGCGTCGACCGGTTCAACGAGTTCTGCCGCTCGCTGGTGGGAACGACCGCAGACGAGTGGCGGTACTACGTCACCCGGCAGGCCCGCTGGGTCGACATGGACAACGACTACAAGACCATGGACCTCCCCTACATGGAGAGCGTCATGTGGGCCCTCAAGCGGCTGCACGAGAAGGGCTGGCTGTACGAGGGCTACCGCGTGCTCCCGTACTGCTGGGAGTGCGAGACGCCGCTGTCCAACTTCGAGACCAGGCTCGACGACGCCTACCGCGACCGCCAGGACCCTTCGCTCACGGTCGCGTTCGAGCTCGACGGCGGCGCCGAGCGGCTGCTGGTCTGGACGACGACGCCGTGGACCCTGCCCTCCAACCTGGCCCTCGCCGTCGGACCAGACCTCGACTACGCGGTGTTCGAGCGCGACGGCGACCGCTACCTGCTGGGCGAGGCCACGGTGGCCAACTACGAGCGCGAGCTGGCCGGCGCCACCCGGGTCGCCACGGTCAAGGGGTCAGATCTCGTCGGCCGGCGCTACACGCCGTTGTTCCCCTGGCTCGCCGGCACCGAGAACGCCTTCCGGGTGCTGGGCGCCGACTTCGTCACCACCGACGACGGCACCGGCGTTGTCCACATCGCGCCGGGCTTCGGCGAGGACGACCAGCGGCTGGCCGAGGCCAACGACCTCGCGGTCGTCGCCCCGGTCGACGAACGGGGCCGGTTCAGCGCAGACATCCCCGACTACCACGGCCTCCAGGTGTTCGACGCGAATGCCCCGATCATCCGCGACCTCAAGGCCAGGGGCGTCGTCGTGCGCCACGAGACCTACCTGCACAGCTATCCGCACTGCTGGCGCACCGACACGCCGCTCATCTACCGGGCCGTCTCGTCGTGGTTCGTCAAGGTCACCGCGTTCAAGGACCGCATGCGCGAGCTCAACCAGGAGATCACCTGGGTGCCGGAGCACGTGCGCGACGGCGCCTTCGGCAAGTGGCTGGACGGCGTTCGAGACTGGTCGATCAGCCGCAACCGGTTCTGGGGCTCGCCGATCCCCGTCTGGAAGAGCGACGACCCCACGTACCCGAGGATCGACGTCTACGGCAGTCTCGACGAGCTCGAGCGCGACTTCGGGGTCCGCCCCGCCGACCTGCACCGGCCCGGCATCGACGAGCTGACCAGGCCCAACCCCGACGACCCGACCGGGCGCTCCACCATGCGCCGGGTCGAGGACGTGCTCGACTGCTGGTTCGAGTCCGGGTCGATGCCGTTCGCCCAGGTGCACTATCCCTTCGAGAACCAGGACTGGTTCGAGGGCCACTTCCCGGGCGACTTCATCGTCGAGTACATCGGCCAGACCCGCGGCTGGTTCTACACCCTCCACGTGCTGGCCACCGCCCTCTTCGACCGGCCGGCGTTCGGCACCTGCCTGGCCCACGGCATCCTCCTCGGCGCGGACGGCCAGAAGCTCTCGAAGCGGCTCAAGAACTACCCGGACCCCGGCGAGATGTTCGACACCGTCGGCGCCGACGCCATGCGCTGGGCGCTCAGCGCGTCTGCGGTCATGCGCGGCGGCGACATCCTCGTCGACCGCCACGCCCTGGTCGAGCCGGTCCGCCGGGTGCTGCGGCCGATCTGGAGCGCCTGGCACTTCCTGTCGCTGTACGCGAACGCCGCCGGGCGACGGGGCCGGATGGTCACGACCTCGCCCAACCTGCTCGACCGCTACGCCCTGGCCAGGACCAGGCGACTGGTCGACGAGGTCTCGGCGCGCATGGACGCCTACGACCTGTCCGGCTCGTGCGCCGCGGTCCAGGACTTCGTCGACTCGCTGAACAACTGGTACATCCGTCGCTCCCGCGACCGGTTCTGGGCGGGCGACCCCGAGGCGATCGACACCCTCCACACCGTGCTGGTGCTGTTGTGCCGCACGGCGGCGCCGCTCCTGCCCCTCCTCACCGAGCACCTCTACCAGCAGCTCACGGGCGAGCGCAGCGTGCACCTGACCGACTGGCCGTCCTCCGACGATCTCCCCGTCGACCCGGACGGCGCGGCGATCGTGCTCGCCGTCGACCTGGCCCGGGAGGTCAGCTCGGCCGCGGCCTCGGTCCGCAGGGCGAACGGGTTGCGCAACCGGCTGCCACTGCGGTCGCTCACCGTCGCCACGCCGGACGCCGAGCGGCTCGCCGCCTACACCGGGCTCGTCGCCGACGAGGTCAACGTCAAGACGGTCGAGCTCACCACCGACGTGGCCGCGGTGGCCGATGTCGTGCTGCAGGTCGTCCCGGCCGTGCTCGGCCCCCGGGTCGGGCCCGACGTCCAGAAGATCATCAGGGCGGTCAAGGCCGGCGAATGGGAGCGGGCCGACGACGGATCGGTCGTGGTCGCCGGCCGCCGGCTGGCCGACGACGAGTTCACCCGCCGCCTGGTCCCGAAGCAGGGGTCGGCCAGCGCCGCCCTGACCGGCGACGCCGGCGTCGTCGTCCTCGACGTCGAGGTCACCCCGGAGCTGGCGGCCGAAGGCATGGCGCGCGACGTCGCCCGGGCGGTGAACGAGATCCGCCGCGAGGAGGGGCTGCGGGTCTCGGATCGCATCCATCTGGTCATCGACGCCGGCCACCACCACGACCTGAAGTCAGCCATCGAGGCGCATCGCCGGTTCCTGCAGGACGAGACCCTTGCCGTCGAGCTCCTCGTCAACGGTCCGATCTCGAACGGGCACCGGGCCGAGCTGGCCGACGGCCGGGCGTTTCATGCCGGTCTCCACGTGGTCGGCTAGAACGACGGAATGCTCGACCCGCGCGTGCGCGACGCCGCGTCCGGCCCCAACTTCGGCGCGCTCTCCACGCTGCTGCCCGACGGCACGCCGCAGACCAACGTCATGTGGGTCGGCCACGACGACGACCACCTCCTGATCAACACCGAGGTCCACCGGCAGAAGTACAAGAACATCCGGCGGGACCCGAGGGTCTCCGTCGCCATCTGGCCGCGCGACGACCCCTACTCGTTCACCGAGGTGCGCGGGGTCGTCGTCGACGAGGTGCGGGGGCCGGACGCGGTGGCCCACATCCGGGCCCTGTCGATGAAGTACAACGGCCGCGACTACGACCTGTCGCGGATCAGGTCGGAGCGGGTGATCCTGAAGATCGAGCCGACCCGGGTGGTGGTCGGTTAGACCGCCCGCATGCGGTTGCGGGGCTTCTCCTCGACCTCGGCCCGGCCCAAGCGGGCCAGAACCGGGGGGCGCAGCATCCAAGGGTCGGCGGGGGTCCCCGTTCCGGTGCCGGTCATCGCCTCGGTCAGCGGCGCTCGAACCGACGTCTGGGCTTCGGGTCGTCGTCCTGGTCGAACGGCGACACCACATCGGCGGCCGCGGCCGGATCGGCCGCCGACGTCGGCGGGTCGTCGCCCATGGCCCGGCGCAGCTCCGACAGGTAGGGATCGCCGCCCCCCTCGACCAGGTGAACGGCGGTGGGCAGGCCGTCGTTGACCGGCTCCGGGCCCTGGGCGAACCGGGCCCAGGACTCGTCGTCGTCGTCGTCGGTGCCGCGGGCGGTCGGACGGTCGGGCCGCGGCCGCGATCCCTCGTCGGGCTCCTCGGTCGCCTGCTCCGCCTGCGGAGCGGATTCGGCCGCGGCGCCGTTGGACTCGGGCGGGCGACGCGTGCCGGACATGCCGCGGGCGAAGGCGGGAAGGGCGGCGTCGCTGAGCTCAGGGCCGGTCGTGGTTTGCAGACCCTCGGGATCGTCGAGCAGCCGCTCGAACTCGGCCAACGAGGCCCGGAGCCTGGCCCGCTGGTCGTCGGCATGACGGGTGAGCGCCTCGACGTCGTCCTGCAGCGACGACCGGGCCGCCTCGAGCCGCCTGACCTCGCCGGCGATCTCCGTCTCGGCCTCGTTCCGCAGCCGCTCGATCTCGACATCGGCCTCGGTGTGCATCCGCTGCGATCGGTCGGTGGCCTCGGCGACGAGCCCGTCGGCGTCGTCCTGGGCCTCCTTCATCGCCTGGTCGACAAAGCGCTGGGCCATGGCCAGCGTGCGGCTCAGCTGCTCGGTCTCCTGGGCCGGGGTCATGGCCGCCGGCGACCCGGCGGCCATGTCGGGCACCCCCTCCCTGACCCGCTTCTCGAGCTCGGCCGCCCGTCGCTCCGCCGTGGCCGCCCGCTCGGTGAGCTGCTCGACGCGCTCCTGGAGTTGGCCGACCCCGACCGCCATGCGCTCGAGGAAGTCGTCGACCTCGTCCGGGTCGTAGCCGCGCACCTTGAGCGGGAACTCGACCTCGTTGATCACCTGCGGGGTGATGTCCATGGGTGTCGATGGTAGCCAGGGGCGCGCGGGCGGTGGCGGAGGCTCGGCCCGCCCGGTCCGCTCAGCACACGATGGGCAGCAGGATGAGCTGGATGGCGAAGAAGACGAGGATCGGCGACAGGTCGATGGCGGCCCCGCCGAGCCGGATCGGAGGGATCAGGCGGCGCAGCGGTTCGAGGATCGGGTCGGTGAGCTTGCGCAGGAATTCGTAGACGCCGGCCAGCGCGCTTCCGCCGGACATCGGGAACCAGGACAGGATGATCCTGCCGAAGAGGACGAAGATGTAGACCTGAAGGACCCAGCAGAGGATGCCCATAGAAGGAGGGTCAAGCGTACTTACCGCGTTCGAGGCGCCGTCGCTCCTCGGCCGAAACCTCCACGTTGGTCGGGGTGATCAGGTACACCTGGTTGGCCACCTTCTCCATCGAGCCGCCCAGCCCGTAACACAGGCCGCTGGCGAAGTCGATGAGCCGGCGGGACAGGTCTCGATCGGCGCCCTGCAGGTTCATGATCACCGGGTTGTTGGTCTTGAACCGGTCGGCGACCTCCTGGGCGTCGTTGAACGACGACGGCGCGATCACCTGCGGCTTGGCCGTGGCCGTCGCCGGCAGCGGCCGGACCACGCCACGCGACCGAACCGGGCCGACCGCACCGATCCCGCTGGCCGGGCCGATGCGCTCGGGACCGGGCCCGGCCTCGACCGGCTGGGGCGACAGCTGGCGCACCGATCCGTAGCCTGCCGCCGCCGGTGCCTGGGCCGCCGCCGGGGCCTGGGCCGCGGCCGACGGATAGTCGGCCCTGGGGGTGCGCGCGGACTCCTGGGGCGTCGGCCCCGGGTCGGGCACGTAGTCGTCGTACTCCTCGTCAGGCCCGAGACCCAGGTAGAGCATCGCCTTCTTCCAGACAGATGCCATGTCGTGTCAGTCCCTTCGGTGTTCTCAACCGACAACCCTAGTGTTCGCCAGGCGTGACATCCGTGCTACTCGGCCTCCAGCCCGTAGCGCTTGGAGGCTCAGCGGGGGCCGAACAGGGCGGTGCCGAGCCTGATCATCGTCGCCCCCTCGGCCACCGCGGCCTCCAGGTCGTGGCTCATCCCGTAGGAGCGCTCGGGCAGCCCCAGCCGGTCGGCCAGGTCCCGCACCGACCGGAAGGCGCGGTGAGCCAGGTCCGGCGACCCGATGGGCGCCACCGCCATCAGGCCCCTGACGTCGAGCCCGAGCCCGGCCGGCCCGAGCTCGGCGACCAGGCGGGGCACGTCGCCCGGCAGGCATCCTCCCCGCGCCGGGTCGTCGGTCAGGTTGACCTGCACCAGCACCGCGGCCCCGGCGTCCCGCCCGGCGATCTCGACGCCCAGCCGCACCCGGTCGACGCTCTGGTAGAGGTCGACGTACGGCGCCACCACGCGCACCTTGTTGCGCTGGAGTTGGCCGACGAAGTGGATCGTCACCGACGTCGGGTCGGCCACGGCCTGCGCCTTCACCACCAGCTCCTTGGCGTAGTTCTCGCCGACATCGACGAGACCGGCGGCGACCGCCGCCCGCACCGCATCGACCCCGAAACCCTTGGTGACGGCCACGACCCGCACCCGGTCTGGATCGCCGCCCGCGGCGACGATCCGACCGCGGACGATCTCCAACCGGGCGGCCACGTCGTCGGCCACGGCGGGCTGGCTCATGTGATCCACCATGTCACGGCCCGACGGGCTGACCTGACACGAGCGCCCTACTCCGAGCGCGGGTCCAACCACGCGAGTGCGGCCTGACGGCCGGTCTCGGCCCTGGCCCGGTGCGAGAACCACCGGTCGCCGCACGCGGTGCACGATCCGTCGTCGCGGACGTCGGCAACGCCCGCCCGGGCGAGCGCGGCATTGGTCGCCGCGGTCAGGTCGAGCGCCGGCGCCCCGGCCGAGGTGCGCCCCCTGACCTGGTCGCCGAGCGCTTCGGCGACGACGTCGAGATCGCCCGGTCCGAACTCGTAGCACTCGACCCTGATGCACGGCCCGATGACGGCCTCGACCGGTCGGCCGGGCGCCAGCCGCCCCATGGCCGCCACCGTGGTCTCGATCACGCCGGCCGCAAGACCCCGCCAACCGGCGTGGGCCACACCGACCACGCCGTCACCGACGAGCACCACCGGCACGCAGTCGGCGGTGTGCACGGCCAGGGCCGCACCGCGCACGGCGGTGACCGCGGCATCGGCCCGGCGGCCGGCCCCTGCGCCCGGTTCGTCGACCACGACCACGTCGGCCCCGTGGACCTGTCGCAGCCAGGTCCACGGCAGGTCGACGACCGCCCGCCGGGCGGCCGCGAGCTCGCCGGCCGGACAACCGACGGCGAGGTCGCCGTGGCGCCGGTCGGTGAACCGGTAGCGAGGGCGGCCGGAAGTGGGTCTGGTGATCTCTCTTGCCTAGCGCACTACCGGAGGAACGACGGCACGTCGAAGTCGTCGTCGTCGGCCGCGACATCCTCGTCCTCGCCGAAGATGTCGGGCCCACGCCGAGCCGCGCCTTCCTCTGCGCCCCGTCCCGTGTCCCAGCGGTCGAAGCCGGCGGCGATCACCGTCACCCGCACCTCGTCGCCCATCTCGTCGTCGATCACGGCGCCGAAGATGATGTTGGCGTCGGCGTGGGCGACGCCGTGGATGATCTCGGCCGCCTCGTTGACCTCGAACAGGCCGAGGTCGCTGCCGCCGCTGATGTTGAGCAGGACGCCCCGCGCCCCCTCGATCGACGCCTCCAGCAGCGGGCTGGAGATGGCGGCCTTGGCCGCGGCCGGGGCCCGCCCCTCGCCCGACCCGTAGCCGATGCCCATGAGCGCCGAGCCGGCGTTGCTCATGATCATCTTGACGTCGGCGAAGTCGGTGTTGATCAGGCCGGGCGTGGTGATGAGGTCAGTGATCCCCTGCACGCCCTGGAGGAGCACCTCGTCGGCCATCTTGAAGGCGTTGAGCACCGAGGTCTTCTCGTTGGAGACGGTGAGCAGCCGATCGTTGGGGATGACGATCAGGGTGTCGACCTTCTCCTTGAGCTTCTGGATGCCCTGCTCGGCCTGCACGGCGCGCCGGCGGCCCTCGAACCCGAACGGACGGGTCACCACCCCGATGGTAAGGGCGCCGATGCTCTTGGCCACCTCGGCCACCACCGGGCCGCCGCCGGTGCCGGTGCCGCCGCCTTTGCCTGCGGTGATGAAGACCATGTCGGCCCCCTTGAGGACCTCCTCGATCTCATCGCGGTGCTCCTCGGACGCCTGGCGGCCGACCTCGGGGTCGCTGCCGGCCCCGAGGCCACGGGTGAGGTCGCGGCCGATGTCCATCTTGACGTCGGCGTCGCTCATGAGCAGCGCCTGGGCGTCGGTGTTGACGGCGATGAACTCGACACCCTTGAGCCCGGCGTCGATCATGCGGTTGACGGCGTTGACGCCACCGCCCCCAATGCCGACGACCTTGATCACGGCCAGGTAGTTCTGCGGACTGCCGGTCACCCTGTCACCTCCAACCTCCCCCAATCTCAACCTCTACTTGAGATCGAGAGTTATGTAAACCTCTTGTAGTGGGTGAGCATTTACCCACATTCGGGGCGCTGAGTCAAGACCGGGGCGTCCGGCACCCGCACGTCGACCACCGCGATGCAGTTGGCCGGGGCCTGGGCCAGGACGGCATCGGCCGCCACCAGCTTGGCGGCCACGTCGGTGGGCGGCCCGAGCCGCACCACGCCCGAGGGGTCGAGCCTCAGCTCGACCTGACCGTCACCCACGGGCGCCACGCCGAGCACGCGGGTGGCCAGCGACGACGGGAGCAACCGGGCCACCGCCAGGGCATCGACCGTGGCCGGCTCGAGCGCATCCCCGCCGGTGACGGGGGGCACGGCGACCAGCGGAACCAGCCCCACCGGGGCCTCGGCCACGATCTCCATCACCCGACCGTCGGCCGACAGCACGGCCCACTCCCCCTCGTCGACCGGCGCCATCGCCACCGGCCGGCGCTCCTCGATGCGCACCACGACGGTGCCCGGCCAGTGCCGGACCGCCTCGGCCGTCGCCACCCACGGGAGGTCGTCCACGCGGCCGGCCACGGCGTCGAGGTCGACGTCGAGTAGAGGGTGGCCATGTGCGACCCCGGCGGCCTCGATCACCGCGGCGACCGGGGTGCGCTCGGCGCCGGCCACGGCCACCCGGTCGACGTCGAGCAGGGGCGTGCGGGTCATGAGCGCGCCGACGACCAGCACGGCGAACAGCCCGCCGGCGATGACGAGGATGCGCAGCCGACGGCGTCCCTCCGCCCGGCGCACGGCGATGCGCCGGGCCCGGATGCGGGGATCGATCCCGGGCTCCGCAGACGGCGGGGCCGGCGGATCATCGGTGAGCGGGCGCACCAGCCGCAGACCAACGGTGCGGTCGGGGTCGGCGTCGCGCCCGCTCAGGATGTCGAGGGTGGTGACGGGCACGGTCGGGTCGTGGAGGAGGTCGTGGAGGATGGCCATCCGGGCCGCCATCCGCTGGCGGCGCGCTCTCGCCGTCATTCGTGCACCCCCGGCTCGGCGACCCGCCAGCCCCCAAAATGACCAATAAGGACGCTGGGGTCCTCTATGCGGACCTGAGCGTCCACAAAGGACAGAAACGGCGGCTCGATGCGAGCGACGCAATGCCAGCGGAGGAGCGGCCAACGACGGGCTGCGTGGCCGGGGAACGCCGACACCGCCGTCACTGCCTGCACCCCCGGCTCGATGCGAGCGACGGAGCGCCAGCGGAGGAGCGGCCAAGGACGGCTTGCGTGGCCGGGGAACGCCGACACCACGTCACTCCCCCACCTCCGGGAGCGGCTCGAACCCGACGAGATGGGTCTCCGGTTCGAGAAGGACGCCACAGCGCTGGGCGACCAGCCGGCGGACCTCGACCATGAGGGCGTACACGTCGTCGGCCCGACCGCCCGGGTCGGCGATCACGAAGTTGGCGTGCCTGGGCGAGACCTGGGCCGTGCCCACGCGCAGCCCCTTGGCCCCGGCCGCCTCGATCAGCCGGCCCGCGGCGTCGCCGGCCGGGTTGGTGAACACTGATCCCGTGTTCTGGCCCCCGGGCTGGTTGGCCCGCCGCCAGCGGACGATCTCGCCGATCTCGGCCTCGGCTGCGGCCCGGTCGCCGGCGGCCAGTTCCAGCCCGGCCTCGACCACCACCTCGTGGGCGGCCACCGCGGAACGCCGGTACCCGAGGTCCAGATCGGGCGGGGCCACGACCCGTTCGAGTCCGGTCCGCAGGTCGAACAACCGGGCCCGGCGCAGCGTGGCGGCCATGTCGGAGCCGTGACCACCCGCGTTCATGCGGACCGCACCGCCCATCGAGCCGGGCACCCCGACCGCCCATTCGAACCCGGCCAGGCCGGCGGCCGCCGTCCGGCGGGCGACCACCGGCAGCCGGGCCGCGCCCCCCGAGGCCACGGCGGTGGCCTCGATGTCGATGCCGGCGAAGCCGTCGCCCAGGACGATGGCGAGCCCCGGGAACCCGGCCTCGGCCACCAGCAGGTTCGATCCGTTGCCAACGACCAGCACCGGCAGGTCTCGCGAACGGACCAGCTCGGAGGCGGCGCGGAGGTCGGCGGACGAGCCGGCCTCGACGAACCACGCCGCCGCGCCGCCGACCCGGTAGGTGGTGAGCACGCCGATGGGCACGTCGCGCCGGACGAGGTCGCTCACGCGGCCCCGACCCCGCGGGTCCTGAGCGTTTCGATGAGCTCGTCGGGCAGTGTGGTCAGGTCGCCGGCGCCGAGGGTGAGGCACAGGTCGCCCGGCCTCAACCGGTTCAGAAGGTAGGGCGCCAGCTCGCGCCGGCGGGGCAGGTACGCCACCGGCGCCCACGGGTGGGCGTCGAGCACCACGTTGACGATGAGCTTCCCGGTGACCCCGGGCCTCGGCCTCTCCCCGGCGGCGTAGATGTCGGTGACCACCAGCTGATCGGCGCCGACGAACGAGTCGGCGAACGTCGCCCACAGGGCGCCGGTGCGGCTGAACCGGTGGGGCTGGAACACGCACACGATGCGCTGCCAGCCCCCATCCGCGGCGGCGTCGATCGCCGCCGACACCTCGGTCGGCAGATGGGCGTAGTCGTCGACGAAGGTGACGCCCGCGGCCTCGCCCCTGAACTCGAAGCGGCGGGCCACGCCGGCGTAGTGCCCGAGCGCGGCCGCGGCCGACTCGAACGGGACCCCGAGCTCGAGCGCCATCGCCAGGGCGCCGGTGGCGTTGCGGGCGTTGTGGAGGCCGGGTACGGGCAGGCCGATCCGGCCCAGGGTGGCGCCGCGGCGTTCGACGGTGAACCGAACCCCGCTCCGGTCGGCAGCCACGTCGACCATGCGCACGTCCGCCCCGGCCGACGTCCCGTAGGTGACCGCGCCTCGCCGGACGGCCAGGACCGCGGACATCGGGTCGTCGATGCCGACCACGACCGGTCCTGGCACCTCGCTCACGAAGCGCTCGAAGCCGGCCAGCAGGGTGTCGAAGTCGCCGTAGTGCTCGAGGTGGTCCGGCTCGATGTTGGTCACGATGGCGGCGTCGGCGCCCAGTTCGAGGAACGTGCCGTCGCTCTCGTCGGCCTCGACGACGAACCAGTCACCGGTGTCCCAGGCCGCGCCGGTGCCGATCTCGTTGACCTCCCCGCCGATGATGAACGACGGGCGCAGCCCGGCGGCCACGAGCACCAGGGCCAGCATCGACGACGTCGTGGTCTTGCCGTGGGTGCCGGCGACGGCCAGACAGCGGCGGGTAGCGGCCACCGCGGCGAGGATCTCGGCCCGGCGCAGCACGGGCAGCCCCAGCTCCTCTGCCGCCAGCACCTCGGGGTTGGTGCGCGGGATCGCGGTCGACACCGCCACCACCTCGGCCCCGACCACCCGGTCCCTGTCGTGCCCGACCGACACGGCCACCCCCTGGGCCCGCAGCCGTTCGAGGTTGGCCGAGTCCTTGAGGTCGGTGCCGCTGACGACGTGCCCCATGGCGGCGAGCACACCGGCGATGGCGCTCATCCCCGAGCCACCTACACCGACGAGGTGGATTCGGCGGGGGCGGGAGAGGTCGACCTGAACCGGTTCAGGCACGGGCGTGCTCCTCGACCAGATCGGCGACGCGCTGGGCCGCGTCGCGGCGGGCGAAGGCGCGGAGCGCGGTGGCCAGCCGTTCGAGCCGAGCCGCGTCGGACAGCAGGGCGTCGACCTCGGCGGCCAGCCGGCGACCGTCGAGCTCGGCGTCGGCGATCACGACCGCGGCGCCGGCCGCCTCGAGTTGACGGGCGTTGGCCGTCTGGTGGTCGCCGGTGACGTTCGGCGATGGGACGAGCACGGCGGGCAGCCCGACGGCGGCCAGCTCGAAGCAGGTGCTGGCGCCGGACCGGCACACGGCGAGGTCGGCTGCGGCCATGGCCCTGGGCAATTCGTGCTCGTAGCGCACCGGCTGATACTGGATGCCGCCGTCGGCGATCGTCGGCCGTGTGGCCTCGACGATGGCCCAGTCGCGATCGCCGACGACATGGCGCACGGCCAGGTCGGCGCGCCCGCTCCAACGGCCGACGGCGTCGACCGCGGCCTGATTGAGGCGCAGCGCGCCCAACGAGCCGCCGAACACGAGCACGACCCGACGGCCGGGCTCGATGCCGAGCTCGGACCGGGCGCGGGCGCGGTCACGGTCGCGGTCGACCGCCAGCACCTCGTCTCGCACCGGGTTGCCGGTGACCACCGCCCTGGGGAGCGCCGTACCGGGGAACGACACCGCGGCCGCCTTGGCGAACCGGGCGACGAGACGGTTGGCCGCGCCGGGCACCGCGTTCTGCTCGGCCACGACGATCGGTACCCGCCAGGCGGCGGCGGCCAGCGCCACCGGGACGCTGGCGTACCCGCCGAGGGCGACCACCACCTTGGGCCGGCGCCGGGCGACCAGGCCAAAGGTGGTGGTCGCGGCCCGCACCAGGCCGACGACGGCCGTGAGGTTCTCCAGCGTGAACCGGCGCTGGATGCCCCGGCCCGGGAGAAGGACGAGTGGGAAGCCGGCCTCGGGCACCAGCTCCCTCTCCATGCCGCGGGCGCTTCCGACATAGTGGATCGTCGACATTGGATGGTCACGTTCGACGAGCGCCCGCGCGATGGCGAGCCCGGGGATCACGTGGCCGGCCGTGCCGCCCCCGGCGACGATGGCCCACGGCGGAGCATCGTCGTCCGTCATCGGGTCCGGCGGGCCATGTTCATGAGGAGGCCGGCCGCGGCCATCGCCGCCACCAGCGACGAACCGCCGAAAGACACGAACGGTAGTGGGACGCCGGTGATGGGGAGGATGCCGATCACCGCGCCGATGTTGACGAAGGCCTGGGCGCAGAACCACGTCGTGATCCCCGCCGCCAGCAGCCGGCCGAACGGGTCCGTGGCGTTCACCGCGGTTCGGATCCCGAGATAGCCGAGGGCGACGAACATCCCGACCACCAGGCTGGCCCCGACCAGGCCGAGCTCCTCCCCGATGATGGCGAAGATGAAGTCGGTGTGGGCGTAAGGCAGGAAGCCCCACTTGGCCCGGCTGGCGCCGAGCCCGACCCCGATCAGCCCACCGGAGGCCAGGCTCACCTGCGACTGGATGGTCTGGTAGCCGGTGTTGAGCGGGTCTGACCACGGGTCGACGAAGGCCAGCAGCCGGCGCCGCCGGTAGCCCTCGCCGAAGGCGAGCAGCGCGGCCCCGCCCGCGCCGGCCAGTCCATAGGTGGCCAGGGGCAGGCTGGGCACCCCCGCGGTGAACAGCATCCCGAACACGATCGCAGCCATGACGACCGTGGTCCCCAGGTTGGGTTGCAGGAGGATGGGCACGGCCAGGAGCGCGAACACCAGGAGCACGGGGCGGATGGTCAACCTGGTGTCGTGCAGCCGCTGGCCTCGCCGGGCGAGCAGGTCGGCGACGAAGAGGATGAGGGCGAGCTTGGCGAACTCCGACGGCTGCACGGTGACCGCGCCGAGGTCGAGCCACCGGCTGGAGCCGTTGACCGTGACCCCGATCGACGGGAACAGGACAAGGACGAGCGCCACCACGGAGGCCCCGAGGAACGGCCCCGCGAACCGGCGCCAGCGGCGGTAGTCGATGCGGAGGGTGACGAACAGGACCACGGTGCCCACGGCCACCCAGAGCAGCTCGCGCTTGAAGTAGAACCACTGCGATCCGGTCTCCCGCAGGGCGATCACGCTCGAGGCCGACAGCACCATCACCATGCCGACAAGGTTGAGCACGGCGATGACGGCGAGCAGCAGCACCACCTCGCGTTTCGTGTCCCCCTGGTCCCGCCCTCCTGGTTTCATCGCCCCCACGTCTCGTTTTTCGAGACCAGGGGGCGACAGAACCCGAGATCCCCGGGCGGGGCTCACGTCCGGGCTCCGATGAGGTCGTGCACGGCGCGGGTGAAGTCGTCGCCCCGCTCGGCATAGGACCCGTACCGGTCGAACGAGGCGCATCCGGGCGACAGCAGGACGGCGTCGCCCGGCCGGGCCAGGGCCCGGGCCCGGTCGACCGCGTCGTTCATCGACCCGGCGACGACCACGGGGCGCACGCCGGCGAAGGCCCGGTCGATCTCGCCGGCCGCCTCGCCGATGGCGACCACGGCCCGCACGCGGTCGGCGCCGGAGGCCAGCACCCCGAGATCGAGTCCCTTGTTGCGCCCGCCGGCGATGAGGACGACCGAATCGAAACCCCGCAGCGCGGCCAGCGTGGCATGGGGCGCCGTCGCCTTCGAGTCGTCGAAGAACCGCACGCCGTCAGCTTCCCCAATCAGCGTCACCCTGTGGGGGAGTCCCGCAAACGAGCGCAGCGCGGTGCGCACACCGGCCGTCGTCGCCCCACCGGCCCGCGCCGTGGCCGACGCGGCCAGCGCGTTGGCGACGTCGTGAGGAAAGGCGCGCCACAACTCGTCGACCCCGGCCAGGTCCTCGCCGGCCGGTCCGATCAGTCGCCCGGCAGCCACCCGGTAGTCGCCGGCCTCGAGGCCGAAGGTGACGGGGCGGGCCGGCGCCCGGGCCAGGTGGCCGGCCACCACCGGGTCGTCGGCGTTGCCGATGGCGATCGCGTCGGCCGGCTGGTCGCGCCAGATCCTGGCCTTGGCCGCCTCGTAGTCCTCCACGGTGGCGTGGGCGTCAAGATGGTCGGGCCCGAAGTTGAGCCAGGTGGCGACGGCCGGCTCGAACCGGTCTGTGTGGGCCAGGCGGAACGACGAGGCCTCGACGACGAACACCTGGGGCGTCGGGTCCTGGATCGCCGTGACCAGCGGGACCTCGACGTTGCCCGCGACGACCGACCGAACCCCGGAGGCGGTGAGCATGGCGTCAACCCACGTGATGACGGTCGTCTTGCCGTCGGTGCCGGTGACCGCGACCACCGGGCGGGCGTCGAGCTCGCGGGCGAGGTCGAACTCGCTGCGGACCGGGACACCGTGGCGGCGGGCCCGGGCGAAGACCGGATGATGGTCGGGCACTCCTGGGCTTGGGTAGATCACATCGGCCGCGGCCACCATGGCGTCCAGCTCGCCCGGTCCGGTCGGTCCGATCACGTCGAGGCCGAGCCCGGCTGCGGCCGATCGAGCCGCCGGGGTCGGGTGGTCGTCGACCACGGCGACGGTGCCGCCCCTCCCGAGCTCGGCCACGGCGACGGCCTGATTGGTGACCGCGAACCCGACGAGCAGCGCCCGCCGGTCGCCGGAGCCGCCGGCGGTCAATCCAGCGCCCCCGTGGTGATGAAGTCGGCGTAGTACAGGCCGAGCGCGATCCCCACGCCCAGCCCGGCGAGGAGCCAGAGCCGCACGATGACGGTCGGCTCGGGCCAGCCGCCGAGCTCGAAGTGGTGGTGGATGGGCGCCATACGGAACACCCGCCGGTGGAAGACCCTGAACGAGACGACCTGGATGATGACCGAGACGGTTTCGAGCACGAAGAGGCCGGCGATGATGGCCAGCAGCAGGATGGTGTTGGTCATGAGGGCCAGCGTGGCCATGGCCGTGCCGATCGCGAGCGATCCCGTGTCGCCCATGATGATGCGGGCCGGGTGGGCGTTCCACCACAGGAACCCGATGCACGCTCCGACCATGGCCGCGGCGGCCACGGCGATGTCGAGCGCGTGGGCGATGTCGTAGATCTCCGGGTGCCGGAACGCCCAGAACGCGATCACGAGGAACGACACGAAGGCCAGCCCCGAAGAACCCGCGGCCAGGCCGTCGAGCCCGTCGGTGATGTTCGAAGCGTTCGCCGCGCCGAGGATGAGGAGCACGGCCAGGACGGCCCACCCGACGGTGCCGAGGTCGACGCCGAGCGAGTCGAAGCGGGTGAACGAGAGCGTTGTGTGCAGCGAGCACGGCGCCAGCGGGTCGATCGGCGGTTCGCAGGCCGACGCCGAGCGCCCGACGAACAACGCCCCGACGGCGAACCCGGCGGCCACCAGGGTGAGGCCGACCATCTTGGCCGTCTTGTTCAGCCCGAGGTTGCGCTCCCTCGACACCTTGATCCAGTCGTCGACCAGCCCGACGGCGGCCGCCCCCACGATGGCGAGCATGATGAGCAGGCCGGACCGGGTGAAGACCAGCCCGCTGCGCACGTGGGCGACGGAGTACCCCAGCATGGCGGCCAGGACGATGGCGATGCCGCCCATGGTCGGCGTGCCCGCCTTGGTCATGTGGCCCTTGGGTCCCTCCTCCCTGATGGGCTGGCCGATCTGGCGGGCCCTGAGCAGGCGGATGAGGAACTGCGTGCCGATCAACGACACGAACATGGCCAGGGCCGCAGCCAGGAACATGGCGATCATGCGGAATCCCTCTGGGGGCTGCGCCCCCAGACCCCATCGCCGGCCGGCTCGCTGGCGCTCCCTCGCCCGGCCCGCCTTCGCTCGCGACGCTCGCTCATGCGGGGCTCCCGTCGAGCAGGCCCAGCGCCCGCCTCGCCGCCTCCCGATCATCGAAGGGCACGACCCGGTCGCCGAGCGTCTGGGTCGTCTCGTGGCCCTTCCCCGCGATCACGACCACGTCGCCGGCCCCGGCGCGCGCGACGGCCAACGAGATCGCCCCCTGCCGATCGGGCTCCACCACCAGCCGGCCGGCGGCGAACCGGTCCGACCGGTCGGGCACGCCGGCCACGATCTCGTCGATGATTCCCGCCGGGTCCTCGCTCCTCGGGTTGTCCGAGGTGACCACGACCAAGTCGGCCAGCTCGTCGGCCACCGCGCCCATCTTCGGCCGCTTGCTGCGGTCCCGGTCGCCCCCGCAGCCGAACACGACCAGCACCCGGCCCGTCGGCGCCGCCACCTCGCGGGCGCTGGCCAGGACCTGGGCGAGCCCGTCCGGCTTGTGGGAGTAGTCGACGATCACGGGGAACGGCTGGCCCGCCTCGACCAGCTCGAACCGTCCCGGCACCGGACCGGCTGCGTCGATGCCGGCCGCCACGGTGTCGGGCGCGACGCCGAGCAGCCGGGCCGCGGTGGCCGCGGCGATGGCGTTGCTGACGTTGAGTCGACCGCCGAGGGGCACCCGCACCTCCACCCCGTGCCATCGGAGCCTGCTCTCGCGGGCTCCCACCCGCACGTCGCCGGCGTCGGCCATCGAGTAGCCGACGGTGGGGATCACCGCGGCGTCGGCCAGCAGTCGTCCGTGGGCGTCGTCCAGGTTGGCGAGGCCGCGGGCGGCGAGCTCCGGAGTGAACAGCCTGGCCTTGGCCGCGAAGTAGTCCTCCATCGAGCGGTGGAAGTCGAGATGGTCGCGCGAGAGGTTGGTGAACACGGCGAGCTCGAACCGGGTGCCGTCGACCCGGTGCATGGCCAGGGCGTGCGACGACACCTCCATGGCCACGGCCCGCTTGCCCTCGTCACGGAACCCGGCCAACCGGGCCTGGAGCTCGGGCGCCTCCGGGGTGGTGCGGGCGCCGGTCAGCGTGCCGATCAACCCGGCCGGCCGGCCGGCGGCGTCGAGGATCGAGCCGAGGAGGTGGATGGTGGTGGTCTTGCCGCCCGTCCCGGTGACGCCGACCACGTCCAGGCTGCGGGCCGGGTCGTCGTGGAACGCGGCCGCCACCGGCCCGATGGCCAGACGGGTGTCGCCCACGATCACGTGGGGGACGGTCGCGGGGGTCTCCCGTTCGGCGAGCACCGCGACCGCCCCGGCCTCGACCGCGGCCACGGCGAAGTCGTGGCCGTCGGCGTGCTCGCCCCTGATGGAGCAGAACAGTGCGCCCGGCGCCACGGCGCGCGAGTCGTGGGTGACCGATGTGACCTCGAGGCCCTTCGCCTCACCCAGCCGGTGCGCCACCTCGATCCGGGACAGCAACCGGTCGAGGGACGTCGTCACCCCGTATCCCTCGGGCGCGGGGCCACGTCGTCGACGGTCGTCGGATCGTCGGCCGTCGCGCCGGTCGGGATCTCGGCCTCGTCCCGGCCGTCGGTGGTCGCCTCCGGGGCGCGGCCGGGGCCCTCGCCCGGCGCGGGAACGTTCGGGGCCCACTGCTCGACCGACGGGGGAATGCGTTCGTGGCGCAGGGCGTAGGTGGCCATCCGGGCGAACAACGGCGCGGCCACCTGGCTGGCGTAGATGGAGGTTCCTGGCTCGTCGATGACCACGATGATCGTAAGTTGGGGATCGTCGGCGGGGACGAACCCGGCGAAGGTGGCCACGTAGTGGTAGCGGCCGTTCTCGTCGGTGTACCCGCCGCCCGGCAGCGGCTTGCGGGCCGTTCCCGTCTTGCCCGCAGCAAGGTAGCCGTCGATCTGCGCCCGCCGCCCGGTGCCCTCTTCCACGACGTACGTCATCATGTCCTGAACGGCACCGGCGGTGTCCTCGGAGACCACCCGGTGGTGGGCCGACGGCGGCGCGGCGACCCGGTTTCCGGCGGCGTCGATGCTGGCCCGCACGAGCTTGGGCGCGACGTACACGCCGCCGTTGGCGATGGTGTTGTACGCGGCGAGCATCTGCATGGCGGTCACCGAGATGCCCTGACCCATGGCGATGGTGGCCAGCGAGGTGCCCGAGTAGTCGTCCGGCGTCGGCAGCAGTCCGGGCGACTCGTTCGGGAAGCCGATCGCCGTCTCGTCGCCGAAGCCGAAGTCGCGGAGATACCGGTCGAGCCGTTCGGGCCCGAGCCGCTGGCCCATGAGAATGGTGCCGACGTTCGACGACCGGGTCAGGATGTCGGTCGGGGTCCATTGCACCGGCGCGTCGTGGCCGCCGTCGACGAACTCCTTGTCGTACACCTGGAGCGAGACGGGCACCGTCACCATGCTCTCCGGACTCACCACCCCCTCCTCCACGGCGGCGGCCATGGTCACCACCTTGTTGACCGAGCCCGGCTCGAACACCGAGGTGAGGGCGCGGTTCTCGGTGGTCAGTCCCGGTGGCGCCCCCGCCGTCGTGGTGCCGACGTTGGCCAGGGCGAGGATCTCCCCGGTGTCGGTGTCGGCGACGATGGCGCTGCCCGCCTGGCCCCCGACGGCGACGACGTGCTCGGCCAGCATCCGCTCGATCTCGTGCTGCATGGCCCGGTCGACGGTGAGGACCAGGTCGGTGCCCGCGACGGCCTGCTCCAACTGGTAGTCGCCGGCGGCGATGGTCCGCCCGTCCGGGTCGCGCTCGACCACGAGCTGACCCTGGGTTCCCGCCAGCCGCTCGTTGTACTGGAGCTCGAGCCCGGCCGAGCCCTCGCCGTCGATGTTCACCCGGCCCAGGACCGAGCCGGCCAGGTCGCGCCCCGGGTTGAACCGGGTCTGCTCCTCGATCAGGTGGATGCCGTCGACACCGAGGGCGTCGACCCGGCTGGCGATGTCGTCGGACACCTGGCGGGCCAGGTATTCGAAGCGGGAATCGGCCAGCAGGGTGGCCTCGAGCGCGGCCGGGTCGAGGCCGAGCAGCGGGGCCAGGGCGCGGGCCGCGGCGGCCGGGTTGGTGACCGCGGCCGGGTCGGCCCACACCGTGCGCTGCGGGGCCGAGATGGCCAGGTCGTTGCCGTCGCGGTCGAAGATCGTGCCCCGCGGGGCGGGGATGCCGACCAGCCGGACCCGCTGGGCGTCACCGAGCTCGACGAACCGGTCGCCCCCCACCAGCTGCAGCTGGATCAGCCGGACGAGCACGACGGTGAACGCGATGGCGACCACGGCCAGCACCGCCACCAGCCGTTGCCGCGGGTTGCCCGCGTGCCAGTTGAGAAGGCGGCGACGCGGCCGGGACGGACGGTTCGGCGTCGGGTAGCCGGATCGCCGGGGGGCCCCGGAGGCCACGGCCCGGCGCCCGGTCGCCGCCTTCGACCGCTTGGCGTCGCGTCGCAGCCTGGCCATCCCGGCCCGGTGGGCGGTCACGAGGCGGAGGACGACGGCGAACGGCAACACCAGCACCGACGCCAGCACCGACGCCGGAGCCGGGGGCCGCGCCGGAGCCGGCGCCGGCCGTCCCGACCCGCGGTTTGGGGCCCGGCGGACGGGTGTGGC
>JBOGGX010000217.1:0-50315 GCA_050744245.1 Acidimicrobiales bacterium
CGACGGCAGCGCGGCCGCGGTGGGCAACCGGGAGGCGGCGGTGGCCGCCGGGCTCCTGTGCCTCCAGGCCGGCGAGGTGGGCACGGCCCGGGCCACGCTCGAACACTCGGCCACCGCGCTCGGCGCCGACGCCCCGTCGCTGGCCGCGGCCCTGGCCCTGGTGCGGACGGCCGACGGCGACGACGAGGGGGCCAGGAAGGCGGCGCTGGCGGTCGATGAGGCGGCGACGGCCACCTTCGCCGATCGCGTGCTGGCGCTGATCGCCATGGGTCTGCTCGAGGCGGGAGCGGGGGACACCGGCGCCTCCCGGGCCGCGCTCGGTCGGGCCCGCCAGCTCGCCGACACCACCGACGATCGGCTGACCCAGGTGCTCGTCCGCATGGCCGAGGCCAGGGCCGCCGAGCGGTTGGGCGAGCCGGCCGACATCGGCGAGGCCCGAGCCGGCCTGGCCGAGCTGGGTCTGATCGACATGGGATGGGACACCGCCTACCGGCTGGCCGCAGCCGGGGCGGGGGCCGCCCGCCAGCCTACGGCGACCTGACCGACGGTCAGGTGATGGCCCGGTCGACGAGCTCGATCGGGTGGACCACCTCGACGCCCATGGGTCCGAGCACCGACGCCAGGTGCATGGCGCACCCCGGGTTGGCCGAGGCCACGACCCTTGCTCCCGAACGCTCGATCGCCGCCCGTTTCCTTTCGCGAATGGCCCCGGCCAGCTCGGGCTGGACCGTCGCGTAGGCGCCCCCGGCGCCACAGCACAGCCCCTCGTCGTCGAGCTCGACGATCTCGACATAGGGCGCCAGGACCGTGCGCACCGGCTCGTGGGCCCGCTGGACGTGGCGCAGGTGGCACGGATCCTGGATCGTGACCCGGGTGTCGAGCCGTCTCCGAGGGGGAGGCAGCCGGTCGAGTCGTTGGCCCAGCCACTCGTGGATGTCGTACACGCGGGCGGCGAACGCCTCGGCCTCGAGTGTCCCGAGCAGCCGGCCGTAGTCCTTCATCTGGGCGCCGCAGCCGGCCGAGTCGACCATGATCGGTGCCGGCCCGGGAAAGCCGCTCATCGTCCGCTCGGCCAGGCGCCGGGCGTCGGCTCCGAGCCCGGCGTGGCCGTGAAGGGCGCCGCAGCACGACCCCCGCGGTCCCGGCAGGCGCACACCGGCGCCGGCCGCCTCGATCACCCGCTGCACCGCGTGGTGCACGGGCCGGAGCCAGGCGTCCATGACGCACCCGGTGAACAGCCAGACGTCGGCGCCCGATCCCCGCAGCTGCGGCTGCCGCACCGGGACCCTGGTCGGGAGGCCCAGTCGTCTGGCCGCCTGCGCCGGCACCAGCCTCGCCCGCTGGGCCAGGCCCAACGCCTTCGAGCCGGCGAGCAGCAGGCGATGGTGCTCGAGCGACCTGAGGGCGAGCCGCTGCCATCTGGGAACGAAGGTGGGCCGCTCGCGGGCCAGGGTGGCCCTCGTCGCCTCCATCAGGTGGCCGAACGGCACGCCCGACGGGCATGCCGTCTCGCAGCCCCGGCACACCACGCACGTGTCCATGCTGTGGACGAACGACTCGTCGACGGCCAGGTCGTTCCACTGGACCTCGCGCATGGCCGCGATCCGGCCCCTGGGCGACAGCGCCTCGTCGCCCGTCACCCGGTAGGTCGGACAGTGCGGCAGGCACAACCCGCACGACACGCAGGTGGCCAACTCGTCGTCGACCAGCTCCAGCCTCATCGACCCACGCCGACCCAGCCACGGCCGAACTTCGGGTGGTTATCGCGCCGATAGGCGCGATAACCACCCCACATTCGAGCGGTTGGGACCGTCATGGCAGCACCGAGCGGCCGGGGGCGAGGCGGCCGGTCGGGTCGAAGATCGACTTGAGGCGGCGGTTGAGCTCGGCGACGGCCGGGTCGACCGGCCGCGGGGGCTGGGGCACGGCCGCGTGGACCACGCCGACGCCGATCTCGGCCACGAACCGGTCGGTACCGGTGCCCAGCCGCTCGGGCAGCCCGGCGAGCTCGCCCGGCCGCAGCGACCAGCGGTGGGGCGGGAACGCGGGCACCGCCTCCGGATCGACCGGCGCCAACCCGGCCGCCCCGGCCTCGGTCTCGACATCGTCGGGGTGGCCGTCGAGCAGGGCCCAGGTCGTGATCCCGTCCCACAGGACGCACGCCGGCCGGTACAACCGGCGGCGCAGCTCGAACGGATCGGTAGGGCCGCTCACCCAGCGCTCCTCGCCCGGCACCGGCCTGGTGCGCAGGACCAGCTCCGCCAGCAACCCCAGGGTCCCCAGCGAGCCGACCATGAGCCGGCACAGGTCGAAGCCGCTCACGTTCTTCACCGTCGGCCCGCCCGCCTTGATCAGCGTGCCGTCGGTAGACACGTAGCGGACCTCGAGCAGCGTGTCGCGCACCGGTCCCCATCCCAGCCGGCGGATGCCGCTGTGGCCGACGGCTAACACCCCACCGACCGTCGCCCCCTCCCACACGGGCAGGGCGACGCACTGGCCCCGCTCGCCGAGCACGGCGTCGAGCTCGGCCACCGTCGTCCCCGCCCTGACCCGTACCGTCATCTCCGCCGGTTCGAACTCGACGACGCCGGTCGGAGGCGTCACCTCGCGGGCGCCCTCGTCGACCGGCCCGCCGATGTCCCACTGGGTCCGCCCGCCGACCGCGACGACGGGTCCCGTGGCGGCCGGTCCGACCTCGTCGGCGAAGCTCGCCAGGGCGGTGGCCCCGGCCGTCGTCAAACCCACACGCCCTCCGGCACCCGCTGCTGGAGGTCGCCGCACCGGCTGCCGGCGGGCAGCACCTTGGTCGGGTTGGCCACGCCGTCCGGGTCGAACGCCTCCCGCAGCCGGGCCTGGGCGTCGAGGTCGTCGGCCGAGAACAGCAGCGGCATGAAGTCGCGCTTCTCCAGCCCGATGCCGTGCTCGCCCGACAGCACCCCGCCGGCCTCGAGCGACACCTTGACGATCTCGGCCCCGGCCAGGTGCACCCGCTCGATGACCCCCGGCTCGCGCGCGTCGAACACCAGCAGCGGATGGAGGTTGCCGTCGCCGGCGTGGAACACGTTGAGCACCTTGAGCTCGTGCCGGTCGGCGATCTCGTACACCTGGCGCAGCACCTCGACCAACCGGGTACGGGGGACGACCGTGTCGTGCAGGTAGTAGTTGGGGGCGATGCGGGCCACGGCGCCGAACGCCGTCTTGCGGCCCTTCCAGATCAACAGCCGTTCGGCCTCGGACCGGGCGATCCGAACGGTGCGGGCCCCGTGGGCGGTGCCGATCCTGGCCACCACCTCCGCCGCGTCCTCGACCCCGTCGGTGAGCCCGTCCACCTCGACCAGCAGCACGGCGGCCGCATCGGTCGGGTACCCGGCGTGGACGTAGTCCTCGGCCGCCTTGGTGATGCGCTGGTCCATCATCTCGATGGCCGCCGGCACGATGCCGGAAGCGATGATCTCCGAGACGGTGAGGCAGGCCTCGTCGACGTCGAGGAAGTCGAGCAGCATCGTCTTCAGCGCACGCGGGTTGGGGGTGAGCCGGACCGCGACCCGGGTGGCGATGCCGAGCGTCCCCTCGCTGCCGACGAAGACACCCCGCAGGTCGTAGCCGTCCGGTTCGGCGTCGAGCCCGCCCAGCACGGTGAGCGATCCGTCCGGCAGCACCACCTCGACGGCGAGCACATGGGCGCTGGTGACCCCGTAGGCCAGGCAGTGCGGCCCCCCGGAGTTGTTGGCGACGTTGCCGCCGATCGAGCAGGCCTGCTGGCTCGACGGATCGGGGGCGAAGTGCACGCCCTTCGGCAGCAACGAGCGGGTCAGGTCGAGGTTGAGCACGCCCGGCTCGACCCAGGCCACCCGTTCGTCGAGGTCGACCTCGAGGATGCGGTTCATCCGTGTCGTCACGATCATCACCGGGCGCCCCACCGGTACCGCCCCGCCGGCCAGGCCGGTGCCGGAGCCACGGGGCACGAACGGCCGGCCGTGGCGCAGGGCGATCCGGACGCAGGCCTGCACGTCGCCCGCGTCGAGCGGGAAGCAGACCGCCGCCGCGGCACCGGAGTCGACGATCGAGGCGTCGCGTGAATACAACGCGAGCTCGAGGTCGCTGGAGTGGACTCGATCGGGGGCCAACGCCGAGCTGAGCTCGGCGATCAGCGCTGCGTCCGCACCATTGCCGGTCTGCCCCACCTCGCCATTCTGCCCCCGAACGGAGGGCTTCGTTCGCGCCAGTAGTCTCCGGCCGGTGATCGAGTCCGGCCCGGTATGGCCCCTCACGGGCCGGGCCGGCGACCTGCGGACGCTCACGACCGCTTTGCTCCGGTCGGAGCCGGCCGTGGTCGTGATCTCGGGGGAGGCCGGCATCGGCAAGACGCGCCTGCTCGACGAGGCGGTGGTCCACGTCGGCCGCCGCGGCGCCTCGGTGACGTGGATCCGTGGCCACCCGTCGGTCGTCGACGTGCCATTCTCCGCGGTGGCCCACCTGCTGCCGGAGACCGCGCCTACCAGAAGCTTGGGGTCCACACCCGCGACGAGCTCGGCGACCTGGTGCGCGAGACCGGCTGAGCGTTACCTGCCGGGTTGGGGGGTGACTCGGAGGTAGGCCTTGATGGTGTTCCAGCCGTTGGGGAACTTGGCCTTGGCGTCTTCGTCGGAGACGGCGGGGATGATGATGACGTCGTCGCCCTGCTTCCAGTCGGCCGGGGTGGACACGCTGTGCTTGGCGGTGAGTTGGAGCGAGTCGATGACCCGGAGCAGTTCGTCGAAGTTGCGGCCGGTGGATTGGGGGTAGGTCAGGGTGAGCTTGACCTTGTTGTCGGGCCCGACGATGAAGACGTTGCGGACGGTGACGGTTTCGGCGGCGTTGGGGTGGATCATGTCGTACAGGTCGGACACGGCCCGGTTCGAGTCGTCGATCAGCGGGAAGTTGACCTTGTGCCCGGTGACCTCGGCGATGTCGTCCGACCAGCGTTCGTGGGACTCGACGGGGTCGACGGAGAGCCCGATGACCTTGGTGTTGCGGGCCTCGAAGTCGGGTTTGAGTTGGGCCACCCGGCCCAGCTCCGTGGTGCACACCGGGGTGAAGTCCTTGGGGTGGGAGAACAGCACGGCCCAGCTGTCGCCCTTCCATTGGTAGAAGTCGATGGGGCCCTCGGTCGTCTCGGCCGTGAAGTTGGGGGCCTCGTCACCCAGCCGTACTGCCATGGTCGTCGCTCCTTCGTCGCAGATGTCGATATTTCCGATCAAGCTAGTCAACATTTGCGTCGACGGCAACCTCGGTCCGGCCGCGACCGGGTCGGCCCGAGCGTGAGCGTGGGCTTGGGCCCCTCGGCGCCTTCGGTTCCCAGCTGAACCAGCGCAGGGACCCGATCGCACCGAGGGCGCCCCACAGCACGATGACGGCGAGGTTGGCCCACTGGAAGCCGGCGCCCGGCGTCGCCTGATCGAACCCGGCCTGCATGGCCTCGTTGAAGTGCTTGACCGGGAAGATGTCGCCGATGACCTGGACCCACTGCGGGGCGTCGTCGACGGGAAAGAACAGGCCGGAGACGAACGCCACCGGTAGGAAGGTCGCGTTGGCCAGCGCCGGCGCCGAGTCGCCACTCGGGGCCAGGGAGCCGACGGCGATCCCCAGGGCGCACATGCACACCGCGCCGATCAGGAGGGTCACGACCAGCGCCGGCACCAGCCGGGCCACGAGCCGGACGTCGAAGGCCAGGACGGCGACCGCGACCATGACGACGGTCCCGACCACGGCGAACCAGGTCGCGGACAAGATGCGTCCGGCGATGTAGATCCACCTCGGCAGGGGCGTGGCCAGGATCCGCTTCAAGATGCCTTCGTCACGGGTGATCGGCACCGTGATGGCCAGGTTGGTGTACGTCGAGGAGAGGATGCCGAACACGACGACGCCGGGCGTGATGAGCTGGGCCAGGCGGATGCCGTTGCGGCTGTCGACGGTCTCGTTGCCGAGCAGGGCGAGCAGCAGCACCAGGAACAGGAGCGGGAAGCCGAGCGAGAAGAAGGCCGAGATCGGCGTCCGGCGCATCAGGAGGTTCTGGTGCCGGAACTGGTCCCACAGCAACCGGGGGTCACTCATCGGCGTCGGCGGGTTGGGTGAGCTCGAGGTACACGTCCTCGAGCGACGGGCGGGCGACGGTCAGGCCCTCGAGGTCGATCCCGCGCTCGAGCGCCCAACCGGTCAGCCGGTGGAGGACCTCGGTCGGCTCGGCGGTGTGCAGCGCCACGGTCGCCGGCCTCGGGTCGTCGTCGGCGGGCAGGCCCGGCGGCAGCTCGGACGGGTCCACGCCGTCGGGCAGACGGAAGGCGACGACGGTCGCGCCCAGGTCGCGGCCGCCGATCGTGTCGGGTGGCCCCTCCGCGACGATCCTGCCGCCGGCGAGCACGATCACCCGGTCGGCCAGGTGCTGGGCCTCGTCCATGTAGTGCGTGGTCAGCAGGATGGTCTTGCCCAGGTCCCGCAGCCGCTGGACCAGGTCCCAGGCCCGCCGTCTGGCCGACGGGTCGAAGCCGGTCGTCGGCTCGTCGAGGAACAGCAGGTCGGGATCGCCGATGATCCCGAGCGCCAGATCGAGCCGGCGCTGCTGACCTCCCGAGAGGGTGCGGACGCGGGCGTCGGCCTTCTCCTCCAACTCGACCAGGGCCAGCACCTCGGCGATCGGGCGCGGCCGCGGGTAGAGCCCGTGGTACAGCGTCAGGATCTCGCGGACCGTGAGCACCTGGTACATCCCACCCTGCTGCAGGACGATCCCGACCCGCTCGCGCAACTCGCGGCCGGGTCTGACCGGGTCGAACCCGAGGACGTCGACCCGCCCCTCGTCCCGAGCCCGGAACCCCTCGAGGATCTCGACCGTGGTCGTCTTGCCCGCGCCGTTGGGCCCGAGCATGGCCACGCACTCGCCCACCGCCACCTCGAACGAGATGCCGCCGACCGCCTCGACGTCGCCGTAGCGCTTCTCGAGGTCGACGACGGTGACGGCGGCGACCAAGGATTCAGTGCGCCGACGCGGTCGGGGCGGTGGCCGGGGCCGCCTCGGCCGAGGCGGCGATGTCGGGCTCGAGGTACATGATCCTGGCCTCGGGCACCGCGGCCCTGACCGCGTCCTCGACGTCGTTCACCGCGGCGGCGAGCTGGCCCATGCTGAGGGCGGCGTCGAACTCGATCTTGGCCCCGATGAGAAGCTCCTCCGGGCCGATGTGCTCGGTCCGCATGTGGAGCAGCCGGCGCACCGACGGCCGCCCGCTGATCGCCTCCTCGATGTGCTTCTGCTTGGCCACGGTGGCCGACTCGCCGATCAGGAGGCTCTTCATCTCCCAGGCCAGGATGATGGCGATGATGCCGAGCAGCCCACCGATCATGAGGGTGCCCACGGCGTCCCAGATGGTGTCGTCGGTGGCCACCGTCAGGCTGACGGCGATGAGGGCGAAGACCAGCCCGAGCAGCGCGCCGAGGTCCTCGAGGAGCACGACCGGCAGTTCGGGAATGCGGCTGTGGCGGATGAACGACCACCAGCTGGCATCGCCCTTCAACGGCCTGGACTCCTGGATGGCGGTCCTGAAGGAGAACAACTCGAGCACGATGGCGATCCCGAGCACGGCGAACGCCCAGATCGGGGACTCGACCTCGTGCGGGTGGCGGATCTTGTTGATGCCCTCGTAGATCGAGAAGGCCGACCCGAGCGAGAACAGGACGAGGGCGACGACGAAGGCCCAGAAGTAGCGCTCCCGCCCGTAGCCGAACGGGTGGCTCGGCGTCGGCGCCCGCCGGGCCCGGCGCCCGCCGAGCAGGAGCAGCAGCTGGTTTCCGGCATCGGCCACCGAGTGGATGCCCTCGGCCAGCATCGCGCCAGAGCCCGTGAAGACGTAGGCGACGAACTTCATGATGGCGATGCCGAAGTTGGCGAGGAAGGCGGCGATGATCGCCTTCGTGCCGTGGGTGCCGGCCATGAGTCAGGATCGTAGAGCGGCGGCCGACGCCCGGACGCCGGCCTGCCGGTCGGCGTGTTCGACGAAGGCATCGAAGAGGCGTTGCTGGAAGGGATCGACGTCGGCTCGGCCCTCGGGGTGCCACTGCACGCCGACCACCCACGGCGCCGTCGGATCGTCCGGCTCGACCGCCTCGATGGTGCCGTCCGGCGCCCGGGCGGTGACCCGCAGGCCGGTGCCGAGCCGGTCGATGGCCTGGTGGTGGATCGACCACACCGTCGCCTCGGTGGCGCCGACCGCCTCGGCCAGGCGGGTTCCCTCGTCGATCGTGACGTGATGCTCGGCCGCCCGCCGCACCGGGCCACCGTGATCGAGGCCGCCCGGCGGCTCGGGGAGGTGCTGCACCAGAGAACCGCCGAGGACCACGTTGAGCAGTTGGGCGCCGCGGCACACGGCCAGCACCGGCAGGCCGGCCTCGAGGGCCACCCGCAGCATGCCGGCTTCGTGTTCGTCGACGGCCGCATCGAGTCCGTACACCGAGGGATGGGGTCGCTCGCCGTACCGGGCCGGGTCGACGTCAGGCCCACCCGTGAGGACGAGGCCGTCGACCCCGTCGAGCCACTCCCTCGCACCGACCGGAATGCCGGTGACCGGGGGCAAAACCAGGGGCCGCCCGCCCGCCCGGGCGACGGCATCGGCATAGCCGTTGGGCGAGGTGTAGCTGCGGCGCGGCCACGCCTCGCCCCGGTCGCGGCCGAGATGACGCCGACCGGTGATCACGACGAACGGGCGGGAGGGCATCGACCGATTCTGGCTCAGGTGCCGATGGGGTAGGAAGCCTGCGACCTACAGTGCGGGAACCCCGCCGGAGGAGCCATGGACGCAGAATCGGTCGAAGGCACCATCGAGCTGGTCCTACCGGCCGACACCAGGCTGGTGCGGCTGGCCCGCCTGGTGGCCAGTGGCGTCGGCAGCGCGGCCGGGTTCGACGTCGAGGAGATCGAAGACCTACGGATCGCGGTCGACGAGGGGTGTAGCGCCCTCATCGAGGCTGGCGTCGATCGCCCGCTGCTGCTGTCCTTCGAGCTCGACGGCGACGGCGTGGTCGTGGTGGGCACCACCGAGGCCGCCTCCGACGTCACCCAGGACGCCGACCGGTTGTCGTTGAGCGATCAGATCCTGCGGGTGGTCACCGATGAGCACGAGCTCGGGACCAGCCACGGTCGAGCCACCTTCCGCCTCAGCAAGCGGAGCCGCGCCGGCTCGGCGAGCGGCGTTGGCTGAGCGGCCGGACGTCATCGAGCGGTTCGTCCGCTACCGGCGCACCGGCGATCGACGGCTGAGGAACGAGCTGATCGAGGAACACCGGTGGGTCGCCGTCCACTGTGCCCGTCGCTTCGACAACCGCGGCGAGCCGCTCGACGATCTGATCCAGGTCGGGATGCTGGGCGTGCTCAAGGCGGCCGAACGGTTCGATCCCGAGGTCGGGGTCTCCTTCACCACCTTTGCCATTCCGACGGCGCTGGGTGAGCTCCGCCGCCACTTCCGCGACACGACCTGGGCGGTCCGGGTCCCCCGGCGGATGAAGGACCTCCACGTCGAGCTGGGTGCGGCGGTCGAGTTCCTCACCGGAGAGCTGGGGCGGGTGCCCCGGATCCCGGAGCTGGCCCGCCACCTCGGTGTCAGCCACGACGTGGTGCTCGAGACGATGGAGGCGAGCGGGGCCTACCGGGCCGCACCGCTGGCGTCGGGGAGCGACGACGACCGGGACGGTGGAAGCGAATCGGAGGCGGTGGGTGCGCTCGACGCCGACCTCGCCTTGGCCGACGACCGGCTCACGGTGCGGGCCCTGCTGCGCGGGCTGGCGCCACGCGAGCGGCGCATCGTCTACCTGCGCTACTTCGACGGACTGTCGCAGTCGGAGATCGCCGAGATCGTCGGGGTCAGCCAGGTCCACGTGTCGCGGCTGCTGCGGGCCAGCATCGACCGGCTCCACGATGTTGTCGGCGCCACTCGGCCTTCGGCCTCACCGGCGCGGCCTTCGGCAACCGACTGACGTCTCGTCGGGCTGCTCCGCCTCGCGGCTGCGCAGCGTCGCCCGGCCGTTCCGGGTTCCGGAGGCGGCGCGCGGCTCAGGACTGGTTGGCGAGCAGGCCGCGCAGTCCGGTCATCTCGAGCACGCGGGCGACCACGCCGGAGGCCCCGTCGAGGCTGAGCGTCGCCCCCCCGGCCTGCAGGCTCTCGCGCCCGGCCAGGATGACGCGCAGGCCGGTCGAGTCGATGAAGGTCAGCCGGCTGACGTCGATGATCACGGCGGTGAGCTCCTCATCGGTTCCGAGGTCGTCGAGCGCGGCGCCGACCTGCGGTGCGGTGTCGACGTCGAGCTCACCGGCCAAGGCGATCACGGCGCGGCCCCCCTCCCTGCCCGTCGTCACCGAGAGCTGCTCGTCGTCCATCCACTCCTCCCCTTCGACCCGTCCGGGCGCGCCGCCACCCTAACGCGGAGGCCCGGGGAACCTTCCGGCCCGGGCCAGCAGCCCGGGGGCGGCCCGGCCGAGCCGGTCCTCGACCCACGGCACGATGTCGATCAACCCATCGAGATCGAACCCCGTGGCGATGCCCATCCGGTCGAGCATGTAGACCAGGTCCTCGGTCGGGATGTTGCCCGTGGCCTTGGGGGCGAACGGGCAGCCGCCGATCCCGCCGATGCTGGCATCGAGCACGGTGACGCCCGCCTCCACGGCCGCGTAGGCGTTGGCGATGCCGGTGTTGCGGGTGTTGTGGAAGTGGACCCGCAGCGGGATGCCGTCGACCGCCTCCCGCGCCGCGTCGATGCGGGCGGCGACGTCGCCCGGCGTGGCCACGCCGATGGTGTCGCCCAGCGCGATCTCTTGGGCTCCCGCGGCCGCCGCCCGCCCGGCCACGTCGGCCACCCGCTCGACCGGCACCTCGCCCTCGTAGGGACAACCGAACGCCACCGACACCGTGGCCGAGATCGTCATCCCGGCGTCTGCGGCCATGCGGGCCAGTTCGGCGAAGCCAACGAGTGAGGCCTCGATGGTCTGGCCCTGGTTCCTCGTCCCGAACCCGTCGGTGCCGACCACCACCGCGTTGACCTCGCGCAACCCGGACTCGATGGCCCGCTCCATCCCTCGGCGGTTCAGCACCAGTCCGACGTAGGTGACGTCGTCGGCGGCGGGCAGGCCCGCGACCACTGCCTCGGCGTCGGCCATCTGCGGCACCCGCTGGGGGTTGACGAAGCTGGCCACCTCGATCCGCCGGGCCCCGGCGGCGACCGCCCGGGCGATGAACGAGAGCTTGGCCTCGGTGTCGAGCACGGCGGACTCGTTCTGCAGGCCGTCACGCGGCCCGACCTCGACGATGTCGACTCGACCGGGCAGCTCCAACGGGCGGGGCACGTGGCCCATTCTGCCGCCCACCGGGCAGACTGCGGGCGTGGACGTGGCCGTGCTCCTCTTCGATGGCGTCGACTCGGCCGAGGCGTTGGGCCCGGCGCAGGTGCTGGGCCGGCTGCCCGGGGCCAGGCTGTGGTTCGTCGCCGCCGATCCTGGGGCCAAGGACGGCCACAACCCGCCCCTCCACCTCCAGGCCAGCCATTCCGTCACCCAGCTGCCGCACCCGGACGCGGTGCTGGTTCCCGGCGGGTTCGGGTGCCTCCAGCTCAACGACGACCACGGTCTGGTCGACTGGGTCCGCACCGCCCACGACACCAGCCGGTGGACGGTGGCCGTCTCGACCGGGCCCGTACTGCTCGGCGCGGCCGGGCTGCTGCGGGGCCGGCGGACCACCGGCCATTGGCTCACCAGCGCCCTGCTCCGGGCCGACGGGGCCGTGCCCGTGCCCGACCGCGTCGTCGAGGAGGACCGGATCATCACCGCCATCGGCGCCGCCGCCGCGATCGAGGTCGCCCTCGGGTTGGCGGCGCACGAGCTGGGCGACGAGGAGGCGGCTGCCATCCGGACCGAGATCGAGTTCAACCCGGACGCCACCTTCGACACGACCGTTCCCGGGGCGGCGTCCGCCCTCGTGCGGCGCTGGGAGGAAGAACTGCGGGGCGAACACGACGACGCAGCCGCAACCACCCGTCGCTGGCGCCACCGCCGGCCGCCCCGGCGGGTCGTGGTCCACCCCGGCGACGACGACGGTTAGGGGCCCGCCCAGGGTCGCTTTCTTCTCATGACGTGTGAGAGGGTGAGGCCATGCCTGTACGTACAGCCTCAGCACGATGGAACGGATCGCTCACCGAAGGGCAGGGCACGGTCGCCCTGGGCAGCGGCGCGTTCGAGGGTCAGTATTCGTTCTCCAGCCGGTTCGAGGAGGGCGCGGGTACCAACCCGGAGGAGCTGATCGGTGCGGCCCACGCCGGCTGCTTCTCGATGGCCCTCTCCGCGGGACTGGCCGGGGGCGGCCACACCCCCGACTACGTCGAGACGACGGCCAAGGTGCACATCGACAAGGACGACAGTGGGTTCTCGATCACGACGATCGAGTTGACGACCCGAGCATCGATTCCCGGCATCGACGACGCCGCGTTCCAGAAGGCGGCCGAGGCCGCCAAGACCGGCTGTCCCGTGTCGAAGGCGCTGGCCGTCGTCGACATCACCCTCGACGCCCAGCTCGTCTGACCCGACGCCGATCCGGCCCCGTCGCAGGCAGCCGCACCCGGAGATAGCCGGCCGGCTGGGGGCGAAGGCCGAGGTCGGGCCAGCTGCGTGCGGGCGGCAGGCCCAGGTCCAGGTCGAGGGCCGGATGGTCGATGGCGGCCAGGGCCAGGTCGGCCAGCAGCTCGGCCGTGGTCGCGGTGACCAGGAAGCCGGCCTCGGCCCGAGGCCCGGTCCGCACCTCGACCAGGTGGAAGTTCACGCCTCCTGAGGCTGGTGGGGTGGTCGCCGGGAGATCGAAGCGCACCCGCCCCGGTCCCAGCCTGCTCGTCGCCCACCGGGCCACGAGTCGTGACGCCGCCCCGGCCGTCGTTCCCCGCTCCTCTCGAGCATCGCTCGGAGTGGATGGCACGCCGCCACAGAGCCGCCGATCGGCCCCGTAGATACGCCGCCGGGCCGCTCAGCTGGAGTAGTCGACCGGCTCGATGAGCACGCCGAGCTCGTACCGGTACGTGGCGGCGGCGTCGTTGATGAGCAGCCGGGCCGCATCCCTCGCGGTCAAGCCACCGGTCGCGCTCATCCTGGCCGCGATGGCCCCGGCCATCACCGGCGCCGCGAAGGAGGTTCCCTCCCAGCTGGCGGCGCCGTCGAAGCTGGCCAGGGTGAGCCCACCGGGTGCGTTCAGATCGGCATACGGCTGGCCCGCATCGACGTCATAGAAGGTGCTGACGTGGGCGCCCTTGGCCCGCACGTCGACCCACCACCCGAAGTTGCTGTTAGTCGGCTCGCTTGTCCTTGTTCTTGGGGTCGTGGGCGGCCACCGCGATCACCCCCTTCGTCGCGGCGGGGAAGAAGGGCCGGTCGGTGTGGTCGTTGCCCGCCGCGGCCACCAGGGCAACGTCCGGGTTCTGGCGCCGCAGATGGTTGACGGCCCGCCCGAAGGCGTAGGCGCCCCGGCTGTCGTAGGTGTACCCGCCGAGCGAGAGGTTGATGACGTCGGCGTCGCCACCGTCGAGCAGGGCCGCGGCGAGCGACGCGTCGCCATCTTCATCGGGGTTGTCGAAGTCGGGGAAGGTCGGCAGAGGTTCGGTGGCGAGCTCGACGGGTCTCGCCGGTCCCCACATGTTGTGGAACGTGCCGAAGAACACGTGGTTGGGCGCAACCTGCGGCGCCCGGGTGGCGCGATTGCTGAGCCGGATCTCGTCGAGGATCTGCGGCACGCCGTCGTCCTCGTCGTCGGCCGTCAGCAGCACCACGCCGGGAACCGTGGGCGGCTGCGAGTGCGGCCGGAACCGACGGCGATCGAGGATGGGGGCGGAAGCCTCGTTGCGGCTCGTCGTAGTCCTGGTCCCTGATGAGCAGCTCCCCGGGGACGTAGTTGAAGCCGCCACGGATGCGGGACCCGCTCACCTTGGTTCCCGGCGGGAGCCAGTAGTCGGCGTCGTCGGCCACCTGGTTCTCCCTGGTGGGCCGGTCGGGCCGGCGTGCATCCTGATCTGGCATGGCTGCGCCCCCCGCGTGGCTGGCGGCTCAGGCGGAACCCGGCCACCCGGCAGGGCCGGTTCTAGCATGGCCGCCATGTCCGAGGACGATGCCGGCGACCTGGTCCGGGCCGCGGCCGGTGGCGACCAGTCCGCCTGGCGGGCCCTGGTCGCCCGGTTCGCGGCCCTGGTATGGGCCGTGACCCGCTCCTTCAGCCTGGAATCGAGCGACGCGGCCGACGTGAGCCAGGTCACCTGGTTGCGGCTGGTCGAGCATCTCGACCGGCTGCACGACCCCGACCGCGTCGGCGCGTGGCTCGCGACCACGGCCAAGCGTGAGTGCCTGGCGGTCATCAGGCGCCGGGGTCGCGCCGCCATCCCGGCCAGCGACGGCATCGTGTTCGAGCAGGCGGCGGCCGACGGCCCGTCGCCGGTAAAGGGGCTGGTGGCGGCCGAGCGCGACGTCGTCCTCTGGGATGCGCTCGGCGCGTTGTCTGAGCGCTGCCAGCGGCTGCTGCGGGTCCTGATGGCCGATCCACCGCCGCCCTACGACGCGGTCAGCGTCGCCCTCGAGATGCCGATCGGGAGCATCGGACCGACCCGGGCCCGCTGCCTGGCCCACCTCCGTCGCCATCTGGCCGACGGCGGTATCACCGGCGACGCCCTTCGCTCTGTTGAGTAGGAGGACGACGTGACCGACGACCACATCACCCCCGAGGACGAGGCGCTCATCACCGAGCTGCGCGCCGCCGCCGCCGCACTCGACCCCGTACCCGAGGTTGTCGTCGAGGCGGCCAAGGCCGCGTGGACCTGGCGCACCATCGACGCCGAGCTGGCCGAGCTCACCTACGACTCGTGGACCGACGACAGGGAATTGGCCGGGGTGCGGGGTGCGGCCACGCTGGCCCCCACCTCCCGCCTGCTCAGCTTCGAGGCCCGCGACATCGCCCTCGAGCTCGAGATCGTGATTGAGGGCGAGCGACGGCGCCTGGTCGGCCAGATCGTGCCGCCCCAGCCGGGGGTCGTCGAGGTCCAGCACCGTCGGGGCACCGACGCGGTCGAGGCCGACGTCGTCGGCCGGTTCACCGTGGCCTCGATCGCTCCTGGACTCTTCCGCCTGGCGGTGCGCCCGTCGGGCAACCCCCCCGAGGTGGCGACGGCCTGGATCCAGGTGTGACCATCGGAGCGTGACCGCCCGGTCGTTACCGGATTGCGTAGTCGATCGGGTCGACTCGGACGCCGATGCCCTCCTTGTACGATGATTCGGAGGCGTCGAGCAGTCGCCGGGCCGCTTCCTTGGCCCCAACATCGGCTTTCGTCATCTCGGCTGCGATCGCCGCGGCCACGACCGGAGTGGCGAACGAGGTGCCCGCCCACCTGGCCCACCCGTTGAACTCGCTCAGGTCGACGCCGCCCGGAGCGTCAAGCTCGGCATCCGGCTCTCCTGGGTCGATGTCGTAGAAGGTGCTCACATGCTCGCCCCGGGCCCGGGCGTCGACCCACCACCCGAAGTTGCTGTAGTCGGCCCGCTCGTCGTTGTCGTCGGCGGCGGCCACGGCGATCACGCCTTTCTGGGCGGCGGGGAAGAACGGGCGGTCGGTGTGGTCATTTCCGGCGGCCGCCACGACGACGAGGTCGGGGTTGCCGTTGCGTCGAATGGCGTCGATCATGCGCGGGACGGCGTGCGCCCCGCGGTTGTCGTGGGTGTAGCCGCCCAGGGAGAGGTTGATGATGTGGGCGTCAGCGACCTCGTTCAATCGGGCGGCCAGCGAGGCGTCGCTCACGTGACCCTTCGATGTCAGCACTCGCTTGTAGACGATGGCGGCCCCCGGTGCGTAGCGACGGATGATGAAGCCGATGAAGGTGCCGTGACCGGCCTCGAAATCGAGCGTGCCGTGAAGGTCGTCCTCGTCGGGATCGTCGTACTCGGCTGGATCGAACCCGGGAAGAAGATGATGCTCGGCGATCCCGGTGTCGAGCACGGCGATCTTCACGCCCGCGCCCACCCGGTCTCCTTCCGGCCGCAGACCGCGATAGCCAGACCCGCCACGCTCGACCGGCTGACCAGGTCCCCACATCTTGTGGTGCTCTCCGAAGAACACGTGGTTCGGCGCGACCCGCACCGCCCCGCGCTCAGGTTTCGCCCGACGGATCTCGTCGACGATGTCGGGCATCTCCAACAGATGCCCAGGCGGAGCGTCCATCTTGGTGACGATCACCCCCGGAATCTCGGAGGACCCGATCCTTCTACCCGGCGACGGCGGTCCACTCGGCTGCGGATCCTTCCTGGAAAATCCCTTGGCGCTCAGCAAGCCCTCCACGTCGTCTCGCCCGTAGGCCTGTTCGTCTATGAGGAGCTCGCCCGGGACGAAGTGGTATTCACCCTCATCCCTTCGCCCACTCGCCGCCACCCCATCAGGTACCCAGTAAAGGTCGCCGCCAACGTGGCGGTGCCCGCGCTCGGCCCGCAAGTGGTCGTGCTCGAAGTGTCCATGCTTGTGCGTCACCTTCGCCCTCGCTCCCCCTTGTCACCCATCATGGGTCACGGCCACCCGCGAGGCCGGTTCTAGCATGACCGCCGCGCCCGATGAAGCGGCTGATCTGGGGAGGTGTGACTATCTGCGGGTGGAGTCGGCCCAAGCCGAGTCACCGGCCACTCTGGCTCGTCGGGCCATCGACCTGGCCGCGTCGGATGCCGCGGCCGCCGTCGAGGTTTCCGAGCGCGCGCTTGAGCTGACCGGCGGTCGGGACGCGTCGACGGCAGCCATTGCCTGGCGGGCGCTGGGGCTGGTGGCGCTGTATGCCAACGACCTGCCGCTCGCCGGCCGCCGACTTGCTCAAGCCATCGACGTCGCCCATGCGAACGGGCTGACCCAGTTGGAAGGCGAGGCTCGCATGAGCCTCGCGCCCGTGCTATGGCTCACTGGCGAGGGCGACGCCGCGCTGGCCGAGTGCGACGGCGCGGCTGCCCTTCTCGACGGACTCCCGCGCGCTCGCCTCGAGGTCCAGCGGGCCGGCCTCCTCGAGGACCTCGACCGGCGCGACGAGGCACTTCGTGCCTATGCCCGGGCGTTGCCCGTGCTGCGCGGCGCGGGTGAACGACTCTGGGAGGCACGCGCCCACCACAACCGGGCCCACCTTTACCTGGTCGCTGGCGATCTGACGAGGGCCCGCCACGATCTGTTGGCGGCTGATCGCATGTTCGCCGAACTCGGGTCCGATCGTCTCCGCGCCCAGGGCTGCCATCACCTCGGCCGCCTCGAGGCTCTCGCCGGAGACCTCCCTGCTGCCCTCGGCTGGTTCGCCATGGCCGATGAGCTGAATGCTCGGGTTGGCGTGCGAGACCTCGTAGGGCTCACCGATAGGTGTGCGGCGCTAGTTCCCGCTCGACTCGGTGAGGAAGCGAAGGCTGCGGCCGAGATGGCCATCGCGGAGTCGGAGCGGGCGGGGGAGGAGCACTATCTCGCCCAGGCTCGAATGGCGCACGCCGAGGCGTGCCTGCTGACGGGGGATCCGGCGACAGCCGTTCAGTCCGCCGAGCTGGCGGCCGTCTCGTTCCATCGTCGGCGGCTCCGGCGGTGGGCTGCTCTGGCCGGCTTCGTCGCCGTGCGGGCGCGCCGGCTAGGCGGCGAACGGTCGAACCGGCTCCTCACCTCGGCCCGGGCGTCGGCCGCCGAGCTCGACCGGGCGGAATGGACCGACGCCGCGGCCGAGGCCCGGCTGCTGGCCGGCCAGGTGGCGATCGAGCTGGGCCGACCGGCGGTGGCCCGGCCCGAGCTCGAGGGGGCGGCCCGCCTACGGGGCGCGAGCCCGGCGCCGGTGCGGATCAGGGCGTGGCACGCGGTCGCCCTCCTGCGCCTGCTCGACGGCGACCGCCGCGGGGCCCGGTCGGCGCTGCGCACCGGCCTGCGGATCGTCGACGCCCACCGGGCGACCCTCGGGGCGACCGAGCTCAGAGCCCGGGCCGGGGGTCACGGCACCGAGCTGGCCAACCTGGGACTGCGCCTGGCGCTCGCCGACGGCTCGGCGACCGACGTGCTCACGTGGTCAGAACGATTCCGGGCGGGTGCGCTGCAGGTCGCGCCGGTGTCACCCGGCCGCGACCCGGCGGTGCTCCGTGACCTGGGTGAGCTCCGACGCCTGGCCGGCGAGATCGAGGCCGCGGCGCTGGCCGGCGACGACATCGCGCCGCTGCGTCGACGTCAGGTGGCGCTCGAGGCTGCGGTCAACCGGCTGGTGCGCACCGTGCGGGGTCGGTCCGCCGCCCTCAGCCGAACCCTGTCGGTCGGCGATCTGGCCGCCGTCCTGGGCGAGCGGGTCATGGTCGAGATGGTCGACGTCGACGGGTCGCTGCACGGTGTTGTCGTCGGGGACCACGGTCGGCGGCGGGTCGCCCTGGTCGAGCTGGGCCCGATGTCGTCGGTGCGGGCCGACCTCGACGGTGCCCGCTTCGCCCTGCGCCGGCTCGCGTTCGGCCGCCGGTCGGCGGCGTCCCTGAACGCGGCCCGGGTCGCGCTCCTCGAGTCGGCCAGGCGGCTCGACGATCGGCTGCTCGGGTCGATCGGCCCGCTCGTCGGCGACCGGCCGCTCGTGGTCGTCCCCACCGGCATCCTGCACGTGCTCCCCTGGTCGGTGCTCCCGTCGCTCTCGGGCCGGCCGGTCTCGACCGTGCCGTCGGCCGCCATGTGGCTCGACTCGGAACGCGCCGCCGACCGGCGGTCGCGCCGCCGGCGGGTGGTGCTGGTCGCCGGGCCCCGCCTCCCGGGGGCCGGGCCGGAGGTGGCCGGCCTGGCCCGGCGCTACCGCAGCCGATCGCCCGCCGGCGACGTCGTACGGCTCACCGGCCGCAACGCTACGGCCGGCTCGGTGAAGCACGCGCTCGACGGCGCGGCGCTGGCTCACGTGGCCGCCCACGGCCGGTTCAGGGCCGACAACCCATTGTTCTCGGCGCTGGAGTTGGCCGACGGTCCGCTCACCGTCCACGACCTCGAGTCGCTGCGGCGGGCGCCCGAGGTGATCGTGTTGTCGGCCTGCGACTCGGGCCTGTCGTCGGTCCATCCCGGCGACGAGCTGCTCGGGTTGGCCGCCGGCCTGCTCGGGCTCGGGACGCGCACCCTGGTCGCCAGCCTCCTGCCGGTCCCGGACGAGGCCACCCGGTTGCTGATGCTCGACTTCCACGGCCGGCTGCAGGCCGGCGCGCGTCCCGCCCACGCCCTGGCGGCGGCCCAGGCCGCCTGGTTCGCGGCCGGTGATGACGCGGCGCTGGCCGCTGCGGCCAGCTTCGTCTGCATCGGTCGGGGCTAGTCAGCCGACGCGTCGGGAGCTGACGACGAAGTCCCTCGACGTGGTCCCTGTCGTGGTGCCGACCCCCCAGCTCACGATGTGGGTCGGCCGCAGACGGATGAAGGGCTCGACGAAGTGGGGGAAGCGGGGGTTGATCGTGCTGCCCCCGGTCTCGTGGAGCTCCGCCCGGCCCCGTATCTCAACGGCGTGGGCGCCGGTCTGGCTGGCGTCGTCGACCAGCAACGTGACCCTCGGGTTCCGTCTGGCGTCCCGCCACTTCTTGCCCGCGGCGAAGTCGATGCCGCCCAGGTCGATCGTCTGCTCCTCACGGTTGTAGCGGTAGGTGAGCGGGATGACGTGGGGCTGCCCGTCGGCGCCGATGGTGGCCAGCCGCCCCATGGTCTGGCGCTCGAGGTACTCGATCTCCTCGGTGGTGAAGACGCTCATCGCCGCCAGTCTGGCAGGGCGTCAGCGCCGCTGGATCTGGCCGGAACCATCGCCCCGGATCCAGAAGTCCCAGCAGCAGCTCCCGTCGTGCATGCCGAACTGCCTGACGTCGAGCTCGGCGCTGCCCTCCAGATGGGCGACCCCGTTGCCGACCGTCACCGGCGTGGCCGAGAGCTTTCCTGAGGCGCTCGGGCTGTCGCCGGCCAGGGTGGTCTCGGTGACCGCGTACATGTAGGCGCCGTGGAGGAACCAACCCTTGCCGTCGTTGCGTCCTCCCGCCTGCCACACGACGCCGACTCGCACCCGGGTCTCGTCGCACCACATGTTGCGCGAGAAGAACGAGGTGCGCCGAGCCGAGTCGACGATGTGACGGGCCGTCTGGTGGGTCCAGTCGAGGTCCCACGGCTCGAGGCCCTTGGGCACCACGAAGGCTCGCTCGCCCATGTTCCTCGACGAGTTCGACTCCAGGAGCTGGGCCACGTCGGTGACCGAGTTCCACACGTCCTTGTAGTCGACCTTGACGTCAGCCATGGCTCGCCGCCCCCTCGGCCGTGTCGCCCGCGTCGTCGCCGTCGTCGGCGAACAGCGCTTCTTCCTGGAGGATGGCCCGCAGGTTGAACCAGTCCGATCCGTCGGTGCTCATGTCTCCCCTCCCATGTCGGGACGGGGGTGATGGTGCGGGCCGCACCCGCCCGGCCGACGCGCCGTCGGGCCGCCCCGGGGTATGGCTCGGTGCTCGATGGGGCAGCCGCGGCTGCCGGTCAGACGGAGACCGGGCTGGCCGCACCGTCCGCGAACTGCGTGCGGTAGAGCTCGGCGTAGCGCCCGCCGGCGGCGATGAGCTCGGCGTGGGTCCCGCGCTCGACGACGCGCCCGTCCTCGACCACGAGGATGGCGTCGGCGGCCCGGATGGTCGACAGCCGGTGCGCGATGACCAGGGCCGTCCGCCCCGCGAGCGCGGCGACCAGGGCCTCCTGCACCGCCACCTCCGACTCCGAGTCGAGGTGGGCGGTGGCCTCGTCGAGGATCACCACCCGGGGCCGGGCCAGGAGGAGCCGGGCGATGGTGAGCCGTTGCCGTTCGCCGCCCGACAACCGGTAGCCCCGCTCGCCCACGACCGTGTCGAGCCCGTCGGGCAGCGATCGCACCAGGGCCGCCAGGCGGGCGTCGCCGAGGGCGGTCCACAGCTCGTCGTCGCCGGCGTCGGGCGCGGCGAACAGCAGGTTGGCCCGGATGGTGTCGTGGAAAAGATGTCCGTCCTGGGTGACGACGCCGACGGTGCCGCGGATGGACTCGAACGAGAGCGACCGCACGTCGATGTCGCCGAGCCTGACCGCACCGGTGTCGACGTCGTACAGCCGGGGCACGAGCGACGCCAGCGTCGACTTCCCGGCTCCTGACGGTCCGACGAGGGCGACCGTCTGGCCCGGCTCGACCCGGAACGAGATGTCGTAAAGGACCTCGTCCCCGAGGCGGTCGTCGAGGATGGCGACCTCCTCGAGCGAGGCGAGCGACACCTGTTCGGCCGACGGGTAGCGGAACGACACGTGGTCAAACTCGACCGACACCGCGCCGTCCGGCACCGTCTTCGGATCGGCCGGCTCCTTGATGAGCGGCTCGATGTCGAGGACCTCGAAGACGCGTTCGAAGCTCACCAGGGCGGTGACGATGTCGAGGCGGGCGGTGGCCAGCGCGGTCAGCGGGGCGTACAGCCGGGTGAGGAGGAGGGCCAGCGTGACGACGGTCCCGGCGTCGAGGTCGCCGCGCAGCGCCAGGTAGCCGCCGAGCCCGAAGATCAGCGCCTGGGCCAGCCCCGAGACCAGGGTGAGCGCCCGGAAGAACACCTCCATCGCCAGGGCGGAGCGGACACCGATGTCGCTCACCCGGCCCGCCCGCCGGCCGAACTCGCTGGCCTCCTCGTCCGGCCGGCCGAACAGCTTGACCAGGGTCGACCCCGGCGCCGAGAACCGCTCGGTCATCTGCGAGGTCATCGCCGAGTTGTGCTCGGCCGCCTCCAGCTGGAGCGCGCCCACCTTGGCGCCCACCCGGCGAGCCGGGATGACGAAGAGCGGCAGCAGCACCATGGCCAGCACGGTGATCTGCCACGAGAGCCGAAGCATCACCACCAGGGTGAGGGCCAGGGCGATGACGTTGGTGACCACGCCGGCCAGGGCCGACGTGAAGGCCCGCTGGGCACCGATCACGTCGTTGTTGAGCCGGCTCACCAGGGCGCCGGTGTGGGTGCGGGTGAAAAACGCGATCGGCATGCGCTGGACGTGCTCGAACACCTGCCGGCGGAGGTCGAGGATGAGCCGCTCGCCGAGCTGGGACGACTTCACCCGTTCGAGCAGCCCGATGCCGGCGTCGAGCACGGCCGCCGCCGCGATCAGGCCGGCGAGCCCGAGGACGGTGGCCACCGACCGGCCCTCCACGATCGCGTCGACCGCCTCCCCGGCGATGACCGGGGCGGCGACGCCGAGCACGGCCGAGACCGTGGCGAGGAGAAGAAAGGCGACGATCGTGGTCCGGTGGGGGCGGGCGAACGAGACGACCCGCCGGAACGTCGCCCGTCCCACCGCTCGGCGGGGCTTGCCGTCCTGCATGGCGCTCTGCAGGGCCATCCACATGTTGAAGTCGCTCATCGGTGCCGATGCCTTCCGGGTCGCGGGGAACGACGCGACCGGCAACGCTACGACCTCAAGCACGCTTGAGGTCAAGGAGTCCGACCGACCCGTCTGTGACTTCCGTCTCGATCGCAGAAACTAATGAGGGATCGGCGGACGGCCCGGTTAGTTTCGTCGCGGGTCCTGGAAGCGCCCGTCGCATCGAACACTTCGCCGCGAGCGCCGCGGCCCCGCTCGAGCCGGAGGAACCACCGTGTCAAGCCCGTCCGCCTTCGCCGTCGAAGCGCATGGCCTGGTCAAACGCTACGGCGAGACCACGGCGCTGGGCGGCATCGATCTCGATGTTCCGATCGGAAGCGTCACCGCCGTCCTCGGCCCGAACGGGGCCGGGAAGACCACGGCCGTCCGCATCCTCACCACGCTGACCGAGCCCGACGAAGGCACTGCCGTCGTCGCCGGCTTCGACGTGCGCACCCACGGCCACGAGGTTCGGCGCCGGATCGGTCTTGCGGCCCAGGACGCGACGGTCGACGGTCTGCTCACCGGGCGGGAAAACCTCATCATGCTGGGCGAGCTCCATCAGCTCACCCGGCGGGAAGCCGTCGCCCGGGCCGACGCGCTGCTCGACGATTTCGCCCTGACCGAGGCGGCCAACCGGGTGACGTCCGGCTACTCGGGGGGCATGCGGCGCCGGCTCGATCTGGCCGCCACCCTCGTCTCCCGGCCGTCGGTGTTGTTCCTCGACGAGCCGACCACCGGGCTCGATCCCCGAGGCCGGGCCGAGCTGTGGAACGTGCTCGACACCCTGGTCGACAAGGGCACGACCCTGCTGCTGACGACCCAGTATCTCGAAGAGGCCGAACGGCTGGCCGACGACATCGTCGTCATCGACCACGGGCGCATCATCGCCCGCGGCGACGCCCGCAAGCTCAAGCGCGAGGTCGGCGGCGACCAGGTCCAGATCGTCGTCGTCGATCCGTCCCGCCTCGACGAGGCCGGTCGCATCCTGGCCGGCATCACGGGCGTCACCCCGAACGTCGAGCCGGCCGCCCGCTCGGTTGTCGCCCCGACCGGCGAGGGGGTGGGGGCGCTCGTCGTCGTGGCGAACGCCCTGAAGGAGGCGTCGATCGCGGTCGACGACCTGAGCCTGCGCCAGCCCACGCTCGACGAGGTGTTCCTGACGCTGACCGGATCGGCACCCGACGATGTCGACGCCGAACTCGAACAGCTTCGCATCGCCGAGGTGGCGCGGTCATGAGTGTGATCACCGTTCCGACGACCAGCGGGCCGACCGAGGATGTCCACCCGTCCCGCGGGATCCTCCACGACACGTGGGTCTATGCCAAGCGCGGCCTCATCCACCTCAAGCGGCAGCCCGAGGCGCTGAGCGACGCCACCATCCAGCCGGTCATGTTCGTGGTGCTGTTCGCCTACGTGTTCGGCGGGGCCATCGCCGTGCCCGGCGGCGGCAACTACCGCGAGTTCCTGATGGGCGGCATCTTCGCCCAGACCATCGTGTTCACGGCGTTCGGCGTGGCCCTGTCGCTCGCCAACGACCGCAAGAACCAGGTGATCGACCGGTTCCGGTCGTTGCCGACGGCGACCGGCTCCGTGCTCAGCGGTCACGCCGTGGTCAACCTGATCAAGTCGCTGCTGCCGATCGTGATCATGTCGATCTGCGGTCTCATCATCGGGTGGAGGATCAACACCGGGTTCGTCGAGGCGGCGCGCGGCTATCTCCTCCTGATCGCCTTTGCCTTCGCCATGATCTGGGTCGGCATCCTGCTCGGCAGCCTCATCAAGACGCCGGAGGGCGTGACGGGCGTCGCCTTCGCCGTGCTGTTCCCGCTCACCTTCATCGCCAGCACGTTCGTGCCGACCAGCACCATGCCCGGCGTGCTGCAGACGATCGCCGAGTGGAACCCGGTGACCTCTCTGGCCGACGCGTTGCGGATCGCGTTCGGCAACCCCAACACGCCGACCGTTCCTGGTGACCCGTGGCCGATCGCCCACCCGACGGCCTACACGTGGATCTGGATCGTGGCCATCGTCGTCGTGTTCGCGCCGCTGGCCATTCGCGCCTACCAGAGGTCGATCGAGAAGTAGAACGTGGGCTCATGCCCGCGGTCTTGATCCACGGCGTCCCCGAGCGGGCGCCCGTTTGGGACCGGGTGCGGTCGCACCTGGCCCGAGCCGACGTCGTCGCCCTCGAGCTTCCTGGGTTCGGTCGAGACCGGCCGGAAGCCTTCGGCGCCGGCAAGGACGACTATGTCGCCTGGCTCGCCCGCGAGCTCGAGCCGCTGGTGTCCGAGGACGGACCGGTCGACCTCGTCGGTCACGACTGGGGCGGCGGCTTCGTCGTGCGCCTGGTGAGCACCCGTCCCGAGCTGTTCCGCTCGTGGGTGTCGGATGCTCCCAGCCTCGGCCACCCGGACATGCGCTGGCACGCCATCGCCGAGATCTGGCAGACGCCGGGAGCGGGTGAGGAGTTCTTCGAGCAGCAGCTGGCCCTGACCGATGAACAGCGCGCCGCCACCTACGAGGCGTTCGGCGTGCCCCCGGACGCGGCGCGGCAGATGGCCGGCTGGATCGACCGCGGGATGGCCGACAGCATCCTGACCCTCTATCGGTCGGCGGTCGACATCGGCCGGGACTGGTCCCCCGAGTTCCACGACATCCCCGTGCCCGGTCGCGTGATCGTCCCGATGGAGGATCCATTCCTGGCCGACGATCTGGCCCGGGACGCGGCGGCGCGCGCCGGGGCCGAGGTGGTCGAGCTCGAAGGCCTCGGCCACTGGTGGCTGCTCCAGGACCCGGAGCGCGGCGCCGCGGTGCTCGAGGAGTTCTGGTCGGTTGTCGGGCGTCCGGCCTAGGCCAGCCCGAAGAGGGGCAGGCAGGCCTCGAGCCCGAGGATCTCGACCTCCGGTCGCCCGGCACCTTGGTCCAGCCAGCGCGGCCTGGTCATGATGAGCCGCACCATCCGGTCGGCGTGGTCGCCGTGGACGTGGATGTCGTACCCGTTGTCGATGTAGCCCAGCGAGCGCGACACGCCGAGCGAGCGGGCGTTGTCGGCCCACGCCGACGTCACCGCCGCCTGCGCGCCCAGACCCTCGAACGCGAGATGGAGCACCGCGGCCCGCATGTCGCGTCCGATGCCGCGGCCGCGGACGTCCCGCAACAGCCACGAGGCCGTCTCGACGACCCTGCGCCTCGGGAAGTCCTCGCCCTCGAGCGTCTGGGTCCCGACGAGCCGGCCGTCGACTGCGACGACGAACGGGACCTCCCACGAGGTCGCGGTCCAGGTGCCGAGGTTGCGCCAGTACTGCTGCAGTTCGCCGGCCGCTCGCTGCTGGTCGGTGGGCAAGGCCGGATGGTGGGGGCGCGACGGGTCGACCTCGAGATCGGGCGGCAGCTGGGCGGCCAGGGTGACGATGTCGGACTCGGTGGCGGCGCGCAGGAGGACCCGCGGCGTTGTCAACTCCAGCCCGAACAAGGGCCAGACAACGGCGGCGCTCACGCCTCCATCACGGTAGAGGTGATCGCCAGGTGAACGGCCCGCACTCCTCGAGACACCGGATCCGAACCCGACCAGCGAACCGGGCACCACGGTGACGTCAGGGCGCTGGCGTCAGATGGCGCCCGGTCGTTCGACCGGGCACGGACGGGTCTGTGGTCCCTTCACGATGAGCTTGTACACCTCGGCCTCGCTGACCGGCCGGAACCGCCAGGCATCGACGCCGACGTTGATCATCCGGTCCCACTGCAGCCAGCGGTCGTGCACGTGGCCGTGGAGGAGCCACCGACCCTCGTCGGCCGGCCGATGGGCAACCATGCGGTCGCTCTCCTGGCTGTCGCCCTCGTAGGGAAAGTGGCACGCCACGGCGGCGACGTCGCCGACCGTCACATCGAGCTGCCCGTGGTGGATCTCGGCGAAGCCGGCGTCGATATAGCGCTCGTCCCAGCCCTCGGCGCGGCGGCCATGACCCTCCCAACACCTGTCGTGATTTCCGGCGATGAGCCGCTTGTGACCGTGCAGCGTCGACACGAGCGGCAGCGTCTCGGCGATGCGCCCGAGCGCAACGTCCCCGAGAACCCACACCTCGTCAGATGGGTCGACTGTCTCGTTCCACCGCTCGACGAGGGCTCGGTTCATCGCCTCGGCGTCGGCGAAGGGCCGGTTGGAGTATCGGATGATGTTCTCGTGGCCGAGATGAAGGTCGGCCGTGAACCACCGGGCCACGGAACGGCCCTCACATGACCTTGTTGTTGAGGACCTGGCGCACCGTGGGCCGCTCCTCGAGGAGGTTGGCCCGGTCACCCACCCGACGGTGGTGCCGACGCCGACGATTGACGGGCGCCCGCACCGCCGCAGCTCCACCGTCGAACCACAGCGCTCCGGGCTCGACGCGCTCGATCCACAGCTGGTCCTCGATCCATTCGTCGTCCGGGATCGAGTCGGGATCGAACGGCGGCAGGGTTCGTGCCTGCTCGTAGAGCAGCTCCGCGAGCTTGTCGGCCTTCGGCAGCTCGTCGCCGGCCTCGGCGCCGCGCTCGGCCATGTCCGCGGCCTCGTCCGCGTCGACGTAGCCGCTGGCGGCCAGCCACTTGCCGAGCCTCTTGGTCACCGTGCCGCAGGCCTTCAGGAACTCCTGGCCGGCCATCACCTTGCGGATGACGAACCAGCCGAGGAACTGGCCGACTTGCTCGGGGATCTTCTCGGGCCCGAACAGGCGCGTGAAGGCCCGCTCCTCGCCGTCGTCGAACGCCTGCTGCCAGCGCCGGCGCTCGATTGCGCTGAGCGATTCGTACCCGTAGCCGTTCATGCAGTCGCAGAACAGCTCGATCACCTCGAGGTAGTTGCGGTAGGTCCGCTCGGCGAGCCGCTCGGCCTGCTCGGCCAGGAACGCGTCGAGCGCTTCGTCGATTGTGGTCATCGGCGGTACGCCTGTCGGCACGACCCGATGTTCAGCCATGTCGTGGGCATTCCGTCACCTTGCCACGAGGCGCGCGTGGTGCACCTGGCCGCGGCCACGAGCGAGCTCGAGGCGCGACGGCCGATCGCGGCAACGAGCCTCGCCATCCAGGCCGCGATCAACGCGGCAGACGCTGCGACCGGCCATCGCGTCGGGCGCCGTGCTGCCGGGGCACACCAGGAGTAGGTGCGACCCTTGCTGCGGCGGCGGGAAAGGACGGTGCCGAACTCGAGAAGGACCTCGCGCGCCTTCGTTCTGTGGCTTGACCAGGGAGTACCCGGACGGAAACCGGAAGCACCCGTCACGTGGCGGCTCCAGCCGGCCGCCGCCCGAGACGGATCCCGGATGGCGATCCGGATCCCGGGATCCAATCGTGTGATGCACGGCGTCTGCCACGGCGCGTCACAACGGTCATCGACGGCGAGCGGGCGCGGGACGCTCCGTCGGTGCGGAGCGAGTGTCGCCGGTTGGGCTGGCGAGCTGGCGTTCCAGCGCCGTGAAGGCGTCGATGATGGCCGGCGCCTCGAACGCTCGGTTGCGCCGCCCGACGTTGACCTGGCGGACCCCGCCTGCTGCTTCGAGGCGGGTCATCGCCTCGTTCGTCGCCTGGAAGCTGCGGCCGATGAGATCGGCTGCGCTCGACACGGAGACGACCGGCGCGCCGGGCAGTGCGCCGATCAGAAGCTCGGCTGCCGATCCCCTGCGGACGGTGCCCGCCGCCGCGCGCCACTCCTGCTGGATGCGGGCGACCTGTTCTTCGAAGGCGGCGGCATCGTCGACGGCGCGGCGGCAGGCGGCGGCGAACAGCCCGACCCAGCGGTTGATGCCCTCGTGCGCCGCGGCGGAGTCGACCCGGCCGCGGTAGCGCGTGCCGGTGAGACCCTTGACGTAGGACCGCGACCATGTCGCGAGCACCAGCGAGACCGGCAAGAGGATCTTCGGCGCGACCGCTCGCCGCCGGAGGATGACGTGGATGAGCGCGCGTCCGGTGCGGCCGTTGCCGTCGACGAACGGATGGATCGCCTCGAACTGGGCGTGGGCGATCGCCGCTTGCGCGACGGCGGGGAGCGAGTCGTCGTTGACGAACGTGCACAGGTCATCCAGAAGCTCCTCGACCTGGTCGGGTGGCGGGGGAACGAACGCTGCCGAGCACGGGTTGAAGCTGCTCCCGCCGATCCAGTTCTGCACCGTGCGGATCTGCCCGGCGTGCTCGCGGAGGCGGGTACGCGCGAGAAGCCACTCATGCACTTGCAGCAGACCGTCGACGGTGACGGACTCTCCGGTGCTGAGCGTGTCGACCGCCCAAGTCATCGCGTCAATGTTCCCGAGCACCTCGTCGGCGGTGACGTCGATGTCGGTCTCCCCCGCGGCGCGTGCGGCTTCGGCACGGAGGAGCCGGCGTCCGCCGACGACGAGCCCCTCGATGAAGGACGAGGCCACCGACTCGGCGCGAAGGAGCAGTCGGGCCAGCGCCTCGGTGTCGGCGAGCGCGGCGGCGGACGCGTCGAGGGCGGCGATCGCTCGCTCGGCGTCGGCGACGTCGGCGGCGACAGTGCCGTCGAGGCGAAAGGCTCGGCCGACGAGCGGGTCGGGCACGTACGCTTCGTACTCACAGCCCTGGCGGTCCTTGCGCGACAGACCGGCGTCGAGACTCGACTGCCATTGCCGGCGAAGAACCTTGCTCACCGTCCCCTCCTTGTTCAAGGCACGATCATAACCTTGAACAAGATGTTTCGTTGTTCACGGATCGGCGGCGGCATCGAGTGAGCCGTTTCGACGCGGCACCGGCCTCAGGCGTCCAGGCGATGTCGATTTCACGCGGTCTCGAATGCCGTTCTCCCGCGGCCCGCGATCGCCGTCTTGCGTCCGCGGATCCCTCGGTCACCTCATCCCCACGGGCTCGATCGGGGACCGGTGGCCCGGCGGTGGAGGCACTCGAGCGCGACGGCCCGGCCGGCGGGCGTGAGCGCGTAGCTGCGGTCCTGCCTGCCGCCGCCGATGGACAGCAGGTCGAGGGCGCGCAGCAGGTTCGTCGTCTGGTGCCAGGCCCAGCTGATGTCGCGCTCATCTGGCGGGAGTCCGGTGTCGGTGGCGCGCCGACCGACCTCGGCCACGACGCCGGTGAGGGTGGCGTCGAGCCCGTGGGCGTGCAGCTCGCGGTCGATGAGCAGCGCGAGGGTGATCTCGCCGAGGGCGGCGGCGAACTGGTGGTCGGGCAGCAGCCCGCGCGCCGGCGTGCGCCACCGGAGCGCGGTGTCGGCGACCGCGGCCCGACCCTTGGATGTGAGCGCGAGCTTGCGCCCGGACCGCCGGGCGAGCCCGAGGCGCTGGGTGAGGTGGCGGAGGTGGTGCAGGTCGAAGAGCTCGTCCTCGGTGCGGGGCGGGCTGGCGAAGTCCCATCCGAATCGGGGCGCAGCCGCCTGCACGACGGCGCGGCTCAGGTTCCCGGTCTGGGTCAGCGGCTGACCGTCGGCGAGCTCGCCGAGGAACCAGCGTGGGCGAGGGAGCGGGTCCTCGACGCCGGCCGGCAGGTCGGCCGGTACACGGAGCGGCCGCGAGCGCGATGCGCCCCGGGCGGGTGGCGATCCTTTCGCTCGTCGAGGCAAGCGACGCCGAGTTCAACGGCATCGAGTTCGTCGGGGTTGTATCCGAAGGTCGAGCGCGACACCGTTGGCCGACCGCTCGTCCGGATCTCTGCGGGCGCGACCCGAAGCGCTGCGCAGTTCCGAGCATGACGGACGGGGGTCGGTGTCGCCGCGCCCCCGACGAGCCGCCAACCACTGAACTCCTACGGTGGGTGCTCTTGCGGCGCGGGTGTCCGCTGCAAGGCAGAGCCAACGATTCCTGCAGCACGGGTGTCGGCGCCGGGCATGAGATGGCCGTAGACCTTCAACGTCGTCGACGTGTCGCGGTGACCGAGCCTCGCAGCGACGGTCGCGACGGCTTCGCCAGCGTCGAGCAGCATCGACGCCTGTAGGTGGCGAAGGTCGTGGAGTCGAGCCTTCACTCCGGACTCCTGGCACAGCCTCCGCCAGGCTTGGCTGATGCGGTCAGGGGGCAGCGGCTCTTCACTTCCCGGCTCGCGCTGGAACACGAAGTGGTCCTTCTGCGGCGGTGCGCCGGCGGCCAGGCCGAGCTCGACTGCGCTCGTCCACTGCGCGCGCAGGAGCGCGGCGGTCTCCGGATCGAGGCCGACCTTTCGGTGCGCGTGGGTCTTGGTGCCCTTCACGATGAGCTCGCCTTCGACGTCGACCACGCCGCGGCGGATGGCCACCGTCGCGTGATCAGCCTCGAAGTCGACGTCGTCCCATTGGATGGCGCACACCTCGCCGCGCCGGCACCCGGTCGCGGCGAGCAGGCGAAAGACGAGTGCGTTCTCCGGGTTGCGTGACGACGCTGCTGCGTCGATGACAGCGAGTACGTCGTCGACGGCCGGTGGCCGGATCTCATCGCGCTGCACTCGCGGAGGTGTGGCGCGCTCGATCGGGTTGCGGTCGACCCAGCCCCATCGCGCGGCCTGTGCGAACGCGGCTCGAAGTACGGTGTGGTACCGCAGCACTGTCGCCGGCTTGCGCTTGCCGATCGTTCCGAGGTGCTTGTAGAGGTCGTCGACGAGCTTCGGCGTGACTTTGGAGAGCGGCGTCCCTGCGAAGCCCGCCGGCAGCTGCAATACGAGGCGCCGGTACCCGTAGAGCGTGGTCGGCGAGCGACCGAGGTGCTCGATGTGGGTGAGCCACGCCTCGAGCAGGTCGCCGACGGTGATCGCCTTCGGCGCGACGACCCCGGCTTCGACCTCGGCAACGAGCGCTGCGAGCGCGCTCTGTGCCTGGCGCTTCGTCCCCCGGAACGATCGCGTTCGGTAGCGGGCCTTGCCGGTGATGTCGTCAACACCCTCGTACGCGCGGAGCTGCCAACGGCCGGCACCTCGCTCGCGCATCGAGCCCTTCATCAATGGACACGCTAGTCGATTCATGGCCAAGAGTCATGGCCAATCAGAAACCGAACCTCTCATTCGGGCGTTCCGGCTAGCCTCGCAACGCCCTGACCTGGCTTTTCGTGGGCGCCCCCGGCAGGATTCGAACCTGCGACGCACGGTTTAGGAAACCGACGCTCTATCCCCTGAGCTACGGGGGCTTGGATTGTGAACGCCCTGGTAGGGGCGGTGGATCAACGCTACCGGTCGATGGGCGACTGCTTGTCGTGCCACACGCGTGCCACAACGGCCGGCAGCGTCTGTGCCTTACGTTCCCGCTGCTGCCTTCCGCTGCGCCTCGAACGTCGTGTTGGTGAGATCGCCGCGGTAGAGATCCTCGTTGAGCAGGTGAAGGAACGAGAAGCGCTCCGCCGGATCGAACACCAGCTTGCCGTCCTGGATGACGGTCTTCGGGTCGAGGCCGACCTTCCTCGCGTACTTGCGTACCTCCCCGAGCTCGATGTTCGCGAGATGGCCACGACGACGGATCTCGCGGAGGCGCCTCCACGTCCGCGAGTCCTCGCGGGCGACGCGGAGCAGCTCGGCCTCGCTGGTTGGATCCATCGGCAGGTGGTCGGAAATTCCCTCAACCCACCCCTGGACGTGCTTGTCGATCAGTCCGATGTCCCTGAAGAGCCGCTCGAACGATGCCTGGCTCAGGATCACGGCCCATCCAGGCCCGAGAAGGAAGTCGAACCCAGGCGAGAAGCTGAAGGCTGGCTCCTCCAGCTTCGTGAGCTGCTGGCCCGCGATGGCGAGCCACCGCCCGCTCCGAAACGAGATCCTCGGGTCGGTCCGCCGAACGAACGTGAGGCGCGTCGTGTCACCAAGCACGACCGCATAGAACTGGATGCCGAGGTCCAGATCGCGAGGTGCAGTGATCGGGAGTGTTGCGGCGAGCTCGGCCAGCTCAGTGAGGTCGGCGAGCTCGGCCAAGTCGTCGGCGTCATCGAGAACGAACACCTCGCCTCGATCCAGCTCGGCGTCGACCGTGTACGGGACAGACTGCCGTCGCCCGAGATCCTCGAGGCTCTCGCGGGCGAGGTCTCGGAACGCCTGAGCTGCGTCGTCAGCGATGGCCAACTTGGCGGCGTCGACCTCGCCGTCAGCGCCCTTCCGACCCACGATGACCGAGACCGTCTCGTCCAACCTGGCGGCGACGTCGGCCTTGACGTCGTCAAGACTCGCCATGCGGCGCTCCCGAAGTCGGCCTCATGCCTTCATCCTTGCGCCTCGATACCCCGTCCGCGTTCAACAAGAAGGGAAGCTCCGAGCGGAACGAGGCGGTGAGGGCGGTCCCAGCTGCTGACGTCGGTGCGGGCGATCAAGTAGTACGCCACGTCGTTCGACGAGGTCGCGCGGTAGGTGCGGTAGCCGAACAGGTACAGCAGCGGGTTGACGTGGACCCGGCCGGTGGCGATGTGGATCTGGATGATCAGCGCAAGCGCGATGGCCGCGATGACCGCTTGCTCGGTGGACTGGCTCACGTCGATGACCGCTGGCAGTAGGTAGCTGCCGACGTGGCCGATGACCTCGTCACTCGCGTCCTCGATCGACTTCAGGTCGAACAGCTCAGGGTTGCCTCTGCGGACCACCCGCATGCCGACGACGGCGAGGAGAACGCCGAGCAGGGCCGGGACGCCGAAGATGAGGACCCACAGAACGTCGCCGCGAGCCCGGTACGCCAACAGGGCCATCGCTGGTGAGAAGGCCATGAGGCCGAGCTCCACACGCGCAGACCGAGACCCGAGCCGCGGCGGGCGCGTCACGGCCGCACCGCCGAGGCTTGGTGAGACCGACTGCTCGACCCACTGACGAGGAGATCGCACCGCGCCTTGAGCGGGTGCCGCCGAGCGGCCTGTGGTCGCCGTTCGTGCTCGCTCGATCGCTCCATCCGTCATCATGCTCCTCCGTCAACCGTACTGAGGGGGTGTGACGGTCTCGCTGGGCTACCGGCCCCTGGACCGGCCTCCTTCGCCGCCCGGTGCCCGCAGGCGACGGCTGAGGTCGGCGCGTCGGCGCACGGCGTCGAGGTGGGTCGCCAACGCGTCGAGGTCGTCGGGGTATAGGTGGCTGTATCGGTTCAAGGTCATCTCGGCGGTGCTGTGGCCGAGCTGGGCCTGGATCGCCTTGATCGGCGCGCCAGCCGCCGCGAGCAGGCTCGCGCAGGTGTGCCGCATCACATGGAGGCCGATGGGTTCGAGTCCTGCCTTCTCGAGCGCCGGTCGCCAGTAGCGGGCCACGAAGTTGCCGTAGCGCAGGTACCCGCCGCTGGGGGCAGGGAAGAGCACCGCGTCGGGCCACGGCTCGACATGCTGGATCAGGTGGGCCTCAAGGTCGGCCCGGAGGAACGTCGGCAGCACGACGGAGCGCTGCTGATAGGTCTTCGTCGGTCCGACGTGCAGATGCCCTCCGGCTTCGGCGACGGATCGGAACACATCGAGCCGCCCGCGCTGAAGATCCACGGCGTACCGCGTCAGTGCAACTACCTCGCCCCACCTCAGCCCTCCGTACGCGAGCACGTGCACGAGCGACCGGTAGCGCGGGTCGATGGATCCGGCGAGGCGCTCGACCTCGCCGGCGCTGAGCACCTCCATCTCGGTCTTGGGGAGCCGAGGCAAGCGAACGGCGCCGCATGCGTTGGCGCGGATGATCCCGTCGGCGATCGCTGCGTCGAGGACCTGCGACAGCACCATGACCACCTGTCGGCAGCGCGATGCCGAGAGGCCCTCTTGCTGGAACCGCGTGAGCATCGCTTGGACGTGGCTCGTCCGCAGCTCGCCGATCGGGAAACTCCCCAGCGACGGCAGGAGCCGGGACGTGAGCAGGCTCTGGTAGCTGGCCTTCGTCTTGGGCTTCAGGTGGAGCTGGTTGCGCATCCACGCCGTTGCCCACTCGCCAACGGTCAGTTCGCCGAGCTTCGGGTCGACCCACTCGCCGGTGGCCACCTCGTGGCGGAGCGTTGCGAGCCACCGGTCGGCGTCGGCCTTCGTCTCGAAGGATTCGCCGGCGGTGCGCATACCGCCGTCCCAGTCCCGGTACCGGGCCTGCCAGCGTCCACTCGGCAGCCGACGGATGGAGCCGAACGTGCGGCGCTTCACGCCCGCCCCCACGGCTTGCGCGGCAGGTAGCCCGCCTCGAGGAAGGCATCCACGTCCGCTTCGCGGAAGCGGACGTGACGCCCCACCCGTTGAATGTCGATGCGTCGCTCGGCGACGAGGCGTCGGACGAATCGCTCTGACACGTTGAGCCGCTTGGCGACCTGGGCGACGGTGAGGAGCCGGTTGCGAAGCAGTGCAGGTTCCATGTCCTCTGCAAGCCCTCAACGGCCGTCCGCGGCGACACGCGTGCCAAGCAGGTTCCTCGTTAGAGGAACCTGCAAGTGTGTATGTGACGGATTGGGGTTGTCGCTCGCGTCGAAGACGTGAGTGGCAGACGTGAGTGCACGAGGACGCTGGCAGTGGCCAAGACGTGGTGGTCGATCACGGTGGAGCTGGTCGAGGGACGGGCGGACAGGTTCTGGCCGCGACCCGGCCGCGTGTTCGCCGCCGCGCAGAGCCACACCTTCGCCGACCTGGCTGACGCCATCGACACGGCCTTCGCTCGATGGGACCGAGCACACCTGAACGAGTTCCGGCTCGCCGACGAGACTCGGATCGGGGTGCCGGACGCCGACTGGGGCGACGAGGAGATCCTCGACGAGCGCACGACGAAGCTCAGCCGCCTGCAGGCCGGCGATCGGTTCCTCTACGTGTTCGACTTCGGTGACGGCTGGCACCACCTGTGCGCCGTCGGCGACTCGAAGGTCGACCCGCTCGACGAGTTCGGCATCAAGCCAACGGCGCCGCTCCCGTACTCGGGCTGGGGCGAGCTGCCCGACCAGTACGGGCGGCGGTGGGCCGAGGACGACGACAGCGACGGGCCGGTCCCGCCCGACCCGCGGCGCACCGACCTGCCTCCCTTCTTCGACTGGTGGGGCGAAGGCGCCGCCATGTACCCCGACTGACCCTTTCACTCACGTACGTGAGCGCGCGCGTGTGTGGCTCAACTCCGCCGTTGCGTACCCGATGGTACTTGGGTACCATGCGCGGAGAGGAGGTGGCTGACCGATGACCAATCCGCTGAAGGTCGACCCTGAGGCCGACGCGCTCGCGACGCAGAGCGCGCACTTCCTTGGGGTCACGAAGAAGCAGTTCGTGTCCGAGGCCATCGCCTTCTACAGCGAGTCCCGTCGGGCCGAAATCGAGAAGGGTGTCCACGAGGCACTCGCCACTCTGGACGGGTCGCGCGCAGCAGCGATTGCCAAGCTCTCTGGCCTGTCGCCCGAGCGCATCGCTGAGCTCGGCGGCATCGAGTGAGGCCAGGGCGGTTCCCCCGCCCGACGCTGCGCTGCGTCCGCGAGGACCTCGGCTACAAGAAGCTTCCGCCTGCGAGTCAACCACTCGACAAGCTCGACGATGCGGTGCTGGCCAAGTCGGGCGAGGTAGCGCGCGCCGCCCCGCAGGGCGTCGAGCGCGTGGTCGAACTCGACGACCGTGTGTTCTGGAAGGTCAAGATCGACCGATGGCGCGGCGCGCTCTGGACTCGAACGGACGAGGCATGGCTGGTTGCCGCCGGCTACAGGCGGGCTGGCGACGCAGACGACTTCTACAACGAGCTCGGCCAGGCCGCTCGGCGATGGCGAGCTGACTACAACCGCGCGAACACCCCGGCGCTGGCCACAGACACCTTCACCGGTCCTCTGCTGCCGACAGCGGACGACCGTGATCGCATCGTGCTCGAGGACGCACTTCGGGTCGTCGACGATCTCCGCGCGGAGCTTCGCGATCTGACCGCCCAATCTGCTGAGAGCGGCGTCGAGGCACGCGGCGAGGCGGCCGGCTGTGAGCTCGGGGTACTCGTTCGGCGGAGCGAACTCGGCGAGGTTTACGTGTCGGTACGCATCGTCGCTCGGACGCCGGATGTCATCGACATCCACGCGCTCGTGCTCGACTCGATGCCCGCGGTCGCCGATCGCAACGGCTGGTTCATGGAGCCAATGCCCGAACGCGACCCAGGGCCAGGGGAGATCGGCTGGTCCAATATCCTTGACGAACAAAGTCTGGATGAGTTCCTCGCCGCACGAGATGGCTAGCTCGTCTGCGGCGGGGCCTCGGCGAGGCGCCGCTCTTGATTGAGGCGGAGCAAACGGGCCTCGAGTTCTCGCTGGACGGACGGATTCGGAAGCCAGACTCGTATGCCGAAGCGGTCGTGAGGATGCGCGCCATGGTTCATCTCTGACACGAGGTCGTCCCACCTGTAAGCCGACGCCATGGCTTTGTCGAGCGCCTCGTGGGCCGAGCGCACGGCAGCAAGGTCTCGGCCGTCCTCTCCCGCCACGACGAGCCCGTAGAGCGTGGTGATCCCGATGTCTCGACCGGTCATACATGAGACTCGACAACGATCGAGTTCGCGTGCAGCACGCGCGACTTCGGCCGTGGCCGGCGGGCGCGGAAAGGTGGTGAAGTGAACCGGGTTGTAGTTCGGATCCGTGCGCATCGACGTACAGCGCCGCGCGGTCCACAACCAATGGAAGGAACTCGCCAGCTCTCCGAATAGCTCGTCAGTGTCATCGGTGAAGACAAAGAGCTTGTCTTGGAAGACGTAGTTCGAGGGCAGGAAGACCGGCATCATCACCTTCGAGACGTGCGCGATCACGATGACGCGCTGAAGTCCGTCCTCGTGGATTCGCCTGTAGAGACGCGCTGATGGCTCGCCGAAGCGCCACCAGCGTTCTCGGTAGGCCGCCCGCCGCACGTTGTCGCGTTGCGGCTTCACCTTGGCCCGAACGATCTCCATTGTACCGCGGTACGGTTCGGCCTCCTCCAGCGTTCGTTCCCCGAAGTCGATCGCCCACCGGGATGGACGCGACGGATCCGACGCCTGCATCGCTTGTCTGGCGCCGATGAACGGCTTGATCACCTCGTCGTTGCGCTCATCTTCATCGATGAGCCTGCGGCGAGTGTCTGCGTCTATCCAGAAGCCCTCGCCGAGGATGTTGCTACCCACACTGACGAGATCGCGATTGACGGCGAGCGGAACGGGCTCTTCCGTTTCCACGCCAGCCGACAGGTCGCTCGCGATGGCCTCAACCTCGACTCCGTCGAGCAGTGGCCTGGCGTGCCCACGCCCGCGTCGTAGATGGACAACGGCGACGTTGACAGTCGCCTCACCTTCCCAAGGGAGCGATCGCTCGGCGTTGGCGATGACGCCTCCCCAGTCGACCGTGATTGGCAGAAGGGCGGCCTCGCGTGTGTCGCCCTGGGCGACGGTGTTCGTCGTGATGAAACACAGGTCCCCTTCGGGCCGTAGCAGGTCGAAGCCGCGCCGAACGAAGTAGGCCGCGAGGTCAACTCGTCCGCCGGTGCGCACTTCGGAAGCGCTGGCCTTCAGAAAGCCGTGGACGTTGTCGCCGAACGCGGTACTGATCTTCATGCCGCCCAGGTAGGGCGGGTTGCCGAGAATGACGTCGAAGCCGCCGCGGTCCTTGAAGACCTCTGGCCATGCGAGTTCGAAGTGAAAGAACCGGAACTCGTGGGCTACAGCCGACACCAAGTCCGCTGTATCAGCCGGGAGAGCGGCGGGGTTGGTCCACAACGACGCGAAGAGGCCCTGCGTTGGAGGAGTCGACACCCCCGGCCTTAGCGGCCAGAAGAAGGCGCTCGTCCACGTGTCGGCCAGCAGCACTAGATGTCGGAGTTCGGCCCGCTGTTGAACGTCGTCGAACTCGGAGGCGCGTTCCCTAGCCTCTGCAACGGATGCCTCGGCGCCCGCTCCTAGGCGGTCGAACTGCTCGACGAGGTCGACGGGAAGCTCGTCGACGGTGGCCGCGAGGACCAGCTGTCCGGATCGCCGCTGCTGCTTGTTCGCGGCCATCGTCTTGCGCGCGAGCTCACGGTCGTCACCTGCGACCGGCTTGAACGCGACATCCGGCACAGCATCGGTCCACGACTCGTAGACGCACCGGGCGACCTGCCTACGAAGGTCTCCCAGTTCCGTCGACAGTCGAGGGCGGTCGGGATCGCCCGCGCGAAGCGAGTTCATTAGCTCGGTCACCTCGGCTATCCGGCCGCCCAGCCGCGTGCGCTCAGCCTCGATGGCGGCCCGGTTGCGGTCGACTGTCGCGCCGACGGGAACGCCAAGAAGGCTGTTGCCGACTCTGATGTGGTGGTCGAGAAAGCTGAGGGGCTTGCCCGGGTCGAGTGTCTCCAGCCAGAGCGCAACCTTGCAGAGCTCGACCGCCATCGGACTGAGATCGACGCCGTACAGGCAGCGCGCGACGACGTCCCGAAGCGCCTCGCGAACGGCCTCCGGTGTGGGCGAGGTCTCGCCGGTGCGAACCGACGCGAGCGCTTGGGAGATGCGGTGCGCCGCGGCGATCAGGAAGTGACCTGAACCTGCCGCGCAGTCCAACACCCGGAGGTCGAGCAGAGCGGCTTCGGGGTCCTTCGCCGCCATCGCTGCGACGACTGCGGGTTCGAGCGCGAAGTCGAGAACCCGCTTCAGGATCGGAGTCGGGGTGTAGTGCGACCCTGTCGAGCGGCGTTCACTGTCGCCGGACTTGAGGGTGAATGTGCCTGCTGAGGTGTCGACTTCGGGGGCGAGGTCGAGAAGCGTCTCGTACACGCTGCCGAGCTCCTCGGACCCGAGATTGCGGTAGTCGAACCGCCAGCGATAACCGGCCCGGTCATCGCTTCGCCCCGACAGCGCGCGCATGGCGGCAAGAAGGTCGTCGTTGGCGAGCCGGCAGTCGTTGAGGGCGTCAGTCGCGCGAGCGGAGAACAGAAAGCTGCCGAGGGCAGGGAGACCGAGGTCGGCGTAGCCCGTGTCGCTGCCGAGACGTGCGACGACGACCTTGATCTGCTCCCAAAGGTCGGTGTGTCGCGTACCGCGTCGCTTCTCGGCCAGTTGCCGGATGCGGCCTACTGCGTAGTAGCGCTGGTAGGCATCGCGCTGATCGTGGGTTGCTGTTCCGAGTAGGAGCAAGTTGCGCTCCTCGGCGACGAGGACGAACAGCAGTCGATAGACGACTCGAAGAAGCTGGCGGTACATGTCCTTGGGACTCAGCGAACCTGATTCGAGCGCGGCACGCAGGTCACGGTTGTCGGCGTGAGCCAAGAAACCGGAGCCCAGCGCTTGAATGGCAGCTTCGACCCCTTCGCTGAGGTGCTCGAGTGCGCGGCTGCCTTGAACGCGGGCTTCACCGCTCCAGCGTTCCAGCCAACAGCCGTCGGGCTGATCAGCCTCCACCCGGCTCTGATGAGTGAGCAGCCACAACAGCGTGAAGTCGGCGAACACTTCGCCATCCATCATCGCTTCGAGATCGAACTCGACGTACGCCTGGCGGGTGAGGGCGACGTTGTCTCGGAGAACGCGGAGTTGCAGCCCGTTGGAGACGAATCCCCAAAGTCGCTCGGGCGATCGGTTGAGCAGGTCTTGAATCAGCGAGTGAGGGCTGGAGCGTGCTGCGCCTGCGACCCCTGCCGTGCGAGTGTCGAGCTTCACGCCCGCTCCCACCAGGTGAATCGGCACGGGACCCCATTCGTGACTGACGGGATAGGCGGTCCCGTCAACCTCGACGGCCTTCGCAGTCTGCAGCCGGCCGTATCCCAACTCCTGAAACAGGATCAGCAACCATCGTTCCCGCGTGGGACCGGTGGCGGGGTCGCCCGGCCTCAGATCGTTGAGTGCGTCGCGCAGGCCGGCCCACGCGCCGACAAGTCGAAGCCACGTACGGTTGATGACCTCACCGAAGCGTTCCCCCCGCGCAAGATGGTAGCTGTCGGTGTTGAGTCCAACGAGAGTCGTGTCGCCGCGGGCTACGCGCTCGAGGAGGCTGACAGGCAGAACCCCGCCTTCTGTGCGGATCGTGGTGAACTGCGGCGCGGTTGCCATTAGTGGCTTCCGGTCGAGGCGGGCGGGAGCAGTATGTAGACGCCGAGGACGTCCGCGGGGAGATGCGGCGTGACTCGATATCTGATGCCACGGACGCCGGCATCGCTACGGACGCGGCGGTGCGCTGCGAGCAGCTCCTCGGCTCGTCGCGCGGCCTCGGTGTCGATCTGATCAGCGAGCTCGTGAGCTTGGTCGACGACGGCGGCAAGGAACCGCGAAGCCTGCTCGGCGGCGATGTTGCCGGCGGGTGTGATGTCGAGGAGGAGGCGGGCGGCGTCGGGCCCGAGCCACGTTGGGTCCTCAGGTGCGCCCTCGAAGGCGAGGATTCCGGAGTCTTCGGCGAGGAGAACCTGCTCGTCGTCGCCTCGGACGGTGACAACGTCGAAGCGGTACCGGACGAGCAGGAAGGTGGTGCGTCTGGCCACAGATGCAGTGCGAACGACCCCACAACGTGCGGCAGTGCCTTCGCCGAGGGCGTCGAGGGCGGAGTCGAGGACTTGCGCCGCGAGCCCTTCGACGAACGGGTGGGTGCGCGTCAGATACACCTCGCCGTCGCGGACCGGCATCGTGAATCGTGCGCGCAGTCGGTCGACTCCGCCGGCGAGGTCGCGGAGTGAGGGCGGAGTGTCGCGCAGGTTGATTTCGACGGCGCCGTTGCCGTTGGAGTGGACAGTGCCCCCGTAGGCGCTGACAGTCGCGCGGACGAACGTCTCGACGTCGCCGGCCGCGCCCACGGCTTCGCGAGCGGCGGCCAGTTCCCGCGCTACCTCGTCCACCTTGATGGCATGCTGCGCGAACATCGTCTGGGAACGCTTCTCGCGCTCAGCGGCGTCCTCCCATTCGGTGTGGAGTGCTGCGCGGCGGGGCTCGGACACGTCGCTGCCGTCGAAGAGGCTGAGCTGATCAGGGTTGTAGGTGCGGTCGCGGAGCAGGACGCCCTCGAAGATGGCTTCGAGGACATCGCCGCTGGCGGCCGGCACGGGGACGGCGATCCCAAGAGTCATCTGGATGGCACGGTGCTTGCGGATGAGGACATCGAGAACGATGCCGTCGATCTGGTTGTCGACGCCGTAGTAGGTCAGCACCCGGACGAGTGGCGAAGGCTGTCCGTACCGGTCGACGCGTCCTTCCCGTTGTTCATGGCGGGTCGGCGCCCATGCGAGGTCGTAGTGGAGCACGGCGTCGAAGTGCTCTTGCAGGTTGATTCCTTCGGACAGGCAGTCGGTGGCGACGAGCACGCGCTTCGGTGCGGTCCCGAGCGCGACCACGCGCTGTTCACGTTCCGTATGGGCAACTGTCCCGGTGACGGCGGCGACCGCGACACCGCCGCCGAGCCGATCGCGCAACGCCGCGGCGACGTACTCAGCGGTCGGAATGAACCTGCAGAACACGATCGGGTTGAATCCGTCAGCCACGAGCCCTGCTACGAGTTCGACTGCCTTGTGGAGCTTGACGTCGTTGTCGCCCAAGAGAGCCTCGGCTTGGCGGGCCATGTCCAGTAGTCGACGCCGAACGCGACCATCTGCGGTCTCGTCCTCATCGTCCTCGCCGAACAGAGTGGGTATGGCACCCGGTACGACGTCGATGCCGTCGATTGCCTCGTCGTCGCCAGCATCGAGGATGCTCCGGCGGCCGACCGCGTCAACGTCCTCGACCGTTGCTGCCGCCGTTGTCTCGGCCCGTGCACGCAACGTTGCGGCTGCGGCCGCCGGGCTGGAGGCGAGCGAGCGCAGCAGCGCCAGCGCGGACCACCAACGGACCCGTCGGCGATGCTGGCTGCCTGACGCGTCTCGTACTGATTCACGGGCGTACGCAAGGGCGCGGTCGAACAGCTTGCGGTAGTCGGGATGCAGCGCGTAGGTGGCCTCCGCCTCCTCCCGGCGGGGAAACGGCGTGTCCTCGTCCAAGAAATGGCGGATGTCAGGCCGTCTGCGTTGCACCAGGTGGTTCGCGAGCAGTCGACGGGCCGGTCTGTTCTCGTGGCCGGCGAGATCATCGGGCAGTTGCGCGAGTACCGGGTCCAGCAGACTGAGGAGCGACCGAAACGCCTCGATCTTTCCGGAGTGCGGGGTTGCGGTGACAAGGACGAGGTGCCGGGTCGGGTCGCCGGCGAGGCCGGCGACAAGCCTGTGCCGCTGGTGACGGGCAGAGCGGCGGCTGTCGTCGGCGGCGCAAGTGTGAGCTTCGTCGATGATGACCAGCTCGGGACACGTGCGCAGGAACTCGTTTCGGCGTCGGTCCGTCTTGATGAAGTCGGTCGAGACGATCACGTGGGGGTGGATGTCGAAGAGGGTCTGGTCGACAGCGCAGCCGCGCTCGAGTCGGGGCGCGGTAGACGGCAACACGAGCTCGGCATCGATGTGGAACTTCGCCGAGAGCTCGCGCTGCCATTGCTCAGCGAGATGTGGCGGGCAAAGGACGGCGAGACACTCGGCGTTGCCCGTGGCCAGTGCTTCGGCGGCGATGAGACCGGCCTCGATGGACTTGCCGATGCCGGTGTCATCGGCGATCAGTAGCCGTATCGGGTCCATCCGCAGTGACATCAGCAACGGGACGAGCTGATAGGGACGAGGTTCGACTGCGATTGACCCGAACGATCGGAATGGTCCAGCTGAGGATCGGAAGCCGAGGCGAAGCGCGTTTCGCAGGAGCTGGGCTGAGCGATGGTCGCCCGGCCGGGTCGGGTCCGGCCAGGCGAAAGTAGCTGGGTCGATCGTCTCGAGGGCGGCGAGGATTCCGGTGGACTCGTCGGCCGTCCCGCCGAGTGGGCGGACCAGTATGAGGTGGTCATCCGAGCCAGGGAGCACAACCCACTCCCGGGCGCGGGCCTTCACGAGGTGGCCGGGAGCGAAGGTCATGTCGGGCGCCCGAAGGTGCCGGGATGGTCGTCGATGATGCGCTGCCAGTCACCATCGTCTGCGAGGCGAAGCACGGTCCAGCCAAGGTCTTCCAGGTCCCGCTGTTGAGTCCGGTCACGGCTGACGCGGTCGGGGAAGCGGTGGTGTGGCCCGTCGACGTAGACGGCGACGCACTCCTCCCAGTAGACGAAGTCGGGTTTCGTCCCGGCCTCGCGGATCAGCGCCTGCGCCTCTGCGGGTAGCCGATGGTTGCCGCGGTCGAGGAGGTCGAGGAACTGGCGCTCGAGCCGCGTATCCGAGAGCCGGTCCAAGCGGGCCCGGTGCTCTTCGCGGGACGCTGCGACCGGGGAGGCGTCGACAGTGGCTGTGGTAAGCGCACGTAGGAAGTCGCGAATGAGGCGGCGGTCGACGAGGCGATGGTCGGGCTGGTTGGTGTAGCTGAGTAGGCAGTCGTAACACGCGGCGACGCAGTCCTCTGCGGCGCCAGGTGCGCGGTGGAGGTCGTCGCCCGTCTCAGGGTCGAAGTGGCAGATCTCGAGGGCTCTCCTGGCGACGTCCGCGACGGCAGCGGTGTCATCGATCAGACGACGGAGGACCCCGGCACCGCCTTCAGAGGCTTCGTACAGCAAGAGCATTCTCGAATCGTTGCGAGCCGGGAGGAGCTCCGCGGCCAACTCGCTGTCCTCGAGGTTGTACTCGACCTGGATGGCATTCTTCAGCGCGGCACGGAGCGCGGCGGCCAGGGCGAGGCGGTCTCGGTGATCAGCAATCGTCGCGAGGGGTTGGGGTCGCACGATGAGCGCGTTCCGGCGATCCTCGACGTACGGCACGACGGTTTCGACGCGGGGACTCAACGGATCGTCAGGGTCCGTGTCGTCGGCGGCCCGTTGCCAATAGCCGCGCTCGACGTCGAGGCGGAAGCCGTTGCCTGCGGCCGGGTCCCGGCGTGACCAGCCGAGGTTGATGCGCCAGAGCGTGGCTCGCTCGCCGTAGGTCAAGCCGACAAGTGCCTCACCGTTGCTTCCGGCGACCTCGGCTACGCGATAGGAGAGTCGTCCGCCGACTTGTGCGAACTCGAAGCCTGTCCGCACTTCGTAGCCCTTCCGAGCTCGCTCCTCTTCGTCGGAGTTGATTCGTTCCGTGCGGCGCGCTGACACGTTCTGCATTCGGAACAGGTTCGCCATCGTGGCGCCGAGCTCGGTCGCGCAGAACCGGCAGACGTCGACTGTGGCGCCGCCCTCGAGCGGATGCATGTAGCCGCAAACCTGGCACTGTTTGGCCTCGGAGGTGCGAAGGGGGCGGTCGTGGCCGTCCTGGCGCTCGCCCACGGGGAGGATCACTCGGTTGATCACGTAGCGGGATCCCTCGTGGTACACGAAGCTGCGCGGCCCGAACTCACTGATCGCGAGGAATCGCGGGCGCGACAAGAAGTCATCGCCGGTGCTCGTGCGCCGGCGACGAGCGGGGATGAAGGCTGACAATGGCAGCCGCGGGAAGTTGTATCCCGGCAGGAAGCCTTCGGAAGCGAAGTAGCGGTAGCTGTAGAAGTCCGACTGGAAGCGGCCCGCGTCATCGTTCGTGAGAAGGCCCAGCTGCGCTTCGGCCTCTGCTCTCAGCCGCGTCGCCTGTTGCTTGTCTCGCTGAGGGCGGGACGCGTCTCCGATGATGGCGTTTTGCGCGTTCCACTGGGCCTTGGCGGCGCGGAACAGTGTCCGCCAGCGGTCGCATGCACCTTCGAACCGCAGACGGACAGCGTTGAGGGTGTCGTCGAGCCACGCCGTGTTCCACCAGTCCGAGTCGTTGAGCTCTGCATCCAGGGAGGCCAACACGCGCTCGGCCCGCGCGCGAGCGCGTGCCCGGGGTGTGGGGTCATCGATGTCGGATCGCACCGACGGCAGGAGTTCGAGGCTGGGGTTGTCTCCGGAGTGATCGAGGATGTCTCGGAGGCTGCTGCGCAGATCGATGCCTGTTTCGGCCAGCCAGATGGCGTGTACGTGTGAACGGATCAGGTCCTCGTTCGCGAGGTCGAGACGAGGCGGGTTGACCTGGCCGGAAACCATCAGGGTGGGACGTCGGAAGAAGTATTGGTCGTGGCTGGAGCCTGTGGAGCAGTAGGTAGTCACGAGTGCGGGTTGGCCCGACCGACCGGCGCGCCCGGAGCGCTGCGCGTAGTTGGACGGCGTCGGTGGCACGTTGCGCATGCCGACGACGTTGAGGTCGGCGATGTCGATGCCGAGCTCCATCGTGGGCGAGCAGAAGAGGAGCGGAAGACGGTTCTCCCGGAACGCGTCTTCTCGCCGTTCACGTTCGTCATTCGGGACTTGGGCGGTGTGCTCCTTGGCCACCAAGCCGCGGAGCGTCGCGGCGACGTGTCGATAGAAGCCCACGAAGAAAGCGTTGGTCCGGAGTCCGGCCTCGGGCGCGTGCGGCACCCGGATTGGATCGTGGGAAGCGGCTGTGCCGTCGCCGGCTCGCCAAATGAGCGCGGCCGCCGACACCTGGTATCCGGGCACGTCGTCGCGGTCCTCGCGGACGATGGTCACGAGCCCGGCCTGGCGCAGCGCATCGAGTAGCTGGGGGATGAGAAGCTCGGTGTCGGCCACGCTGACCTGTCGGCCATTCTGGTTGAGCGTCCGGCGAACGAATCGGCCGAAGTTCGAGCGAGCCGATAGCTGAACGATCCGGGCGTCATCGCGAGGTCGCCGCCCCCGGGGCACGAGGACGGTGGCGCGTTCCAGCTTGTCCTGCTCGTTCTCGTCGAGGCCCCATGGTGCGATGAGGTGCTGGTTGGACCGCTGTACGAGCTGTTCCTGCGCTCCTGCGTCGAGGTAGTCGACCCGGACAGCAAGCTCCCGCCGCATGAAGTCGAGCAGGGCGCGGGCGAGGTGCTCGCGTACGGCTGGCTCGGCGTCGGCCAGCACGGGATGCGTGGTCCAGAGGTCCTCCGCTCCGCACGCCTCGGGCAGCGAGCGGTAGTCGATGCGGAGCAGTCCGGCCTGTTCAAGGTTCGGCGCGGTGACCCTCCAACCTCGACGGAGGTCGGTGTAGAGGCGGTACGCGAGGACCTCCCGCAAGGCGCGGTCTGTGTCCTCGCGCGCGGCAAACCGCACGTCCGGGTCCATGGCGTACTCGCCGATGTCCAGGCCAAGAGCGTCATAGACGGCCGGCGCCAAGGCCTCGTGGGTGAGCCCGCCGGACGCGGCATCGACAGCGTTGTAGAGCGCGGTCCGGAGCAGGCTGACCTGAATGAAGTCGTTGAAGTGACCGGCTTGGAGGGACGCATCCTGCCGGTTGTCGGAGAAGGTCAGCAGCTTCTGAGCGATGCCCGCCTCGGCGCCGAAGGTGCGCAGGTAGCGGAGGATTGACAGCGACAGCATGGTGGTCGCCGTCGACCGGCCCTCGAGGCCGAGCGTGGTGAGCTTCGAGATGTCGCTGCGGGTGGTGAAGCTGTACGCGACGCCGCAATGCAGGCAGAAGCGAAACGGCGTTGGGACAAGATGCCCAGCGAGGGTTCCCGGCTCGCCCGGGCTGCCCAGCGTTCCGTCGGGATGAACGCCGACAGGGCGCGGAACCCAGTCTTGCCGGTCGCGCCGAACCCGTCGCAAGCCGTTGCGGTCCTCCTCGATCCAGTCATCGGGCAGCCGTTCGAGATAGTCGTCAGACGGGAACGGGTTGTCGGCCGACAGATGTAGGAACGCGGCTTCCCCCTGTTCGGGGTCCTGCTCGCCGAGAGCGCGAGGGAGGAGGGTCGCCGCTCCATGCTCCAAGTTGTCGTCGGCGGCGACGCGGGCGACGGAGTAGTAGTCCTGCCCGCACTCGCGACAGAACACGAGGGGGAGCAGGATGCGCGTGCTCGCCGGGTCGGTCGGATCGAGCCGTTGGGCCTGCATCGTGACGTGACGAGCCCCAGAATGACCGAGCGCCGCGTACACGGTGTCGCCGCGGGTGACGAACTGGTGCAGCCGAAATGCGAAGACAGGGCGGCGGGTGTCTGGGTCTTGGATCGTGCACCCAGCCAGCAGTCCCGCGCGTATGGCGGCGGCGGCCGCGTCATTGTCGACGCCGCAGAGCCGAGCGAGCTGAGCGGCTGCTCCGTTGTCTCCGGTGATGGTCAGCGGCCGGGCACGCACGAGCCGCCCGTTCTCGCCGGCTCGCAGCCCGAAGGTCGTCTCGATCCATGAGGCCAACGGATCGGCATTCAGCGCGTCGAAGTCAAACGGTGGGTCGGGGTTCAGGACACGATCGCGAAGCAGATCGGTAACACTTGGGTTGGTGAAGTCGTGGTCCGAGATCGCACGGCGCAATGTCTCGCCGATCACGCGCTCAGGGTTCACGGTGTCGCCGAAGAGCCGGGTTGCGACCGCGGCGACTTCGATGCGCTGGTCGTCGAACGTACCCCCGGAGGCCAGTGTGGCGGAGGTGCCGATGCACTGGAGATCGCTTGCGTTGCACGCGTCTCGGATGCGGCGCACCAGTAGTGCCACGTCAGCACCTTGGCGACCCCGGTACGTGTGGAGCTCGTCCAGCACGAGGAACCGGAGGCCGTTCGCCGCTCGGACAAGGCCCCGCTCATGCACGCGAGTGAGGATGAGCTCGGCCATCACGTAGTTGGTGAGGAGGACGTCGGGAGGGTCAGCGATGATCTCTCGTCGTTCCTCCTCGCGCTCCTGGCCGGTGTAGCGCCTGAACGTGATCGGGCAGCGACCGTCGGGATAGCCGAGTGACAGGAACTTCCGCAGCTCGTTCGCTTGACTGTTCGCCAAGGCGTTCATTGGGTAGACGACCAGCGCTTTGATGCCGTTGCCGGGACCATCGCGGAGGATCCGGTCGACGATCGGGAGGATGTACGCCAGGCTCTTGCCGGACCCGGTGCCCGTCGTTAGCACATAGTTGTCCCGCGAGGCGGCTGCCTGCATTGCGTCGGCTTGGTGGCGATGCAGGCGCAGTGGGCTGCCGTTCGGGTCCGCTTCGGACTTGATCCGGAACACCCGCCGGCACTCGTCGTGCAGCAACCCGTCGGCGACGAGGTCGTCGACGCGTCCGCCTGGCTCGAAGTTGGGGTTCAGCGAGATCCACGGTTCGGGCCACAACACACCCCGGCTCAGCTCGGCCTGGACGAACGCGTCGAGTTCAGCGTCGCGAATCTTGAGGAAGCCTCGGATGAACTGCCCGTAGTCGGCAACCAACTCCTGGCGAAGATCAAAGATGTTCATGCCGCCCCCGACTTGTTCGTCGCTGGCACGCCTTCCCCCGATCTCTTCCCACGACGGTCCTCCAGGCTGGTCAGCCCCTTGTGGATAGCCGCGTGAAGGGTAGGCGCTCCGCCTAGATGTCGCTGGGGCCGGCCGCGATGACGCTCGCGATCTGCTCCTCGGCAACTGGGCGGTAGTCCCACGCGTCGACACCAACGTTGATCATGCGCCCGCGTTGGAGCCACCGCTCGTGCACGTGGCCGTGCAGGAGCCATCGCCCTCGGTCCTCGGGCGGGCTGTCCACGAAGCGGTCACGGTAGTGGCTGTCGCCGCGGTACGGGAAGTGGCAGGCGAGCGGTCGGTGCTCACCGAGGTCGATCGTGAGATGGCCGTGGACGATCTCGTCGAACCCAGCCTCGAGGTACTGCGCCTCCCATCCTTCGGCGCGCCGACCGTGGCCCGGCCAGCAGCGGTCATGGTTTCCCGTCAGAAGAAACTTTCGGCCGGCGAGCTCCCCCTACAAGCGGGAGGCTCTCCGCGATTTTGCCGAGCGCGAAGTCGCCGAGCATCCACACCTCGTCGTCATCGACGACTTCGTTCCAGTTGTCGATCAGAGCGCGGTTCATCTCGTCGACGCTGTCGAACGGCCGACGGGAGTAGTCGATGATGTTGGCGTGGCCGAGATGCAGGTCGGCGGTGAACCACCGGGTCATGGCAACCAGAATGGCCAGCCGCGACCGCTGCGGGACTCGCGTTTCGTGCCACAGCTGTGCCACAACGGGCGGTGAATGGGGGTCACGAGCGGTATCGGGCGGTCAGACCGCACCAGCCCTGACCTGCGGAAACGTCACCGACCAGGATCGACGCAACCCGCCCGGTCGAGTTAGGAAACCGACGCTCTATCCCCTGAGCTACGGGGGCGACGAACCTGCGATGGTAGCGGCGGCGGCGCTTCGCTTTTCCGTGCGCGACCGCTCACCTACAGTTGTGCCGACGGGGTGCGGGCGGTTCGGAGTCCTCGCGTTCGACTGAGGAGCCACCATGTCAACCGCCACGGCCGCGCCCGCGGCCACGACCAGACCACCGGACCACAACGGCAGGGTTCGCCTGCTCGGCATCCTCGTGATCGTCGCCGGGGCGATCAGATGGTTGCCGGGGTCGCGACCTGGGTGGTGGTCGCCGGTCAGGTGGCCGACGAGAACATCACGGTGTCGGACGACGCCGACAACTTCGCCGGGCAGCAGGTGAACGGACCGTTCACCGCGTACGCCCAGGCCAACGTGATCCAGAAGCATGCCCTCGAGGCCACCGGCGGGCTGACCTTTGCCGAGCTGCCGCAGGACGCCGAGGTGCGCCAGACGGCGATGCCCGCGTCGTTCCTCCGGGCCTCGCTGTTCACCTCTGTCGTGTCGTTCGGCGTGGCCACGATGGCGTTCGGGTTGGGCGCGGTGGTCATCCTCATCGGCTGGGCGCTGATCAGCCTGGCCAAGACGCCGGCCGCGCTGCCGGTGGTGGCCGAACCGGCGTCGCCGTCCGGCGAACCCTCAGAATGACAGAACTCTTACCGACACCCTGGCATCGGGTGACAGAGACCTGCCATAGTGTTGCGATTCCATGACGACCTCTCGGTCGAGGCGCGTCCCGTGACGACGAGACACCGAACGACACCGCTGAAGGGTTGAGGGGAGAAACGGGAGAGCGTGCGACAGCTGCTTGGATGGCGACGTGTTCTGGGCGCGGCCCTCGCCTGGGCCGTGGCCGTCACCATCGCCGCGGGCGCATCGGGTGCGCCCGCCGACGACCCCCGGGCCGAACGCGACCGTGTCCGTCGGCAGGCGGCCGAGGTGGCGGCCCAGGTCAACGCCCTCCAGGGAAGCCAGGCCGACGTGGGCGCAGCCCTGGCCACCCTGGCCGCCAACGTGGCCGCCGAGGAAGCCCGGCTGATCGATGCCCAGCGGGCGGCCCAGGAGGCGGCCGCGGCGGCCGCC